>CAZTSJ010000089.1:0-40839 GCA_964616875.1 uncultured Bordetella sp. | reverse complement strand
CGATGCGCAGCATCGCGTCGGCACTGCGGGTCTTCAGCCCCGCCGCAGGCACCGTGCGCCGCACCCGCAGGATCCACTCGCAGGCGAAAAAGAACGCCATCGCCTCGGGAATCGCGAACAGGCCGTCCCAGGCCGCAATGACGCCGCGATAGTGCAGCGGATAGGCGATCTGCGAGCCGACGCCGATCGCCAGGCCGAGCGACACCAGAAACAGCGCCAGCGCGCGGCTGGTGGGCGAGCTGCGGTCGGCGATGATGAAGGCGAGCGCCATCCCCATCGCCAGCAGCGAGGTGATGATGTGCGGGGTGGTGTCGATCACTTGGGAGTTACGGCAAAACCTTCCAACATTTTCCGGTCAAATTCCTCCGCCACCTTCGCATCATTGTCCAGCATCTCCTGGGCATTCGTGTTGGCGTACTGCATTCCACCCAGATCTGTGAACGCCCTTTGCACCTTGTCGCTCCAGAGCCCGATGTCTCGCACCGTGGGCACGATGCGGCTGAAAAGGCGCTTGCGGAAGCGAATCTGCCCCTCCGCCTGGTCGAGTACCGGCCCGACTTCCTTCCAGTCCATGTCGAGCCGCTCCCACATCTCCGGCGAATTGAAACGGTCGCGCAAGTGGTAGCAGCCCTCGATGACGAACTCTTCGCGCTCGCGCCGCTCGGCATCGGTGAGCTCCGGATAGTAGTCGCGCAATGCCAGGCGCCCGAACGCGACGTGGCGCGCCTCGTCCTGCATCACGTAGGCGTTCACCGAGGCGCACAGCGCGTTCTTCGAGTAGTCGCGAATGCGCTGGAACGCGACCAGCGCCAGCCCCTCGATCAGCACCTGCATGCCAAGGTAGGTGAAGTCCCAGCGCGGGTCGTTCAGCGCCTGCTCGAGCAGCGTCTTGAGCGGTTTTGATATCGGATACACGAAGCGGAATTTCTCGGTCAGCAGCCTGCGGTAGGCCTCGACGTGCCGCGCTTCGTCCATCACCTGCGTGGCGGCGTAGAACTTCGATTCGATGCGCGGCGCGTCCTGCACGATGCGCGCCGCGCAGATGAGCGCGCCCTGCTCGCCGTGCAGGAATTGCGACAGGTTGAACACCTGGCTGTGGTAGCGCAGGTCGGCCTGCTGCTTCGCCGAGAGTTTTTTCCACAGCGCGGTGCCGAAGAGCGGCACCACCTGGTCGTCCATCTGCATCGGGTCTTCGGGATCGACCGGCAGGCTCCAGTCGATGCGCTTCTCGGCGTCCCACTGCTCCTGCTTGCCCTTGGAATAGAGCTTGAGCAGGTCTTCCGAGCGCGCGTCGTAGTCCCAGGTGAACGCGACCTCGCCGCTGGCGGGAAACTTCCAGTGCGTCTCCGCCACCGGCACGATGTACTTGAACGTTTGGGTCATTTCCTATCCGGCCATTTCCTATCCGGTCAAGGCGATCTTGTTCTTGAAAAGGCGTTCAAAGTCGGCCGCATCGAGCGACGCGCTGAAATGGTGTCCCTGCCATTCGTCGCAGCCGATCGCCTGAAGCCTGGCGAGCTGCGCCGCGCTTTCCACGCCCTCGGCGGCGATGCGCAGGCCGAGCGCCATCGCCATCGCCGCGATGGTCTGCACGATGGTGATGTCGTGCGGGTGGGCATCGAGCTCGCGCAGGAACGAGCGGTCGATTTTCAGCTTGTCGATCGGCAGCTGGCGCAGGTAGGCGAGGCTCGAATAGCCGGTGCCGAAATCGTCGATCGCGACGCGCACGCCGAGCCGGCCGAGCTTGCGCAGCGTCTCGACGTTCTGCGCCAGTTGCGACATCAGGGTGCGCTCGGTGATTTCCAGCTCGATGCAGCGGCCGGGCACCTTGTTGGCGGCAAGCGCCTCGGCGAGCTGCGCGACGTAGGCCTCGCCTTGCGACAGTTCCTGCGCGGAAACATTCAGTGCAAACCAGAGCTTTTCGGCACCCACCCTCCCACGGCGCCACGCGCCGATCTGGGAAACGGCCCGTTCCATGGTCCACTGGCCCAGCGGCCGGATCAGGCCGCAGTCCTCCGCCACCGGGATGAAACTGTCGGGCATCAGCATGCCCTGCTGCGGATGCTGCCAGCGCAGCAGCACCTCGGCTCCGGCCAGCTGCCCGGCGCGCCCCGGGGCGCTCGAAACGACGGGCTGCCAATGCAGCAGCAGCTCGCCACGCGCCAGGGCGTGCCGCAAGTCGTTTTCCATTTCAAGGCGCTTCACCGCGCGCGCATTGAGCTCGGGGGAGAAGAAGCGGAAGCTGTTGCGCCCGGTTTCCTTGGCGTGGTTGGCGGCGGTATCGGCGTTCTTCAGCAGCTCGCCGAAATCGCGGCCATCGTCCGGATAGACGCTGATGCCGATCGAAGCGGTGATGCTCAGCATGCGCCCGTCGATGGTGAAGGGGCGCGAAAGGATCGCGAGCGCGCGCTGTGCCGGCGTGGCGGCGTCCTGCGAGCTCTTCAGGCCGTTCCAAAGCAGCACGAATTCGTCGCCGCCAATGCGCGCGAGGGTATCGTCGCGCCGCAGCGTCGTGCCGAGTCGCTCGGCGACCGCGCGCAGCAGCGCGTCGCCCGCGGCGTGGCCGAGCGATTCGTTGACCAGCTTGAAGCGGTCGAGATCGAGGAACAGCAGCGCCAGGCTGCCGCGGCTGCGCGCCGCAGCCAGCACCGCCTGGTCGGCGCGGTCCGAGAGCAGCGCGCGGTTGGGCAGGCCGGTCAGCGCGTCGCGCGTGGCGAGGTACCGGATGCGCTCCTCGGCCTGCTTGCGCGCCGTGATGTCGGCGCCGGTGCCGCGGTAGCCGACGAGCTTGCCGGCACCATCGTACACCGGTACGCCAGTGACCGACTGCCAGATCACGCCGCCCGACTTGGTGAGCGAGCGGTGCACCAGTTCGCGAAAGCCCTCGCCGCGCTTGACGCGCTGTGCGAACCAGTCCTCCATCGCTTGCGCCTCGCCCAGCGGCATGAATTCGCGGGGCGTGCGGCCGATGACCTCATGCCGCGGGTGACCGAGCACCGCTTCGATGCGCTCGGAAAGGAAGGTATAGCGCCACGCGATATCGGTCTCCCAAACGTACTCGCCGGAGGCTTCCAGCACGTCGCGGAAGCGCTTCTCGCGCTCGGCCAGCGACGCGCGCGCCTTGCGCTGCTCGCTCACGTCGCGCATCACCGCCTGCACCACCAGCCGGCCGCGCTCGAGGAACGAGACGCCAGCGACCTCGACCACCACATCGCTGCCGTCGCAGCAGCGCAGCGTGCGCTCCTCGACCGCGGTGGTGCCGGGACCCGCCTCGAGATAGGCGCGGCGTTCCAGGTAGCGTGCCCGCTGATCGGGATGGATGAAGTCCTCGGTCTTCATGCCCAGCAGCCGCCGCGCGTTGCCCGCCCGCAGGATGCGCACCGCGGCCGGGTTGGCGTACTCGATCAGGTTGCCCGAGGTCACCACCACGCCGTCGGGCGCGAGTTCGACCAGCGAGCGATAGCGTTCCTGCGCCTCCCGCGTCGCCTGCTCCGCGCGCTTGCGCTCGGTGACATCGAGGTTGGTGCCGGCCACACGCAGCGCGCGCCCGGTGCCTGCGTCGCGCTCGACGACCTTGCCGCGCGAGAGCACCCATTTCCAGATTCCCGCCGCCGTGCGCACGCGGTGCTCTTCCGAGTACGCCGCGCTCTTGCCCTTGATCGTGTCCAGCTGCACCTGCCGGATGCGCTCGATGTCCTCCGGATGGACGATTTTCGCGAGTTCCTCCACGCTGGTGCGCGTGCCGCCGCGCGGCTGGCCGAGGAACTCGGCCCAACCCTCGCTCAGGTAGACCTCCCCTGTGCGCAGGTCGGTGTCCCACAGGGTCGCGCTCGAGCCCTCCAGCGCAAGCTGCAGCCGTTCCTTGGCTTCGGCGAGCGCGCGCTCGGCACGCCGCTTCTCGGTGATGTCCTGGCCGATGCCGCGGTAGCCGAGAAAGCGGCCGGCGGCGTCATAGCGCGGCTTGCCGGTGACCGCGTGGGTGCGCTGTGCGCCAGTGTCGGTCCTGGAGATGACGAAATCGAAGAACGGCAGCTGCGCGTCGAGCTGCTGCAGGCGCGTGAAGTGCTCCACCAGCGCGCGCGGCTCGACTTCGACGCCGGGCACGTCCCAGAGCCGCTTGCCGTGCACCATCTCGCCACCGAAGAGGGCCACCACCGCGGGCCCGCCCGAGAGCCAGCTGATGCGGTGCTCGGCGCCGGTCTCCCAGAACCAGTCCGCCGAGAGCGAGGTCAGGTGGCGAAAGCGTTCCTCGGACTGGCGCAGCGCCGCGGTGGCGCGCCGGTCGCGGCGCCGCGCGCCGATCCACACGCCACCCAGCACCAGCCCGCCGATCAACAGCAGCAGCGCCTCGACCAGCGGCGACCAGGCCACGCTGCTAGTCCGCCACTTCCATCGCCGGCGGCGCGGTCTTGATCACTTCCTCGATGGTGGTGAAGCCCGCGGCCACCTTCATCGCGCCGCTGATGCGCAGCGGCTTCATGCCGTCGCGGAACGCCTGGTCGCGGATTTTCGCCAGGTCCGCGCCGGCGCCGATGATCTCCTTGACGCCCCGCGTGCACATCAGCGTTTCGTAAATGCCGACGCGCCCGGCGAAGCCGGTCATGCGGCACTCGAGGCAGCCCACCGGCCTGTAGATCGATATCGGCCGGTTTGCCTTCCACGGCGAGACGAGGCCTTCCCAGGCGTGCACGTCCTCGACGCGGTGCAGGTCGATTTTCTGTTTGCAGTGCGGGCACAGGATGCGCACCAGGCGCTGCGCCATGATGCCGTTGAGGGTCGCCACCAGCAAGTAGGGCTTGATGCCGAGCTCGAGCAGGCGCGTCACCGCGCTGGGCGCGTCATTGGTGTGCAGCGTGGAGAGCACGAGGTGCCCGGTGAGCGCCGCCTGCACCGCCATTTCGGCGGTCTCGAGGTCGCGGATCTCGCCCACCATGATGATGTCGGGGTCCTGGCGCATCAGCGCGCGCAAGCCCTCGGCGAAACCGAGATCGATCGCGTTGGTCACCTGCATCTGGTTGAAGGAGCCTTCGACCATCTCAATCGGGTCCTCGATGGTGCAGACGTTCACTTCCGGCGTCGCGAGCTGCTTCAGCGTCGAATACAGCGTGGTGGTTTTCCCCGATCCTGTCGGCCCCGTGACCAGCACGATGCCGTTGGGCTTCTCGGTCATGTCTTTCCAGCGCAGGCTGTCTTCCTCGGAGAAACCGAGTTCCTTGAAGTCGCGCACCAGCACTTCGGGGTCGAAAATCCGCATCACCATTTTCTCGCCGAAGGCGGTGGGCAGCGTCGAGAGGCGCAGCTCGACCTCCTCGCCCGCCAGCGTGCGCGTCTTGATGCGGCCGTCCTGCGGCCGGCGCTTCTCCACCACGTCCATGCGCGAAAGGATCTTGATGCGGCTGGTCATCGCCGCGAGCACCGATGAAGGGATCTGGTAGACCTGGTGCAGCACGCCGTCGATGCGGAAGCGCACGATGCCGAACTCGCGCCGCGGCTCGACGTGGATGTCGCTCGCGCGCTGCTCGAAGGCATAGCTCCAGAGCCAGTCCACCACCTTGACGATGTGCGCGTCGTTGGCGTCGAACTGCTTGTTGCCCGAGCCCAATTCGACCAGTTGCTCGAAATTGCTCAGGCCCGAGCCGCCGCTCACGCCCTTGGCGGCGCCCTTCATCGACCTGGCGAGGTTGTAGAACTCGACCTGGTAGCGTTCGATATCCACCGGGTTGGCGATGACGCGCTTGATTTCGAGCTTGATGATGCGCTGTAGCTCCTTCTCCCACTCGCGGATGAAGGGGTCGCTCACCGCGATCACCGCCTCCTTGCTGGTGACCGCGATCGGCAGGATTTTGAAGCGCGTCGCGTAGGTCGAGGACATCACCTCGGTGACCGAGCTGAAGTCGATCTTGAGCGGATCGATGTGGCGGTACTCCATGCCGACGCGCTTGGCGAGCCATTCGGTGAGCGGCTCGAGCGCGAGCAGCGCATGCGGCGGCGCGGCGCTCTTCCACTTCTGGTCGGCGATGATCGAAAGCGGATGCTGCGTGCCGCGGTAGTAGCGGCGCTCTTTCTTCATCTTGTCGGCTTCGGCCGCCTCGACCATCTTGTCGGCGACCAGCCAGTCGAGCAGATCGGCGATGGTCAGGCGTTGCTCGCTCCCTTTGGGATCCAGCGCTGCTTTGGGGTCGACGACGGCCATATCCTTGGGATTATGCCTGAGCAGGCATACTATCGCTGCATGAGTACGCCAGCTTCACGCTCTCTTGCTCAGGATGTCAGGCTGCGCGAAGTCTGGGCCTGGAGCATGTACGACTTCGCCAACTCGGGCTACACCACGGTGGTCATCACCGCCGTGTTCAGCGCGTTCTTCGTCGCCGGCGTGGCCGGCAAGGCTCCCTGGGCGACCTTCGCCTGGACTGCGGCGCTGTCGGTCTCCTATCTCGCCGTCCTGCTCAGCGCGCCGCTGGTGGGCGCCTGGGCCGACGCCCACGCCGCCAAGAAAAAGCTGCTCCTCATGGCGACGGTCGGGTGCGTGTTTTTTACAGGATTGATGTTTTTTGTAACCCCGGGAGGCGTGCTCTTCGCACTGGCCCTGGTCATCCTCTCCAACTTCTTCTTCGCCACCGGCGAGAACCTCATCGCCGCCTTCCTCACCGAGCTCGCCGATTCGAAAGCCATGGGCCGCGTCTCGGGCTGGGGCTGGGCCTTCGGCTACCTGGGCGGACTGGTTTCCCTGGGCATCAGCCTTGCTTATATTTTGATTTCTGAAAAAAACGGCCAAACGGCAAGCCAGTTCGTACCGGTTACGATGCTGATCACCGCGGTCGTGTTTGCGCTTTGCGCAACGCCCACCTTCCTGATCCTCAGGGAGCGCGCCCGGCCGCACCGCGAACTCGCGCGTCCCTGGCAGCGCGTGATGCAGACCCTGCGCCAGGCTGCGCGCTTCCAGGACCTGCGACGCTTCCTGGTGTGCATCCTGTTCTACCAGGCGGGCATCATGGCGGTGATCGCGCTCGCCGCGATCTACGCCACCGAGGCGATGAAATTCACTTTCGTCGACACCATCATCCTCATCCTGGTCGTCAACATCACCGCCGCGATCGGCGCCTTCAGCTTCGGCTACCTTCAGGACGCGATCGGCCACGTGCGCGCCATGCAACTCGTGCTCGTCGGCTGGATCATCATGATCGGCCTCGCCTACCTCGCGCAGGGCGTCGCGCTGTTCTGGGTCGCCGCCAACCTCGCCGGCCTTTGCATGGGCTCGTCGCAGGCCGCCGGCCGTGCCATCGTCGGCTATCTCTCGCCCCCGGATCGCAATGCCGAATTCTTCGGCCTCTGGGGCCTCGCCGTCAAAGCCGCCTCCATCTTCGGCCCCCTCACCTACGGCGCCGTCACCTGGATTTTCGAAGGCAACCACCGTCTCGGCATCCTCTCCGTCGGCGTCTACTTTGTCGTCGGCCTGATTCTTCTCATCGGCATCGACGTCGAGCGCGGAAGACGTGCGGCGCTTCAATCAAGCTAGCGCATGAGGATTGAGTCGCGTTACTGCAAACAGCGCGGAATTGCCAAGGACACCGTTGCAGGTGTTATTGAGCAAGCGTTGAAAAATGGGGCTTAAAAATCAATAGGACCAGAGTCAATTTCCAGGTAAATTCACTCTGACTTTATTTACTATCGAGAAAGTTTGCCGGGATATCCATCGCCCCATGCAGCACGCGCACGATTGTCAGTCGGGCCTTCGTGGCGATGAAGAAGATCACGTAGTTACCGTGCGCACACGAGCGCAGTCCCTCGGCCAGGTCCGGCCGCGCGCGGTAGGCCTGCGGCGCTTTGGCAATCTTGGCGCATTGGGCACGCAACTCGGCAACGAAACTCAGGGCTCGCGAAGGATTGTCCTCGGCGATGTAGTCGCCGATCGCTTCCAGATCCCGCTCGGCGAGCGGAGACACCGTAACGCGCATTACGCAGCGCGCTTGCCGGTGAGCTTGCGATACTTCGTCTCAAGGCGATCAAACACGGCATCGGCACTTTGGCCCGGACCGCTCGACAGCCCCGCCGCAATCGCCGCGCGCATTTCCTCATGCTGCATCCGTGCGCGAGCCTGCTGATCCTCCAGCAAGCGCAACGCGGCGCGAACCACCTCACTGGCATTGTTGTACCGCCCCGATTTGACCTGTTCCTGGATAAAGCTCTCGAAATGGGTGCTGAGGGCGACACTGGTGGGCATGGTGAGCCTCCTAACAATTAATAATAGTTATTAAATCGGAGCAGGCAGGTCTCGTCAAGACTGATTTAATTGCGGAGGCCCGGATTGGCGCAATCCCGCGCCGGAGGTGCGGCCTCACCAGCACCGGTAGAGGCTCCATGCGGCAGCAGCTAGCGCCTGTGGAGATTAGCTAGGCTGCGGTATCATCGGTTTCCCCTGCAAGACCCCTACTGAGGAGAAGGAATCATGACAATCAAAGCCGGCGACCTACTGCCCGACGGCGTGCTGATGGAATCCACCGAGTTTGATTCAGGCACGCAATGCGCGATGGCGCCCAAGGAAGTGGATGTGGTTGAGGCGTCGAAGGGGAAGAAGATTGCAGTGTTCGGGCTGCCGGGAGCGTTTACGCCGACCTGCTCGGCCAAGCACGTGCCGAGCTTCCTCGAGAACCTGGCCGGGCTGAAGGCCAAGGGCGTGAGCGAAGTGTGGTGCGTGGCGACCAACGACGCGTTCGTGATGGCGCACTGGGGCCGGGATTTCAAGGCGATCGGCAAGATCCGCTTCCTGGGCGACGGCAGCGCGGCCTGGACCAAGGCGCTGGGCCTCGGCCTGGATCTCAACGCCCGCGGCATGGGCCTGCGCACGCAGCGTTTCTCGATGCTCGTGGACGACGGCAAGATCACGACGGTGAACATCGAAGGACCGGGCAAATTCGAGGTTTCCGACGGCGCGACGATGTTAAAACAGGCCGGTTAACGGCCTGTTCCCTCACGTGAAGCAAGTCTGAGCGGCGTTACACACTGATACAAATGCTCACAGCGCGCTACAGGGCGGGCCGGTAGCCTCTTCCAGTCAACTTCACTGGTAGGAGACTGAAATGAACCGATTCGTACCCGCTCTTGCAGCAGTCTGTTTCTCGCTCGCGGCCGTGATGGCCGACGCGCAAACCCCGCCCGCGGACGGCAGGGGCGAGCATCGCAAGGAAATGCGCGAACACATGAAGGCCGCGCACGAAGCCTGCAAGGACAAGCCGGACCGGCGCGCCTGCATGACCGAATCCATGTGCGCCAAGGCGCCGGACCCGGCCAGGTGCCAGGCGGGCGCGAAAGAGCGCCACGCGCGCATGAGCCAGCGCATGGACGAGCGCCAGAAGGCGCACGAAGCCTGCACTGGCAAGCGCGGCGAAGAACTCGGCAAGTGCCTGCACGAACAGCGCGGCAAGTCCGGCCACCACAAGCCCGCCCTGAAGGGGTAAACCCAGCAATTGCCGCGCGCGCGCACTGAATTCAACGCCGGGTTGCGCGCGGGCCTGTCGCTGCTGATCGCGATAGTGCCGTTCGGCCTCGTCACGGGGGTGGCGATGGCCGCGGCCGGCATCGCGCCGCTCGAGGCGATGGCGATGTCGGTGCTGGTCTACGCCGGCGCCGCGATGCTCGCCGCCGTGCAGCTGGTCGCGGAGGGCGCGCCGGCGATGGTCATCGTGCTGGCGGCCTTTGTCGTCAATCTGCGCCTGTTCATGTACAGCGCCTCGATCCGCCCTTATTTCGCGGGCGAATCGCTCGCGCGCCGCCTGATCGTGTCGTACACGCTGGTCGACAATCCCTATGCGCTGTTCCTGCAGCGCTTCGGCACGCGCCCGGATGCACCCGGCAAATTCGAATACTTCGTCGGCATCGCGATCCCGGTCTGGATCTGCTGGCAGGCGACCGTCGCCGCCGGCCTGCTGCTCGGCAACCAGCTGCCGGCGGCCTGGAAGCTGGATTTCGCCGCGCCGCTCGCTTTCATCGCCATGACCATCCCGCTGCTGCGCGACAGGCTGATGGTGGTCGCGGCCGTCAGCGCGGGCGTCACCGCGGTGCTTGCGCACGGCCTGCCGCTGCGCCTGGGTCTTGCGCTGGCGGCAGTGGTGGGGATTGCTGCCGGGGTTTTATTTGAGAGACTTTTAGAGACGCAGAAAAAATGAATCTCTGGCTCATCGTTCTCGGCATGAGCGTGGCGACCTTCGCCCAGCGCGCCTCGTTCCTGCTGCTGCCGGAGCACGTCAAACTGCCCGCGCTGCTGCGCCGCGCCCTGCACTACGTGCCGGCAGCGGTGCTGACCGCGATCTGGGCGCCGGAACTGATGCTGCAAAAGGGTGTCCTAAGCCTCGCGCTGGGCAACGAACGCCTGCTCGCGGGGATCGTCGCGATCACGGTGGCATGGCGTTTCCGCGCCACCTTCGTTACGATCGTCGCAGGCTTGGTGGCGCTGCATATTATCGACCGACTGTTCTAGGACTTCCCTGATGAGATTTTTCTTTGTCATTTTTCTGTTTGCGGGACTGATTCATGCAAGTGAATTCCCGCAAAAGGTCGCGTCGATCGAAGGCGTGACGGAATACCGCCTCGCCAACGGCCTGCGCATTCTCACCGTTCCCGATGCGGGCGCGAGCACGGTGGGCGTGCACATCACCTACTTCGTCGGCTCGCGCCACGAGGGCTACGGCGAAAAGGGCATGGCGCACCTGCTCGAGCACATGCTGTTCAAGGGCACGGCGCGCCTGGGCGACATCAAGGCCGAACTCAGCAAGCGCGGCGCCCGCTACAACGGCACCACCTCCAACGACCGCACCACCTACTTCGAGACCTTTGCACCGGACGTGGACAACCTCGACTGGGCGCTCGGCATGGAAGCCGACCGGATGATCAATTCGCAGGTTCGCAAGTCGGACCTCGACAGCGAGATGTCCGTGGTGCGCAACGAATTCGAAATGGGCGAGAACAGCCCGCACGGCGTGCTCTCGCAGCGCATGACGCGCCTGGTGTTCGCCGCCCACAATTACGGCTTCCCGACCATCGGCCTGCGCTCCGACATCGAAATGGTGCCGATCGAGCGCCTGCAGGCCTTCTACCGCACCTGGTACCAGCCCGACAACGCCCTCGTGACGATCGGCGGCAGGTTCGACGAGGCGCAGGCGCTCGCGCTGGTGGCCAAGCACTTTGGCCCGATCCCGCGCCCCGCCCGCGCGCTGCCAACGCTTTATACCGAAGAGCCGGCGCAGGACGGCGAGCGCGCGGTGACGCTGCGCCGTGCGGGCGACGTCCAGATCGTGTCCGCGATGTACCGCATTCCCGCGGCATCCGATCCGGCTTATCCGGCGGTGGACGTGATGGCGCAGGTGTTCGGCACCAGCGCCACCGGGCGGCTGCACCGCGCGCTGGTGCAGAAGGGACTCGCCAGCGCCGCCTGGGGCTACGAGCGCATGCTGCGCGATCCGGGTTACGCCAGTTTCGGCGCCGTGGTGCCCAAGGACGGCGCGCTCGAGCCGGCGCGCGACGCGCTGCTCGCGGCGCTGGAGGGCGCCGCGCGCGAACCCATCACCGACACGGAGGTGGAGCGCTCCCGCACCGCGTTGCTGAACGACATCGAGAAGACGCAGCTCGATTCCGCTTCGCTGTGGCGCACCCTGCCGGAGTACGCCGCGATGGGCGACTGGCGGCTGTTCTACCTGTACCGCGACCGCATGCGCAAGGTAACCACGGCCGACGTGCAGCGCGCCGCGGATACCTACCTGAAGCCCGCCAACCGCGTTTTGGGCATGTTCGTGCCGACTTCGAAGCCCGAGCGCGTCGCGATCGGGGCGGCGCCCGATCTGAACGCCGAACTCGACGCCTACCGCGGCAGCGCGATCGTCAGCGCCGGCGAAGCCTTCGACCCGACGCCGCAGAACATCGAAGCGCGCGTGATACGCCGCACGTTGTCCAACGGCATCAAGCTCGCGCTGCTGCCCAAGAAGACGCGCGGCGGCAGCGTGATCGCGCAGCTCTCGCTGTACTGGGGCGATGAAAAATCGAAGATGGACCGCGGTACCGCCTGCGGCCTCGCCAGCGGCATGCTGCTGCGCGGCTCGCGCCAGCACACGCGCGCGGAACTGCGCGACGCCTTCGACAAGCTGAAGGCGGCGGTATCGGCCGGCACCGACGGCGCCTCCATCGAGGTGCGGCGCGCGCAACTGGACGACACGCTGCGCCTGGTGGCCGAGGTATTGAAGCAACCCGCGTTCCCTGCGACCGAATTCGAGGAATTGAAGCGCGCCGCGCTGACCGGGACTGAGGCGCAGCGCGGCGAGCCCTCGGCAATCGCCGGCGAACAGCTTGCGCGCCACCTCAATCCTTACCCGCGCGGCCACTGGCTCTATCCCGAATCGATGGACGAGCGCGTGGCGCAGCTCAAGACGGTGCAGCTCGAGGAGGCAATGCGCTGCTACCGCGAACTGGTCGGCGGCACCGGCGCGCAGTTCGTCGCGGTGGGCGATTTCGACCCCGATGCCCTGTCGAAGCTGGTGGAGGAATTGTTCGGTGCCTGGAAGAACCCGGCACCCTACGCGCGCATCCCGGCGCGCCATTTCGAGCGCGCGCCGCTGGAGCAGACCGTGGCGACGCCGGACAAGGCGAACGCGGTGCTGCGCGCGGGCATCAATCTGCCGCTGCGCGACGATCACCCGGATTTCCCGGCGCTGATCCTCGGCAACTACCTGCTCGGCGGCAACTCCGGCGCGCGGCTGCAGGTGCGCGTGCGCGAAAAGGAAGGACTGTCCTACAGCACTTACAGCTACCTCAGCGCCGGCTCACTGGATGCCGCGGGCAGCTTCGGGCTGTCGTCCATCTACGCGCCGCAGAATCGCGAGAAGGTCGAAAACGCGATCCGTGAGGAAATCGCGCGCGCACTGGACCAGGGCTTCACTGATGCCGAAGTCGATGCGGCCATCAAGGGCTATATCGAGGCGCGCAGGCTGGCGCGTTCGCGCGACAGCGGCATCGCCGGGCGCCTGGCGAACTACCTCTACCTCGGGCGCACTTTCGCCTGGGACATCGACTTCGAGAAACGCCTCGCTGCGCTCACACCCGCAGTAATACGGGAAGCGCTACGCCGGCACATCGACCCGAAGAAACTCTCGGTACTGAAAGCTGGGGATTTCCGCTAGGACTTGCTCTTTAGCAGGTCGCGGATTTCTTCCAGCAGCACCTCCTGCTTCGGCGGCGCCTTGGGCTCGGCCGGTTTTTCTTCCTCGCGCTTGAGGCGGTTGATCAGCTTGACGATGAGGAAGATGGCCCACGCGATGATCAGGAAGTCGAGGCAGGTCTGCAGGAACTTGCCGTACTTGAGCGTCGCCGAGCCGATCTTGAACGCCAGGCCGCTGAAGTCGAGTCCGCCCATCAGCGTGCCGATCATCGGCATCACCATGTCCTCGACGAGCGAGGCGACGATCTTGCCGAAGGCCGCGCCGATGATGACGCCCACCGCGAGATCCATGACGTTGCCCTTGACCGCGAATTCCCTGAATTCCTTCGCCATGCTCATGCGACCGTCTCCTTCCTAATCGATGCGGTTGTAGCGCACTTCGAGGACTTCCAGCTCCTCGACGCCGCCGGGGGTTTTCAGGAGAACCTTGTCGCCTTCCCGCGCCTTGATGAGCGCCTTCGCAATCGGCGAGATCCAGGAGACGCGATGCTTCGCCGTGTCCGTCTCGTCGACGCCGACGATGGTCACGGTTCGCTCCCCGCCTGCCTTTGTTTTTATTCGAATAGAAGATCCAAAGAAGATCTGGTCGCCGTCCCTGCCCGCGGAATTCACGACTTCGGCCGCTTCGAGCCGCTTGATGAGGAAGCGCACGCGGCGGTCGATTTCGCGCAGCCGCTTCTTGCCGTAGAGGTAGTCGCCGTTCTCGGAGCGATCGCCGTTCTTGGCCGCCCAGGAAACGGTGCGCACCACCTCGGGACGCTCGAGCTCGACCAGTTGCTTCAATTCAGCCTTGAGGCGCGCATAGCCGGCCGGCGAGATGTAGTTCTTCACCGGGGGAGGGCTGGGCTGGAGTTCCGGTGCCTCGTCGTCGTCCTCGGACTCACGCACGAAAGCCTTGGACATGGCCCCAAATTCTACGACAATCCGGGGTGCGGGCCACCAGAGCCCGGCGAGGACCCAGGGAGAAGCACATGGCACTTCAGAAAACCATCGAAAAAGACGACCTGCTGACCCGCTTGAGGGTGCGCGAGGTGGCCCTGTTCGGCTTGATCACGCTGGCCGCGATCCTCGCCCAGCTGCCCCACGAGACGCTCGAAGGCCTCGGCATCAACCGCAATTACCTGCTCGGCGTGCTCGGCTGTGGCATCGTGCTGGGCCTGTTTTTCTACCTCAGGTTCTTCTTTTTCCTCTCCGTGGTGCTGCTGATCCTCGCCGCGAACCTCGACCAGCTGATCTCGGAGTACATCGAGATCTCCAAGATTCCCGTGGTGCTGGCGCTGGTCGCGATGGTCGGCATCTCGCTCATCAACTACGCGGTGAAACTCATGCCGACGGGGCTTGAGCCCAAGCCGAAGGAAAAGAGTCCGGAAGGCGTCAGGGCGCTCTTCTACGCGATCGAGAAGAGCAACCTGGTGTACGCGCAGAAGGTGCTGGAAATGAATTTCGATCCGAACTTGCAGCACGACAACGGCTACACCGCACTCGCCTACGCGGCAATGAAGGGCAACGGCCGCATGGTCGAGCTGCTGCTCAGGAACGGCGCCAGCCCGACGGTGACCACCAAGGACGGCGACACGCCGGTGGAACTCGCGCTCAGGCTCGGGCACTCCGAAGTCGCCGACATCCTCAAGGCCGCGCGCCAGCAGATGGCGGCGGGTGAAGCGGCCCCGGCCGCGGCGCCACAGGCGACCTGAAGTACTGTATACTTATACATGCTGGACGTCCTGCCTGCAGGCCGGCGGACGCGCTACCGGTAGGCCGGCAGCCATCCTTCCCCCGGGGGCACCCCACAGCTAGTAGCTTTCCAAGGTCAGTAATCCGTTGTACGATCAATGACATGTGGCGTAATCTTGATGTGAGATAACAAAAACAAAATGGACACACAGGAAACCTCCACCCGCAGCGCCGACACCGCCACCCTGCCTGCGCAGCAGATCTGCCGCGAGGCGCTGCTGGAGAAGTACGCCAAGGGCGACGAATCCTCCGCGCCGGATGCGATCCGGCAGGTGCGCCTGCGCGTCGCGCACGCGCTTGCCCAGGCGGAGGCCGAAGCCGAACGCGGCAAGTGGGAGAAGCGCTTCCTCAAGGCGCTCGAAGACGGCTTCATTCCCGCCGGCCGCATCAATTCGGCGGCGGGCATCGCGCTGCAGGCGACTTTGATCAATTGCTTCGTGCAGCCGGTAGGCGACTCGATCTCGGAGGTCGTGGACGGCAAGCCGGGCATCTATAGCGCGTTGTCCGAGGCCGCCGAGACCATGCGCCGCGGCGGCGGCGTGGGCTACGACTTTTCCTCCATCCGGCCCAAGGGCGCCGAGGTGAAGGGCACCCAGTCGCGCGCCAGCGGGCCGGTGTCCTACATGCGCGTCTTCGACCGCTCCTGCGAGACGGTGGAATCGGCGGGCGCACGGCGCGGTGCGCAGATGGGCGTGCTGCGCTGCGACCACCCCGACATCGAGGAGTTCATCCACGCCAAGGACCAGGGCGACCTCGCCAATTTCAATATCTCGGTCGGCGTCACCGACGAGTTCATGAAGGCTGTCGAAGCTGATTTGTCTTTTGAATTAATACATAAATCGAAACCGTGGGCTGGCGGTGAGTCCCGCCAACGGCAAGACGGCCTCTGGGTCTACCGCACGGGGCGCGCGCGCGCGCTGTGGGACCAGATCATGCGCTCGACCTACGATCATGCCGAGCCCGGAATTCTGTTCCTCGACCGCATGAACCGGGACAACAACCTGTATTACTGCGAGACTATCGAGGCCACCAATCCCTGCGCCGAGCAGCCGCTGCCGCCCTATGGATGCTGTTGTTTGGGTTCTATCGATTTGACCCGTTTTATCAAAAGACCCTTTGAAGAAAAAACATCGTTCGATTTCGAGTCATTCTCGAAAACAGTCCACACCTCCGTCCGGATGCTCGACAACGTGCTGGAAGTCACGGCCTGGCCGCTCGAGCAGCAGTTCAAGGAAGCGATGGCAAAGCGGCGCGTCGGCCTCGGCTTTACGGGGCTGGGCGACGCGCTCGCAATGCTGCGCCTGCGCTATGACACCGAGGAAGCCCGCGCCATGGCGGCGCAGATCTCGGCCGCCATGCGCGATGCGGCGTACCAGGCCTCGGTGGACCTGGCGAAGGAACGCGGTGCGTTTCCCCTCTTCAATGCGGATATGTACCTGTCCGGGGGAAATTTTGCTTCCAGGCTGCCGTCCGAACTGAAAGAGAAAATTCGCAAATCCGGCATTCGCAACTCCCACCTGCTCTCGATCGCGCCGACGGGGACCATCAGCCTGGCCTTCGCCGACAACGCCTCCAACGGCATCGAGCCGCCGTTCTCCTGGGTCTACACGCGCAAGAAGCGCATGGCCGACGGCACGCTGAAGGAGTATCCGGTCGAGGACCACGCCTGGCGGAGATACCGCCATATGGTAGCGACGGGGTCCCTGCCCCGTCTTGGGGGCGGCGATGTGAACGACCTGCCGCCCTGGTTCGTCACCGCGCTGGAAATTTCGGCCAGCGCGCACGAGCAGATGGTGGCGACCGTCGCGCCCTACATCGACACCAGCATCTCGAAGACGGTCAACGTGCCCGAGGACTATCCGTACGAGGAATTCCAGGACCTCTACATGCACGCCTGGAAATCAGGCTTGAAGGGCCTGGCGACCTACCGCCCTAACAAGGTGCTGGGTTCGGTACTTTCAGTGCAGAAGAGCCCGGATGGGGTGCAGGGGCCCCATCCCCTGCCCGGGCCGCAGGATTTCGTCCAGGACGACCTCAACCGGCGCATCCGCATCAAGTCGGTGCCGCAGCCGGTGCTGGCGAGCCTGCGCTGGCCCGGCCGCCCCGACCTGGGCGGCGGCAACCTCGCCTGGACCTACATGGTCGAGCATCCGCAGTATCACTTCGCGGTGTTCGTCGGCCACGTCGATATGGGAGGGTCCGCCGCGCCAGAATCGGCGCGGCAAGGCGGCCGCCCGCACGCCTTCGAGGTGTGGGTCAACGGCAGCGAGCAGCCACGCGGCCTGGGCGCGCTCGCCAAGACGCTATCCATGGACATGCGCGCCAACGATCCGGGCTGGCTCAAGCTCAAACTCGAGACCCTCGCCAAGGCGGGCGGCGACGAACCCTTCGACATGCCGTTCCCGCCCAACGGCGAGAAGAAGCGCATGCCGTCAATTGTTTCGGCTTTTGCTCAAGTCGTAACTTATAGAGCAAAGGACCTGAAAGTATTTCACGACGGCCCCTGCCCGGTGCTCGACGCGATGTTCAGCCTGAAAGAGCCCAAAACCGGCACCGACGGCACCATGTCCTGGACCGTGGACGTGTTCAATCCGCGCACCGGCGACGATTTCGTGTTGGGACTTAAGGAGATCGCGCTGCCGGCGATGGAAGGCCATCCGGCGGGCGTGACGCGGCCCTACTCGATGTGGCTCTCGGGCGAATACCCGCGCGCGCTGGACGGGCTGTGCAAGATCCTGTCGCTCGACATGCGCGTGCTCGATCCGGCCTGGATCAGCATGAAACTGCGCAAGCTGCTGGATTTCCCCGAACCGCTGGGCGATTTCCTCGCTTTCGTGCCGGGATCACGCAGGTCACAAGCTAAACAGGAAACCTTTCCCTCCACCGTGTCCTACCTGGCGCGCCTGATCCTGCACCGCTACGCGATGCTCGGCATCCTCGGCGAGGACGGCCTGCCGCTGCGGCAGATGGGCGTCATGCAGCAGCCCGAACGCGGCCAGGCGCGCGTCATGGCGGGCGCGCGCTGCCCGGAATGCTCGAATACGACCTTGATCCGCAAGGACGGTTGTGATTACTGTACGGCATGCGGATTCACGGGAGTTTGCGGGTAACACGTTTTAGCTGTGTCGCGGCGGCGCTCGCCGTCCTTCTCCTTGCCGGATGCGGCGGCACCGTGAGCGTGATATCCGAGGGCGACGACTCCAACCTGATGCTGCACGGCAACGACGCCGTGGCCTACTTCACCAGCGGCCGGGCGCAGCGCGGGCGCAGCGACCTCAAGACCGACCACCGCGGCCTCACCTACCGCTTCGCCAGCGAAGAAAACAAGCGCCAGTTCATCACCAACCCGGAGCGCTACGCGCCGCAGTTCGGCGGCTTCAGCGCGCAGGACATGGCCAACGCGATACCGAGTGCGGCCGACGCCGACACCTTCAAGATCATCGACGGCAGGCTCTACCTCTTCGCCGGCCCGCGCGAGCGGCTGTATTTCGAGATGGACCAGGAACGCAACCTGAAGCGCGCCTGGCACTACTGGGAAACCGAAGTGGTGGAGAGCACCAACTGGCGCCTGCAGGCCTGGAAGCGGCTTCTATTCCGCGTGCCGCACTACAAGAGCAACGCCGAGCTGTTCGAGGAATACGAAAAACGCTTCGGCAAGAAACCAGGCTCCACGTGATGTGGAGTAAACTCGCTCAATTGCCAGCGCCACTGGCGCGAGGATTGTGATGAAGTTGACCGAACCCGTTGTCGTTGCCCGCAAGATCGTTCCTGCCAGACGCCGCGCGGCTGGAAAGCGGATCGCGGAGAATATCCGCCGGCTTCGGCGAATCCGCGGCACGCGGACGGCGGCCCAGGCGCTCGCGGAAGCGCGCGGCGAACGCCTCGCGCGCTGATGGCAGTCGAGCTGGTGCTGGACGCCAGCGTCTCCCTCGCCTGGTTCCTCAAGGAAAACCCTGAACGTGCGGCGTACGCCGCGGCGGTGAGCGCCGCTGCTGCCGACGGTGCGATCCTGCACGTGCCCGTGCAGTGGGGAATCGAAATGGGGCATGTGCTGCTTCGCGAGCACCGGCGCAAAGTGTTGAATCGCACAAAGCTGCAGCAGGCGTTCGAGGATCTCGATTGTTTCGACATTCGAGTACACCTCGAACTATTCACCGCTCGCCGCGTGGTGGACCTTGCGCGACGCTATCACCTGCAGGGCTACGACGCCCTGTACTTCGATCTTGCGCGGACACTCGGACTCCCCCTTGCCACTCTCGATCATGGCCACCGGCAGGCCGCCAGAGCCCACAACGTAGAGGTCTTCGCGCCCGCCTGAGCGCATCCGGCGGGAAAGTAACGTCGATCGCCTTGGCGGTCTCCCTGTTCACTCAATCACCCGGTCGGCTTGCAGCAGGATCGACGCCGGGACCTTGATTCCAAGGGCCTTGGCGGTCTTGAGATTGATCACCAGATTGAACTTGGTCGGCAGCTCCATCGCGAGTTCGCCAGGATTTGCCCCCTTCAGGATCCTGTCGACGTAATGCGCAACGCGGCCAAAGCGAAACGCCGCTGCATAGGACATCAACCCGCCCGTCTCCGTTGTCTGTTCGTAATAAGAGATTGCGGGGAGACGCGCCGCCAAAGCGAGTCGGCCGAGCTGCTCGCGCTGCGAGAAGGCGGTGGAACTCTCCCCGACAATAAGCCCGTCGGGCCGCAGCTTCGCAGTCTCCGCAAAGCTCGCCGCGGGATCGATCGTAGACGCAATGACCGGCAGAAGTTTGATGCCGAGGCCTGTGGCCGCGTGCGCAAACGGCCTCATCTCCGTAGAGTCAAGGTTAATGTAAAACGAGTCCAGATAGACAACGCGCGACAGCCCGGGAACCGTCTCTTTGAATAACTGCAATTGCTTGCCCCCGAATACCGCTCGCGGATGATCGGCTAGGCCGGTGATGTTGCCGCCAGGCCGCGCGAGGCTGGCCGCGTAACCCTCTTCGACCGCACGCGACCCGCCCAGCAGTACGATGGGTATGGTTCGGGTCGCGGCCTTGGCGGCGCGGATCAACAAGGGGCCGCCGGCCAGGATGATAACGTCGGTCTTCAGCCGGATCAGTTCATCAAGGATCTGCGGATGGCGCGCCGTATTTCCCTCGGTCGAGCGCCGCTCAAAGATCAGATTGCGTCCCTCGACGTAACCAAGCACGCGCAATTCGTCGAGGATCGCGCGGGTCACTGGGTGCTCCGGATTGGGGCCCGCCATCTCGGCGATGGGCGAAGTCGTGAGCACGAGGGCCACGCGGTAGCTGCGGCCCGCTTGCTGCGCGCGCGCGAGTGGCGCGGCGAAGAGCGCGCTAGCGGCAATAACGAACTGTCTGCGGCGGAATTGGCCCACTACCCCTCCCGGACGAGCCCTCCGGGGAGTCTACGCCTGAGCCGCCCTACGAGGGCAACGCCGATTCGGTCAAAGGCTCTTTATGGCGACCAGGCACAGCGCCATGAGCGGCTGCGGCAGGATGCCGAGGGCAAGCAGCGCCAGGCCGTTGGTCGACATCAGCACGCGCACGCCCAGCGGCTGCTCGTAGACGGGCGCGGCGATCACGGGTTCGTCGAAATACATGAGCTTCACGATGCGCAGGTAGTAATACGCGCCGATGAGCGAGAACACGACCGCCACCACGGCCAGCCAGATCATGCCGGCGTTGACCGCGGCCGAAAGCACCACCAGCTTGGCGTAGAAGCCCACCGTGGGCGGCACGCCGGCGAGCGAGAACATGATCAGCAGCAGCAGGAAGGCATACCAGGGATTGCGCCGGTTGAGGCCCTTCAGGTCGTCGAGCTTCTCGCACTCGAAGCCCTTGTGCGACAGCAGCACGAGCATGCCGAAGGACGCAAGCGACATCAGCACGTAGACGATGACGTAGAACATCGCTGCGCTGTAGGCGTCGGCGGCGTTGAGCCAGTTGCCCCCAACCACCCCCGAGAGCAGCCCCAGCAGCATGAAACCCATGTGCGCGATGGTCGAATAGGCCAGCATGCGCTTGAGGTTCGACTGCGCGATGGCGGTGATGTTGCCGATCGCCATCGACAGCACGGCGAGGATGGCGAGCATCTGCTGCCAATCGTTCGCCAGGTCGAGCAGGCCGTTGACCAGCAGGCGCATCGCCATGGCGAAGGCCGCCAGCTTGGGCGCGGTGCCGATCACCAGCGTCACCGCGGTCGGCGCGCCGTGGTAGACGTCCGGAATCCACATGTGGAACGGCGCCACGCCCAGCTTGAAGGCGAGGCCGCAGACCATGAACACAAGGCCGAAGATCAGGAAGGCGTGCTGGGTCGAATCCCGCGACAGCGTGGCGATCTGCTTCGCCACCTCGGTGATGTCCAGCGTGCCGGTGGCGCCGTAGAGCATCGACATGCCGTAGAGCAGCATCCCCGAGGCGAGCGCGCCGAGGATGAAATACTTCATCGCCGCCTCGGTCGAGGCGGCCGAGTCGCGGTTCAGCGCCACCATGGCGTAGAGGCACAGCGAGAGCAGCTCCAGGCCGAGGTAGACCGTGATGAAGCTGTTGGCGCTCATCATCACCATCATGCCGAGCAGCGCGAACAGCAGCAGGGTGAGGAATTCGCCCGTCAGCAGCGCGCGGTCGATCAGGTACTGGCGCGAATAGACCAGCGCCAGGGACACGGCGCCGTAGGCCGTGAGCTTGAGCACGTGCGCCATGAGATCGGCGACGTACAGCTTGTTGAAGGCATACACCAGGTCGCCGCCGGAGCCGAGCAGCACGAACACGGTTGCCGCGGCGGTGACCAGCAGCACGGCCTGCGCGATCGCGAAGCTGACGCGCCGCTCGGTGTCCTGCACGAACAGGTCGGCCAGCATCAGCGCGCAGGCGCCGATCAGCAGCACGATTTCAGGCAGGCCGACTATGAGATCGAGCGCCATGTCAGTATTTCGGCAGCGTCATGTGGCGCAGCAGGTCGTTGACCGAGGCGTGCATCACCTCGGTGAAAGGCAACGGGTAGACGCCCATGAACAGTACGGCCACCGCGAGCAGGCCTAATACCAAAAATTCTCTTGAATTTAAATCTTTCAAAGAAGCAACATGATCGTTCGCGATTGCGCCGAAAATCACGCGCTTGTACATCCACAGCGTATAGGCGGCGCCGAACACCAGCGTGGTCGCGGCGGCGAAAGCGAGCCAGAAATTGACCTTGATCGCCCCCATGATCACCATGAACTCGCCGACGAAACCGCTCGTCGCCGGCAGGCCGCAGTTGGCCATCGCGAACAGCATCATGAAAGCGGCGAATTTCGGCATGGTATTCACGACCCCGCCGTAGTCGGCGATGTTGCGCGTGTGCATGCGGTCGTACATCACCCCGACGCAGAGGAACATCGCCGCCGAGACGAAGCCATGCGAGATCATTTGAATCAATGCGCCTTCAATTCCATAACTGTTAAAAATAAAAAACCCAAGCGTGACGAACCCCATGTGCGAGATCGACGAGTAGGCGATGAGCTTCTTCATGTCGGTCTGCACCAGCGCCACCAGGCCGATGTAGACCACCGCGATCAGCGACAGCGCGATCATGAGCCAGGCCAGCTCGCGCGAAGCGTCGGGCAGGATCGGCAGCGTGAAGCGCACGAAACCGTAGGCGCCGAGCTTGAGCATGATCGCCGCCAGCACCACCGAGCCGCCGGTGGGCGCCTCGACGTGCGCATCCGGCAGCCAGGTGTGCACCGGCCACATCGGCACCTTGACCGCGAAGGCGAACAGCAGGCCGAAGAACAGCCACAGCTGGGCGGCGAGCGGCAGCGGCAGCTTCCACCAGTCCCGGATCGCGAAGCTGCCGCCGGACTTGTTGTACAGGTAGAGCAGCGCAACCAGCATCAGCAGCGAGCCGAACAGCGTGTAGAGGAAGAACTTGAGCGCCGCGTAGACGCGGTTGGAGCCGCCCCAGACGCCGATGATGACGAACATCGGGATCAGGGTCGCCTCGAAGAAGACGTAGAAGAGCAGTCCGTCCAGAGCGCAGAAGACCCCGTTCAACAGCCCGGACATGAGCAGAAAGGCGCCCATGTACTGCGCGACGCGCTGCTGGATCACCGTCCAGCCCGCGATCACCACCAGGATGGTGATGAAGGAATTGAGCAGGATGAAGAGCATCGAAATGCCGTCGACGCCCAGCGTGTAGAAAACGTTGAACTGCGGGATCCAGGCACGGTGCTCGAGGAACTGCATCCCCGGGTTGCTCAGGTTGAAACCCGCGTACAAGGGCAGCGTGACCAGGAAACCGGCGATCGAACCGACGAGGGCGATCTGGCGCACGAGGGGCGCGTTGCGGTCGCCGCCCGCAGCTCCACCTGCGACCAGCGCAAGCAGGCCGGCGGCGATCGGGACCCAGATGGAGAGGCTGAGCAGCATTACGTGATGAACACGCGGTATTTCACCAGCGCATAGATCGCGCAGACGCCGAACAGCATCATGAACGCATACCAGTAGACCAGGCCGCTTTGCATCAGGCGCACCACGCTGGAGAACCACAGC
This sequence comes from uncultured Bordetella sp., assembly GCA_964616875.1. GTDB lineage: Bacteria > Pseudomonadota > Gammaproteobacteria > Burkholderiales > SG8-39 > RBG-16-66-20. The sequence continues at coordinate 17,379 of CAZTSJ010000089.1, read as the reverse complement.
ACCAGGCGCGCCGAGCCATTCACCATCACGCCGTCGATGGCGCGCTCGTCGCCGCCCTTCCACAGCCCCGTGCCGACGACCCGGGCGCCGAGCGCGAAAACGCGGGCGTAGAGCTCATCGAAGCCGTACTTGCGCTCCACCAGCGCGTAGAGCGGACCGAATGCGATCGCAATTTTTCTAGGTATTTGAGTATTTTTTATATATAAAAACCAAGCAGTCCAGATCCCGGCAACGGCAAGCCAGAACGGCAGCGTCGTCATGCCGTGGATCGTGAATTTGAATATGCCATGCCATTCCCCCGGGGAAGGACGAGAAAGGCTGGACGCAAAGTAGTCCCCAAAAACCACATACCCGACGAACCACCCCGCCCCGATCGAGGGAATCGCAAGCAGCACCAGGGGCACGGTCACCACCGCCGGGGACTCGTGCGGCGGATGCGCCGCGTCGAAACGCGGCTCGCCGTGGAAAGCCATGAACACGAGGCGGAAGGTGTAGGTCGCGGTCACGAACACGCAGGCCAGCACGCAGGAGTAAGCGAAGGCCGCGCCGGGCGTCTGCGAGAGCTGCGCCGCCTCGATGATCGCATCCTTGGAATAGAACCCGGCCAGCGGCGGGATGCCCGCCGAGGCGATGGCGCCGATCAGCATCGTCCAGTAGGTCCAGGGCATGAATTTGCGCAGCCCGCCCATGCGGCGCATGTCCTGCTCGTGGTGCATGGCAATGATCACCGAGCCGGCGGCGAGGAACAGCACGGCCTTGAAGAAAGCGTGCGTCGCGAGGTGGAACATGGCCGCCGAATAGGCCGAGGCGCCCAGCGCGACGGTCATGTAGCCCAGCTGCGACAGCGTCGAGTACGCCACCACGCGCTTGATGTCGAACTGGGTGAGCGCCACGAGTCCCATGAACAGCGCGGTGATCGCGCCGATCACCAGGACCACGGATCTTGCAGTTTCACTCAATTCAAAGAGGGGTGACATTCGCGCCACCATGAAAATGCCCGCGGTCACCATGGTCGCGGCGTGGATCAGCGCCGAGATCGGCGTCGGGCCCTCCATCGAATCGGGCAGCCAGACGTGCAGCGGGAACTGCGCGCTCTTGCCCATCGCGCCGACGAACAGCAGGATGCAGATCAGGGTAATTTGACCTGCGTTCGAAGCAGCCTGTGAAAAAACAGCGGCGTAGTCGAGCGTGCCGAACTGCGCCAGGATCAATCCGATCCCCAGCAGGAAGCCGAAATCGCCGACGCGATTGACGAGGAAGGCCTTCAGGTTCGCGTGAATCGCGGTCGGGCGCGTGTACCAGAAGCCGATCAGCAGGTACGACACCAGGCCCACGGCTTCCCAGCCGAAGAACAGCTGCAGGAAATTGTTCGCCATCACCAGCATCAGCATCGAGAAGGTGAAGAGCGAGATATAGGCAAAGAATCGCTGGTAGCCGGGATCCCCGGCCATGTAGCCGATGGTGTAGACGTGCACCATCAGCGACACGAAGCTCACCACCACCATCATCAGCACGCTGAGCCGGTCGATGAGGAAGCCGATTTCCAGGCGCGTGTCGCCGATCGTCGCCCAGGTGTAGATGGTGCCGCTCCAGCTGTTGCCGTTCAGCACGTCCCTGAGTATGAACAGGGAAACCAGGAAGGAAACCAGCACCCCCAGGATGGTGATGCGGTGCGACCAGGTGCGGCCGAGCGCCTTGCCGAAAAGTCCGGCCAGGAGGGCGCCGGCGAGGGGCGCGAGCGGCACGATCAGGTAGAGCGTTTTCATCATGCGGCCGCCGCTAGCCTTTCAGCGAGTCGAGATCATCGACGTTGATGCTGTTCAGGTTGCGGAACAGGACCACCAGGATCGCCAGGCCGATCGCCGACTCCGCCGCGGCCACCGTGAGGATGAAAAACACGAAAATCTGCCCCGAGATGTCGCCCAGGTAGTGCGAAAAGGCGACGAAATTCAGGTTCACGGCGAGCAGCATCAGCTCGATCGCCATGAGCAGGATGATGATGTTCTTGCGGTTGAGAAAAATGCCGATTACCGCGATCGCAAACAGGATCGCGCCCAGCACCAGGTAGTGCGACAGGGTCAGCGCCAGGCTCGGCATCGTCAGCATGTCAGCACTATTGGTCCCGCTCCGAAGGCATGGAGACCAGCCGGACGCGGTCCGCGGGCCTCGCCTTGGTCTGCTCGTTGGGATCCTGCGCGCGCGCGTCCTTGCGCCGGCGCAGCGTGAGCGCGATGGCAGCGATGATTGCCACCAGCAGGATCACCGCGGCGAGTTCGAAGGCGTAGACGTAGTCGGTGTAGATGAGCCGCCCGAGTTCCTTGGTGTTGCTGTAGTCGGGCGCCAGCGCCCTGGGCGGGGTCACGAGGCCGGACCAGCGGCCGTAGAGCACCGCGGCCATCTCCGCGGCCATCAGCACGCCGACCGCCCCGCCCAGCGGCAGGTATTGCCAGAAGCCCTCGCGCAGCCGCTCCAGGTTGATGTCGAGCATCATGACCACGAACAGGAACAGCACCATCACCGCGCCGACGTAGACCAGCACCAGAGTGATGGCGAGGAATTCGGCGCGCAGCAGCAGCCAGATCGCCGAGGAGGTGAAAAACGCGAGCACCAGGAAGAGTGCGGCATGCACCGGGTTGCGCGCCGTGATGACGCACAGCGCCGAGGCAAGGATGACGAAGCCGAAGACGTAGAAAACCAGCGCCTCGAACATGATCAGCGATACGCCGCGTCTGCCGCGCGATCCGCGGCGATGGTCTGTTCGTAGCGGTCGCCGACCGCGAGCAGCATCGGCTTGGTGTAGTAAAGGTCGCCGCGCTTCTCGCCGTGGTATTCGAGGATGCGCGTCTCGACGATCGCGTCCACCGGGCAGGCTTCCTCGCAAAAGCCGCAGAAAATGCATTTCGTGAGATCGATGTCGTAGCGCGTCGTGCGGCGCGTGCCGTCGGCGCGCGATTCGGACTCGATGTGGATCGCAAGCGCCGGGCAGACCGCTTCGCACAGCGTGCACGCGATGCAGCGCTCCTCACCGTTCGGATAGCGGCGCAGCGCGTGCAGCCCGCGGAAGCGCGGGCTCATGGGCGTCTTCTCCTCCGGGAACTGCACCGTGATCTTGCGCGCGAACAGGTGCCGGCCGGTGAGCGCGAGGCCGCGAAACAGTTCCATCAGCAGGAAGGAACGGAAAAATTCAACGATGCGCGTCATCGGCTCACTTCCATATGTTCCAGGGCGTCTGCATCCAGGCGCCGATCACCACGATCCACAGCAGCGTCAGCGGGATGAAGATCGTCCAGCCCAGGCGCATGATCTGGTCGTAGCGGTAGCGGGGAAAGGTGGCGCGGATCCAGATGAACATGGAAACGACGATGAACATCTTGCCCAGCAGCCAGAGCGCCGGCGGGATCGCGTGGGTGAGCGCGCTGTCCCAGAGCGGCAGCCAGCCGCCGAAGAACATGATCACCGTGAGCGTCGCGATCAGGATCATGTTCATGTATTCGGCAAGGAAGAAGAGGGCAAAGGTCATGCCCGAGTATTCGACCATGTGGCCGGCGACGATCTCGGACTCGCCCTCGACGACGTCGAAGGGCGCGCGGTTGGTTTCGGCGACTCCCGCGATGAAGTACACGAACAGCATCGGCGCGAGCGGCAGCCAGTTCCAGGACAGCAGGCCCAGGCCCATCTCGGCGAACCTGCCCCTGCCCTGCGCCAGGACGATGTCGGAAAGATTCAGGCTGCCCGAGACCATCAGCACCACCACCAGCGCGAAGCCCATCGCCAGCTCATAGGACACCATCTGCGCCGCGGAGCGCATGGCGCCGAGGAAGGCGTACTTCGAATTCGAGGCCCAGCCCGCGACGATCACGCCGTAGACGCCCATCGAGGTGAGCGCCATGATGTAGAGCAGCCCGGCATTGATGTCGGCCAGCACCACCTCGGGTGCGAACGGGATCACCGCCCAGGCCGCGAGCGCCGGAATCAGCATCGCGATCGGCGCCAGCACGAACAGCAACTTGCTGGCGTTGGCCGGGAAGATCACTTCCTTGAACAGCAGCTTGATGCCGTCGGCGACCGGCTGCGCGAGGCCCCCGAGCCACGGAATGCCGAAGAACGTCACCCGGTTGGGCCCCAGGCGTATCTGCATCCAGCCGATCAGCTTGCGCTCCCACAGCGTGAGGTAGGCCACCGCGAGCATCAGCGGCACCACGATCGCGATGATGAACACGAGCGAGGTCGTGAGCTCGTACACCGCCGGCCCCCAGGTCGGGCCGAATTTGAACTCGGCGTAGTTGAGCAGCGAGGCGAGCATCTTCAGGCCGCCTGCTGCGCAGTCATTTTTTCGACCGCCACGGCGCCGAACATGGCGCCCAGTGCCGCGGTCGAAACATGGCCCGCGGCGACGCGCACGCAGTTGTCCGGCAGTTTTTGATCGAGTCCTGCGTGCAGAACTGCTTCGCCTGTGCCCTGGATAATTTTTACTTTGCCGCCAGAAACCAATCCCAACTGTGCAAACAAATTGCCGTTCATCCAGGCGCGCGGTGTCTGCGCATCACGGGTCCTTTGCAGCGGCGCCGAGCGCCGCACGAGCGGATCGGTGAAATAAATCGGCACATCCGCGATGCGCTGGATGCCCGAAGAATTGTTTTTTGCTTCTTTGTGTTCAAAATCAATCTTGTTGGAAAGCAAAGTCTGAACATCTCTGCCCGCCAGGCAGGCGTCCCGCACCTGCTCTGCCGTCTCGAATTCAAACCCCGGCAGCCCGAGCATCGTGCCAAGGACGCGCAGCACCTTCCACGCGGGCCGCGCGTCGCCCAGCGGCCGCACCGTGGCGTGAAAACCCTGCACGCGGCCTTCGGTGCTGACAAAAGTGCCGGCGGTCTCTGTAAACGGCACGATCGGCAGCAGGACGTCGCCGATGTCGGACTTGAACGACGTGAGGTTGACGATGAACTGCTTGTCCTTGGCCAGATTTGGATTCGCGAGATCCAGGTGCGCGTCAATATTGAGCAACAACAGCGCCTTGCTCTTTTCCACCTGGGGTAAACCACCACCCGAGGGCAAACCTGCCACATATCCACCCACGGAATTGGCGGCTTCGCCGAGGAAGCCGACCTTGACGCCAATAGCTTGTGCGGCAGCATGTATTGCCGCGGCCTGCGGATGCTGCTGGGTGAAGTTGCCGAGCAGGATTGCAGAATTCTTGCCTTGTTTTAATGCATCTTTAAAAAATTCCAAACCGGAAATTATTTCCGACGGAGGAACGATCTTCCTGCTGGCGATTTTCATCAGCCAGTCGTCGTCCACGGAGTGCAGCACGTGGATCTGCGTGCCGCGCTTGGCGGCCTGGCGCAGCCGCTGCGCGATGAGCGGATGGTCCTTGCGCAGGAACGAGCCGACCACCAGCACCCGGTCGAGCTTGCCGAGTTCGGCGATCGGCATGCCGAGCCAGGGAATGCCCGCGCGCTTGCCGTCGCCGGAGAAATCGCTGTGCCGCAGGCGGAAGTCCGCCGGGCCACCCAGCTTGCCGGCAAGGTAGAGCTCTTCAAGAGTGGCGTGGGGTGACGCAAGTACTCCGAAATCCTTCAGACCATTGACGGCAAATTCAAGTGCCGTCTGCCAGTCGGTCTCCTGCCACTGGCCGTTCTTCTTCAGCATCGGCCGCGTCAGGCGCTCTTCCGAGTTCAGCCCCTCGTAGGAGAAACGGTCCTTGTCGGAAAGCCAGCACTCGTTGATGGCCTCGTTCTCCAGCGGCAGGACGCGCATCACCTTGTTCTGCTTGACCTGCACCACGAGGTTCGAGCCCAGGCCGTCGTGCGGCGACACCGACTTGCGGCGCGCCAACTCCCAGGTGCGGGCGCTGTAGCGGAAGGGCTTCGAGGTCAGCGCGCCCACGGGGCAGATGTCGATCATGTTGCCCGAGAGTTCGGAATTGACCGACTGGCCGACGAAGGCGACGATTTCGGCGTGCTCGCCGCGCCCGATCATGCCCAGCTCCATCACCCCGGCGACTTCCTGGCCGAAGCGCACGCAGCGCGTGCACTGGATGCAGCGGCTCATCTCCTCGGCCGCCACCAGCGGGCCGATGTCCTTGTGCAGCACCACGCGCTTTTCTTCCTCGAAGCGCGAGGCGGAGCCGCCGTAGCCGACCGCGAGGTCCTGCAGCTGGCATTCGCCGCCCTGGTCGCAAATTGGGCAGTCGAGCGGATGGTTGATGAGCAGGAACTCCATGACGCTGTTCTGCGCCGTCTTCGCCACCGCGGAGGCGGTCTTCACCTTCATGCCGTCGGTGACCGGCGTGGCGCAGGCGGGCAACGGCTTGGGCGCCTTTTCCACCTCGACCAGGCACATGCGGCAGTTGGCCGCGATCGACAATTTCTTGTGATAGCAGAAGTGCGGCACGTAGATGCCGAGCTTGTTGGTCGCATCCATCACGGTCGAGCCGTGCGGGACTTCGACTTCCTTGCCGTCGATTTCTACCTTGAGCATCTATGCCGCCCTGAGTTTTTCATCCGCGCTCAGGTACGCGCCGGCCCTGCCCCATTTGGGTTCCACGTCCCTTTCAACCAGGCATTTGCCGTGCTCGATGTGATGCACGAATTCGGCGCGGAAGTGCTTGAGGAAACTCTTCACCGGCAGCGCCGCGGCGTCGCCCAGGGCGCAGATGGTGCGCCCGGCGATGTTGTCGGCGACGTTGTCGAGCAGCGCGAGGTCTGCCATCTTCCCGTGTCCAGTCTCGATCCGGTGCACCACGCGGTAGAGCCAGCCCGTGCCCTCGCGGCAGGGCGTGCACTGGCCGCAGGATTCCTCGAAGTAGAAGTAGGACAGGCGCTCCAGCGCCCGCACCATGCAGGTACTTTCGTCCATCACGATCACCGCGCCCGAGCCCAGCATCGAGCCCGCCTTGGCGATGGCGTCGTAATCCATGTCGGTCTTCATCATTACTTCCGCCGGCAGCACCGGCATGCTTGAGCCGCCGGGGATCACGGCCTTCAATTTGTGCCCTGGGCGCATGCCGCCCGCCATTTCCAGCAGCTGCGCGAACGGCGTGCCCAGCTTGACCTCGTAGTTGCCCGGCCGCGCGACGTGGCCGGTGACGGAAAAGAGCTTGGTACCGCCGTTGTTAGGCTTGCCCAGCGCGAGGAAGGCATCGCCGCCGTTGCGCACGATCCAGGGCACCGCAGCAAAGGTTTCGGTGTTGTTGATGGTGGTGGGCTTGCCGTAGAGGCCGAAGCTGGCCGGAAACGGCGGCTTGAAGCGCGGCTGGCCCTTCTTGCCTTCGAGGGATTCCAGCAGCGCGGTTTCCTCGCCGCAGATATAGGCGCCGTAGCCGGCATAGGCGTAGAGCTCGAAGGAGAACTCCGACCCCAGGATGTTCTTGCCCAGGTAGCCGGCCTGTTTCGCCTCGGCCAGGGCCTCCTCGAACTGCTCGTAGACCTCCCAGATCTCGCCGTGGATGTAGTTGTAGCCGGCGGTGGCGCCCATCGCGTAGGCCGCGATGATCATGCCTTCGATCACGCTGTGCGGGTTGTAGCGCAACAGGTCGCGGTCCTTGCAGGTACCCGGCTCGCCCTCGTCCGAATTGCACACCAGGTACTTGGCGCCCGGAAACTGGCGCGGCATGAACGACCACTTCAGGCCAGTCGGGAAACCGGCGCCGCCGCGACCGCGCAGGCCGGATTTCTTCATGTCGGCGACGAGGTCCACCGGCGAGACTTTCTCCTGCAGGAGCTTCTTCAGCGCCTGGTAGCCGTCGCGCGCCTCGTAATCCTTCAGGCGCCAGTTGGCGCCATCGAGACCCTTCATCAGGATCGCGTCGGGACCGTAATTCAGCATGGGAAACCCAATCTGCTCATTTCAAATCCCTCAGCAATGCATCGAGTTTTTCGTTCGACATGTAGTCGTGCATTTTCTTGTTGTTCACGAGCACCACCGGCGCCATGGCGCAGGCGCCCATGCACTCGCCTTCCTTCAGCGTGAACCTGCCGTCCGCGGTGGTCTCGCCGAAATCGATGCCGAGCTTCGCCTTGAGGTGATCGGCCGCCGCGAGCGAACCCTGCAGCCCGCAGGGCAGGCAGGTGCAGATGGTGAGCTTGTGCCTGCCGGTCGGCTTCAGGTTGTACATGCCGTAGAAACTCGCCACTTCATACACGGCTACCGGCGCCATGCCGAGATAGCCGGCCACCGCGTCCATGGTCTCGGTCGCGAGCCAGCCCTTCTCGTCCTGCGCGATGATGAGCGCGGACATGACAGCGGATTGCTTCTGCTCGGCAGGGTACTTCGCGATTTCCCTGTCGATTTTCTGCAGCGAGGCGGCCGAGAGGTTCACCTGTCGACGTCTCCGAAAACGATGTCGATGGTGCCGATGATGGCGACCGCGTCGGCGATCATGTGGCCCTTCGAGAGCTCGTTCATTGCCGCGAGGTGGGCGAATCCGGGCGAGCGCAGCTTCACGCGATAGGGCTTGTTGGCGCCGTCCGAAATGAGGTAGACGCCGAATTCGCCCTTCGGATGCTCTATCGCGGCGTAGGCCTCGCCCTCCGGGACGTGCATTCCCTCGGTGAAGAGCTTGAAATGGTGGATCAGCTCTTCCATGTTGGCTTTCATTTCACCGCGCGAAGGCGGCGCCACCTTGTGGTTGTCGGTGATCACCGGGCCGGGGTTGGCGCGCAGCCAGTCGACGCACTGCTTGACGATGCGGTTGGACTGGCGCATCTCCTCGATGCGCACCAGATAGCGGTCGTAGGTGTCGCCGTTGCGGCCCACTGGGATATCGAACTTGAGCTTGTCGTACACCTCGTAGGGCTGCTTGCGGCGCAGATCCCACTCCAGGCCGGAGCCGCGCAGCATCACGCCGCTGAAGCCCAGCGCCAGGGCGCGCTCGGGCGTCACCACGCCGATGCCCACGGTGCGCTGCTTCCAGATGCGGTTCTCGGTGAGCAGCGTCTCGTAGTCGTCGACGCACTTGGGGAAGCGCTGCGTGAAGTCGTCGATGAAATCGAGCAGCGAGCCGCGCCGGTTGGCGTTCATCTGTTCGAGGGTTTTTTTATTCCTGGAGAACTGGGCCTGATAGTTCGGCATCGCGTCGGGAAGATCCCGATACACGCCGCCGGGCCGGTAGTAGGCGGCGTGCATGCGCGCGCCCGAGACCGCCTCGTAGCAGTCGAACAGGTCTTCGCGCTCGCGGAAGCAGTACAGGAACACCGTCATCGCGCCGAGGTCGAGCGCCTGGGTGCCGAGAAACAGGAGATGGTTCAGGATGCGCGTGATCTCGTCGAACATCACCCGGATGTACTGGGCGCGCTCCGGCACCTCGAGCTCAAGCAGTTTTTCGATCGCCATCACGTAGGCGTGCTCGTTGCACATCATGGAGACGTAGTCGAGCCGGTCCATGTAGGGCAGGTTCTGCAGGTAGGTGCGGGTCTCGGCGAGTTTTTCGGTGGCGCGGTGCAGCAGGCCGATGTGCGGGTCGGCGCGCTGGATCACCTCGCCGTCCAGTTCGAGCACCAGGCGCAGCACGCCGTGCGCGGCCGGGTGCTGGGGCCCGAAATTCAGGGTGTAGTTGCGGATCTCAGCCACGGTGCGGTTGCGTTACTTTTCCTCGCCGTAGTGCGCTTCGCGCACCACGCGCGGCGTGACCTCGCGCGGTTCGATCGTCACCGGCTGGTAGATCACGCGCTTCTGCTCCGGGTCGTAGCGCATCTCGACGTGGCCCGAGATCGGAAAATCCTTGCGGAACGGGTGGCCGATGAAGCCGTAGTCGGTCAGGATGCGGCGCAGGTCCGGGTGGCCGTCGAACACCATGCCGAAGAGGTCGAAGGCTTCGCGTTCGTACCAGTTCACGCTCGGCCAGATCTCGATCAGCGAAGCGAGCATCGGGTTCTCGTCGTCGGCGCAGAAGCAGCGCAGCCGCAGGCGCCAGTTGTGCGTGACCGAGAGCAGCTGCGACACCGCGGCGAAGCGCCGCTGCGTGCGCTCGACATCGCCGTACGCCGAGTAGTCCACGCCGGACAGGTCGATCAGCTGCTCGAAGCGCAGGTCGGGATGGTCGCGCAGCTTCCGCGCGATGCTTTCGTACTCGGAGGGCTTTACTTCGAGCGTGAGCTCGCCGAATTTCTCGGCAGGAAAAAGATTTTCCTTGCCAAGCAGAGCACTCAATCTTTCCAGCCGCGGCGTCATCTTGCGATCGTGTTGGTTCTCTTGATCTTGTTCTGCAGCTGCACGATGCCGTAGAGCAGCGCCTCCGCCGTCGGCGGGCAACCCGGCACGTAGATGTCGACCGGCACGATGCGGTCGCAGCCGCGCACCACGGAGTACGAGTAGTGGTAGTAGCCGCCGCCATTGGCGCAGGAACCCATCGAGATCACCCAGCGCGGCTCGGCCATCTGGTCGTAGACCTTGCGCAGCGCCGGCGCCATCTTGTTGCACAACGTGCCGGCGACGATCATGACGTCGGACTGGCGCGGGCTGGGGCGGAACACGATGCCGAAGCGGTCGAGGTCGTAGCGCGCGGCGCCCGCGTGCATCATTTCCACCGCGCAGCAGGCGAGGCCGAAGGTCATCGGCCAGAGCGAGCCCGTGCGCGTCCAGTTGATCAGCTTGTCGGCGGTGGTGGTGACGAAGCCCTGCTGCAGGGCGCCTTCAATGCCCATGGTTCATTCCCATTCGAGCGCTCCCTTCATCCACTCGTAGACGAAACCCACGATCAGGATGGCGAGGAACAGCATCATCGCGAAGAAACCGGCCAGCCCGATCTCGTTGATCACCACGGCCCAGGGAAACAGGAACGCGATCTCGAGGTCGAACAGGATGAAGAGCATCGCCACCAGGTAGTAGCGCACGTCGAATTTCATGCGCGCATCCTCGAAGGCCTCGAAGCCGCACTCGTAGGGCGAGAGTTTCTCCGCATCGGGCCGGTGCGGGCCCAGCAGCGCGCCGAGCACCACCGGCGCGACGCCGACCACCACCGCTACCAGGATGAACAGCAGGATCGGAAAGTACTCGGCAAGCATGTGCTGCTAACTCCCCCAGATCACCGCAAGTTGATGGTGCCCACGAGCAGACTCGAACTGCTACGGCGTTTTAGGCCACCAGCCCCTCAAGCTGGCGTGTCTACCAATTTCACCACGTGGGCATGTGAGCAGGTTACGACGGGATTATCGCCCAAAAATCATTGCGGAACGTCTTTCGCCTTCGAAGCTTCCTTCGGCGCCGCGGGCGCCGGCCTGGGCGCCTCGCCGGATGTTTCCGCCGCCGGTTTCGCGGGCGCCGGCGCGGCCGGCGCGGAGATTTCTTTTTTCGCCGCGTCCAGTACGCCGCCCGTGGCTATCGGCTTGTTGGTGGCGAGGTAGGCGAGGCCCAGGCTGGTGAGGAAGAAAATCGTCGCCAGCACCGCCGTGGCGCGCGAGAGGAAATTCGCCGAGCCGGTGGCCCCGAACAGGCTGCCCGAGGAGCCGCCGCCGAAACCCGAGCCCATGTCGGCGCCCTTGCCGTGCTGTAGCAGCACCAGCCCGATGATCACGAGCGCGACCAGCACGTGCGCGCCGATGACGATGTTGGTCCACATTTCCATTGTTTCAGCCCTTTCGTTGCGCCGCGCGCGCCGCATGTTCAACTACGGCGATGAAGTCACCCGCCACCCGCGACGCGCCGCCGATCAATCCGCCGTCCACGTCCTGCATCGAAAACAAGGCCGCCGCATTGTCCGCCTTCACGCTGCCGCCATAAATGATGCGCGTGTCGGCGGGCACCCTGCCCCGCAGGAATCCATGCACGTCCTGCGCCTGCTGCGGCGTCGCTGTGCGCCCGGTGCCGATGGCCCACACCGGTTCGTAAGCGACGACCGCTTCCTTGAAGTTTTCTTTTTTATCCAAGGACAAACCAACTTCAAGCTGCCGCGAGACCACTTCTTCCGTTCTGCCCGCCTCCCGCTCCGCCAGCGTTTCGCCGACGCACAGGATCGGTTTCATCCCCTGTCCCTGGACCGCCGCGTACTTCGCCGCTACCACCGCGTCGGTCTCGGCATAGAGCTGGCGCCGCTCCGAGTGGCCCACCAGCACATACCGGCAACCGAATTCCGCCAGCATCGGCGCCGAAACCTCGCCAGTAAACGCGCCCTGCTGGTGCTCGCTCAGATTCTGCGCGCCCCACGCGAGCCGCGTCTTCGCCAGGCGCTCGGCCACCTCGCCGAGGTAGGGATAAGGCACGCAAACGGCGCACTCCACCCCTTCCAGCCCATCGAGCCCCGCGACCAGCGCATCGAGCAGCTCCCGGTTCGAGGCCCGGCTGCCGAGCATTTTCCAATTGCCGGCGACCAGGGGGGTGCGCATGTTCCGTGGGTTAGCTCAGACGCTGCCGTAAACCCATGAATTTTACCGCATTAGGGCCGATTTTGCGCCGCAGTAAACGCGGCCGTGCAGAGTGCGGCGAATTGCTGTACGGAGAGGCCGCGATTCGCTCCCAATGCAGCGGCCTGCACGTTGACGTGGCTGATAATTCCGGACTCCCAGATCGAGCGGCCGTCGCCGATACGCGCGCTCATGTAGTCCACGGCGACTGCTGGCATGCCGCGCTCGCCCAGAACTGGCAATCGGGTAATACCGATGCGGTCCGCGCCGACGCCCGCGTCGTTGAATACCGCGGCCGCGGCGTCCACGGCAAGCGCCGATTCGCGTCTGCCGCCATGCAGCGCGCCATGTGAACCGAAGACGAGGATTCGTCCTGCGTCCGACGGCTCGATCTTTCCCACCGAATCGAGCGCCCAGACTTCGGGCGGTCCCTCGGCCAAGCGCCAGCGCCCTTCGGGATAGGGCGGCGCCGTGGCGCAAGGCGGCGCGGCGTTGCGCATGCGCTCGGCGGCATCGCGGCAGGATTGCCCAGCGACAACGCCGCAGAGCGCGGCAAACGCGTTGACATGGCTGATCACGCCCCGAGCCAGCATGTCGGCGCCGTCGCCTATGCGCGCGCTCATGCAGTCGACGGCGGCGGCGGCCATGCCGATGTCCTCCAGGTAGAGGAGCCCGGCGATGCCCGCGCGATCCTTGCCGACGCCGGCATCGTTCAGGATCAGCGCGTGCACGCCCGCGCTGGCGCCAAGGTAGGCCGCAATCACGCCGCCGTGCGACCCCGCGACCAGCACCTGGCCGGCGACACCGTCGAGCCGGATGACGCTTTCGGCCGCGACGACGGCGATCATTTCAGCAGGGCTTGCAGAATCGCGCCGGCATCAAGCCGCGATTCATCCTCCAGCGGCACCGAATAGCCCACAGGAATGCGCGCGCCGCCCACGCGCCTCACCGGCACGCCCAATTCCTCCGCCACGGTGGCTGCGATCTCGGCGCCGAAGCCGGCCACCTGGACGGCTTCATGCGCGACCACCAGGCGCTTCGTTTTCGCCGCGGAGGCGAGCACCGTGTCGCGATCCCAGGGCCAGATGGTGCGCAGGTCGATCAGCTCGACCGACACGCCCTTCTCCTTTGCTTTCGTTGCCGCTTGCTGCGCGGCTTGCACCGCACGAGACCACGTCACCAGAGTCACGTCGCTGCCCGCCTGAACAATCCTGGCAGTGCCGAGGGCAATCTTCTCGCCGTCGACCACCTCGCCTTCGAGGCCCCACAACTCCTTGTGCTCCATGTAAATCACCGGGTCGCCGCAGGCGATGGCGGCCGCGAGCAGCGAATGGTTGTCCTGCGGCGTGCCGGGCGTGACGACGACCAGGCCCGGGACATGCGCGAACCAGGCTTCCAGGCTCTGAGAGTGCTGCGCCGCTGCGCCGCTCCAAAGGCCGTTAGGCAGGCGCGCGACCAAAGGCACGCGCCCCTGGCCGCCGAACATGTAGCGCGCCTTGGCGGCCTGGTTGACGATTTCGTCCATGGCGCAGAGCGCGAAATCCACCACGCGCATTTCCACCACCGGCTTCAGCCCCGTCAGCGCCATGCCCACCGCCGCGCCCATGATGGTGGACTCGGAGATCGGCGTGTCGATCACGCGCGCGGCGCCGAATTTCTGCTGCAGGCCGCGGTACTGGCCGAAGATGCCGCCGCGGCCGATGTCCTCGCCCAGCGCCACCACGCTCGCATCCGACGCCATCGCGCGCTCCAGCGCAGCACAGGCCGCCTGCCCGTAGGTCATACGGGTTTTACCTACCTCCATCGGCCCATCCCCGTGTCCTGGATGTCGGTGTACGCCGCACTTTTCTCCGGCCAGGGCGCCGCTGCAGCGGCCCGGAGGGCATTCGCGACTTCTTCATCGACTTGCGTTTGAATTTTCTCCAGTTCTGTTTTTTTTATCTGCGGGAAATTCTGGACGAAAACAGCTATCGGATCGTTCTCCAGGGCACGCGCCACTTCTTCGCCATCCCGGTAGCTCGCCGGGTCCACCGACACGTGGCCCTTGAAGCGATAGGTCACCGCGTGAAGAAATTGTGGGCCTTTCCCTTCACGAATTTTTTCTAACAAGGATGAAGAAGCAAGATCAACTGCAAAAACATCATTGCCATCCACCTCCACGCCATCGACGCCGATCGCTCTGGCGCGCGCGAGCGGGCCGGCGCCCGCGGTCATCGCCTCGGTGGCAGTGGTCGCCGACCAGCGGTTGTCCTCGCAGACGAACAGCACCGCGAGCTGGTGCACCTTCGCCCAGTTGAGACTTTCGAGAAACGGGCCCCTGTTGACCGCGCCGTCGCCGAAGAAGCAGGCGACGGTCTCCTTCTTCGACTGCACCTTCAGGGCATGCGCCGCGCCGACCGCGATCGGCATGCCCGCGGCGACCACGCCGTTCGCGCCCAGCATGCCGACCGAAAAATCGGCGATGTGCATCGAGCCGCCCTTGCCGGCGTTGCTGCCGGTGGCTCGCCCGAACAGCTCGCACATCATCTTTTCCATCGGCGCGCCCTTGGCGAGCGTGTGGCCGTGGCCACGGTGCGTTGAAGTGATCAGGTCGTCCGGCGCGAGATTGATGCAGACGCCGGCCGGCACCGCCTCCTGCCCGGTCGACAGATGCAGCGGGCCGCGCACGCGCGCTTGGCTGCCAAGAACCGCGCCGAACGCCGACACGCCGCCTTTGGAAGCCTCTTCCGCAGCATTCTCAAAGGCGCGAATGCGCGCCATCGTGCGGTACAACGCGAGCGCGCGATCAGCCGGAGGCTGCGAAGATTTCTGCGGGGGGCGGCTCAAGGAGCCGTGAGTCTACTGAACGCCTTTTTCGCCGTCAAAGAGCTCACAACAATTCAGCCAGCACCCGCCGCCGGTCCGCAACAGGCGGCCTTCTTCTCAGCCGGCACAGCCTTCGATCGGCCCTCGTCCCCAAACACCGGCACCGTGCCGAGCGTGTGGAAGGATTCCCAGGCGACGCCCTGCGGGTCGAGCGTCCAGTACTTGTCGCTCTTCGCATAGCAGCACGACGCGCCCTTCTGCTCCAGCGTGGACACGTCCGCCTGCGCGAGTTGCGAGCCGATGGCCTGGAGTTCCGCCTCGTTCTCGGCCTGGATGCCGAGGTGGTCGAGCCCGGTCTTCGCGCCGCGCTTCGAGATGGCGAAATTCACGCGCGGATCGTCGAGCATCCACTTCGCGTAGTCGTCTTTCGTCACGCTCGGTTGCGCGGCAAACAATGCGGAGTAAAAGCGCACGCTTTGCTGGATGTCATGCACGGCGACGTGTACGTGGAGCCTCTTCATTTTTTTCTCCGGGAGAAATTTCACAGGAATTCCCACCACAGCAGTTCTCGGTGAGGTAGGTGACGAGCTGGATCATGTTCGGAAAATTGGCGGAATAGATGACGAAGCGCCCGTCCTGCCGGCTGTCCGCCAGGCCGGCGCGCGTCAAGCCCGCGAGATGGAAAGAAAGCGTCGCCGGCGGAAGTTCCAGCTTCTCGCCGATGCTGCCCGCGGCCAGTCCCCCCGGCCCCGCCTGAACCAGCAGACGGAAGATCGAGAGCCGCGAGCCCTGCGCCAGCGCGCTAAGTGCCTTGACTGCCTCCATCGCTTCCATATTTCTAGAATAGTAGAAATGATAGTCCTCGTCAAGACGACTTGTAAGCCCTTGAATACCAGCGTTTTAATGCGACGCCAGCCCAGACTGCCTCGACCACGCCGAAGGGCCACGCGCCTTGAAGGAAGCCGTAGATAGAGGCCAGGACACAGGCGCCGGCGAATGCCAGAACGAACCACGCGCTGCGCTCTTCAAGCGCGTAGAAAAACAGCATCGCGGTCACCGCGAACAAGCCGAAGGATGTCAGCCAATCCATCAGGCCGCGGCCGAACGCTTCACGACCTCCGCAATGGACTTCGCAGCAGATTCAATCGCCTCGCGCGGCTCGCCTTCGACCATGACACGCAGCACAGGCTCGGTGCCCGAGGGCCGCAGCAGGACGCGGCCGCGGCCGTTGAGCGAGCGCTCGGCGCGCGACTTGGCGTCGGCGATCGCCTGGTGCTTCTTCCAGTCGAAGCCCTTGGACACCGCGACGTTCAGCAGCACCTGGGGATACATCGCCAGGTCCGCGGTGAGCTCGCCGAGCGTCTTGCCCGATTCACGCATCGCGGTGAGCACCTGCAAGGCCGAGACGATGCCGTCGCCGGTGGTGTGCTTGTCGAGGCAGAGGATGTGCCCGGAGTTCTCGCCGCCGAGCAGCCACTTGCGCTCGCGCAGGAGCTCGAGCACGTAGCGGTCGCCGACCTGCGAGCGCGCGAACGGCACATCCATGCCCGCGAGCGCCTGCTCGAGGGCGAGGTTGGTCATGAGCGTACCGGCGACACCCGGAATTTTTTCCTTCGCCGCGCGATGCCTGACGATCGCGTAGAGCATCTGGTCGCCGTCGTAGCTGCGGCCCGCGCCGTCCACCATCACCAGCCGGTCGGCGTCGCCGTCGAGCGCGATGCCCAGGTCGGCGGACTGTTGCTTGACTTCCTTGACCAGGTTCCCGGTGGCGGTGGCGCCGAACGCGTCGTTGATGTTGAAGCCGTCGGGCGCGGCGCCGATCGAAACCACGTCTGCGCCCAACTCGTGGAACACGTGCGGCGCGACGTCGTAGGCGGCGCCGTGGGCGCAGTCCACCACGATTTTCATGCCCTTCAGGTCGAGCTCGCTGGGGAACGTAGACTTGCAGAATTCGACGTAGCGGCCCTGCGCATCGTCGACGCGGCGCGCGCGTCCCAGCTTCGAGGACTCATTGCAGCCGATCGGTTGCTCGAGCGCGCGCTCGATCTCCGCCTCCACCGCGTCGGGCAGCTTGAAGCCGTCGCGCGAGAAGAACTTGATGCCGTTGTCGGCGTAGGGATTGTGCGAGGCGCTGATCACCACCCCGGCCGAGAGCCGCAGCGCGCGCGTGAGGTAGGCAACCCCGGGTGTGGGCAGCGGCCCGCACAGCAGCACGTCCACGCCCGCCGCCGAGAAG
>CAZTSJ010000088.1:0-7074 GCA_964616875.1 uncultured Bordetella sp. | reverse complement strand
CCGGCCGTTGACGAGGGCGAACGCAAGCACCAGCTCGCGCGCCTGCTCGAGGCGCCGGCGCGTTTCCTCGAAGTTGCGCTGCTCGACCTGCGCCGAGAGCGTGAACATGAGGCCGCCAAGCAGCAATGCGACGATCGTCATGACAACCGCCAGCTCGACGAGCGAAAAGCCGCGCACCGAGACCCGCACCGGATTGCGTCGCCTCCGCATCAGTTGCTGTTGATGACGACGACGCGGTCGTTGAAGCGTTGCGCCGTCGGGACCGCGGCCGAAGCGCTGATGGGCTTGCGCGTGAACGCGCCGGTCGCGTTGCCCGATTCCAGATAGTCGGCGAGCGTCGCGCTGGGGCGGCTCGTGCCGTTAACGCTGCGCCCGCCCAGGATCAGGATCGCGCGCTGCGCTCCAGCCGGCGCGACGTTGGCGACCAAAATGCAACTGATCGCCGTGGTGCACGCCGGCGTCCCCGGAGCCGCGCTCGCCGTGTGGCCCTGCGCCACGGCGTAATACGAAAGCCGGTACCATTCGTTGCGCACGAACCAGCCGGTCGTCGCGTTGTTCGCGCTCAGGAGCGGGTGGTCCGAGAAGGTAAACGCGTTGCGCTCGACGTAGATGGAGTAATAGCCCCAGCCGCTGTACTGGGGCACCGTGGGCGCAACGAATGACAAGCTGAACGAGCCGTCGCTGTTGAAATGCCGCGTCTGCCCCGAGGGGGGGGTGCTGCTGGCGATGAAGTTCCAGATGGCCAGGTCGTCGTTCCAGGCGTAGACGTCCATGTAGTACAAGGCCGGGTTGTACGCATAGGTGCGCAAGGCGTTGGCGACGTTGGCCATGATGTCTTTATACGTAATCTGCACCGTGCCGCCGCTGTACCAGTCCTCGCAGTAGGAGTATGCCGGGTCGACGACGCAGGCTGGCGCCCCCCAGACCGTTCCGGTGCCGCCCGTCTGCGTTACCCGGGGGGTCGTCCATGAGACAAGGGTGGGCGCGCAGCGCGGGTCGGTGGCCGGATTGCAGCCAGCCGTCGAGTGGTTGAACGGCAGCAAACCCGCATACGTGCCGGCCGCGCCCTGATAGTCAGAGGTGCCAGGGCTGGAGAACGGAGCCGGGAACGGATAGAGCGGATTGGCCGTGCTCGTGCCCCAAGCGCTGCTCGCGTACGCCGTCCTGAGCACCGGCGCGATCTCGCGCTCGATGCGGATCGCGATGCCCGCCTCGATCGCCGGCATGATGTCCGCTACCGTGATGCGTACCACCTGGTCGTTGAACGATGTGCTCGGAGCCGTGGTAACGAATTGCGGGGAGATCGCGAAATCAGAACACTCGATGTAGTCACGCGGGTTTATCGTTGCAGAAGGGATGGCGCGCACTTGATTGCGCGCTACACATCCGGCGCTCGCTTGACTATTCATGGCGGCCCCTGGAGCAATGATGAGCGCCACGGTTTGCTGACCGTCCACAATAATGTCACCAACCGTATTCGAATTGATGAGAAGCGTCGATGTGCTGGTTGTCAGCCTCCATGCCGGCCCAACGACATACCAAAGCGGTTCGCCAGTTGTATCGACAAGCGTCTCCAGGCCCAGCGTGCGCCACGGAAGCCGGCCGATCGAGGCGCATGTGGTCGTGATGGGCGCGCTGGGCCTCGGTGCGGAAATCCCTTCGTCGAAGGTGCCGATGCTGTTTACCGCTTCCGGGCAAGGCAGCCGGCCCGGGTTTCCTTCCCCCGCTTCGGCCGCCTGTCTCGCTACGTAGCCGATCAGCGCCTGCTTTGCCCTGATCAGGACTGCCGCATTGCGCGCTTTGCGGACTGCCGCGGCGCCGCCGCTTTCGGCATTGAGCCGGGAAACCAAGTACCACGAGGCACTGAGCGCGATGACCGCCAGCAACGCCAGCAGTGCGGCGCCGCGCTCGCGTTTCGCGATGCCGGATTTCATTTCTTCACCGCGGCGGGGCGGGGCCCGATTCTGATTTCGCCCGCGCCAACGACGTCGCGCACCTCGCCGCTGCCGCGGTCAAGCGATTCGCCGACGCGCAGGTCGAAACGCTGCGCGCCCTCGCCCGCGGGAAGCGTAACGCGGCTGGCGCCCGGGTCCCGTGGCGTGACCCGGGCGGAGTCGGCCTGCGAGTCTTCCGGGATCGCCTCGCTGTTGACCCAGACGGTGGAATTGCCGCCGCTGCGCCGCACCGCGCCATCGACGCGGGTGACGGGCGATTCGGTGACCGCGACGGCGGCCGGCTTGTCGGGAACGCGCGCCTTGCGCCGCGCATCGAGCGCGGCGCGCTGCTCGGGAGTGAAGAACAGGCGGCCCAGGTCCTGCGCACTGGCGCGCGAGGCACCTAGCAGGGCGCCGGCCAGCACGGCGAGCGCGGCGAGCGCGGCGAGCGTCCTCATGCCTTGGCCGCCCGGTCGAGGATGGTGATGAGATCGATGTCGCACTCAGCGCGCAGGCGCGCCAGGATCGAAAGGCCGGTCGGCGCCTGGCCGGTGCGGGTGAGCACGCAGCGCTTGATCGAGTAGTAGGCGTTGCCCGACTCGCGCAGGTCGCGCAGGAAGCCGAGCAGGTCGCCCTCGTGCAGCAGCGCGATCTCCACTTTCATGGTGCTGGCGAAGAAGTCGACGTTGAGCGGCTTGCCGGGCACCGAGACGAGCGTGCGCTGGCGCTCGACGATGTAGCGCAGGTCGAGCAGCTCGCGGCTGGTGCGGATGCGCGTCATCGCGTCGGCCCACTCGAGACGCTGCTCTTCGCCGAGGATGTGGAGGCTTTTCAGCCGGCGGTACACCGCGAGCTTGTCGTTGACTTCCTTCTCCTCCTCGGCGATCCGGGTCAGGCGCTCGCGCGCCTGCACGCGCTCGCTGCGGGCTGCGGCGAGCTGCTGTTCGGCCTTGCGCTGTTCCAGCTGGCTCCAGTAGATCAGGCCGCCGCCCGCTGCCAGCAGCGCGACGAGGAGCGCCAGCGGCGCGGCGAGCTTCTTCAGGTCCTCGGTGGAGAAGTTCATTGCAAGACCCGGCCTACGGTGACCGAGAACCTCGGCGCCTCGATGCCCTCGGCGGAGCCGATGTCGCCCGACAGCGTGCCTTCGGAGCTCACGTCGAAAGGCAATTGCGTGCGCACGATGCGCCAGGCCGGATCGGTGCGCAGCGCCTCGGCGAAGCGCTGCACCTGGCCGGTGAGGGCGCGGTAGTCCGAGCGCTTGATGGTGTTGACGCGCCCGGACACCTCCAGCATCTGCATCGTCTCGACCGCGGCGGCTGCGCCTGCGGCGCCGGGCGGCGGCGCGGCAAGGCGTTTTTCGGCTGCGGCGCCGGCCGCGGCGGAATCTTCGAGCTTGCCGACGCGCCACTGCACCGATTCGATTTCCATCTGCGGGAACTTGTCCACCACCTGTGAAAGATAGACCAGCGCGGCTTCCGGGGAGGCGGACTGCGCCGCGATGCGCGTGAACTCGAGCACGGTCGCCTTGAGGTTGTCAGTGGTGGTCTGCGTCACCGGGAAGGAGGCGGTGATCCTCTCGTACTGCTGCGTCACCTCGCGCGCCTCGCGCCGCTGCGCCTCGATGTCGGCGCGCAGGCCGAAGATGTCGAACAGGTGGACTCCAGCGTACAGCGCGCAGGCAGCGAACCCGGTCGCGCCCGCATACTTGATCGCGCGCTGCAGCCGCCAGAGGAAAAAGCTGCGCCGGTCTTCCTGGCGCGCGAACTGCTCCTTGGGCGGATTGCGGACCGCAAGCTGAAGGAACAGCTGTTCGCCCGTGGCGCCGGTGGCCAGGCGCTTGATGCCGACCTTGCGCGCGGCTTCTTCGACGGCGATGGTTTGGAACGTGAGGCGCGCATCGGACACCAGCACTTGTTCGAGCGCCGCGCGCTGCGCGGCGGGTGCGATCACCAGCACCTGCATCGGCGGGCCCTCGCGCGGCAGGGTCCTGAGCGTCGACAGGTACTGCACCAGGCGCAGCGTCTCGGCACGCACGAACGCGGCCAGCGCTTCCGGCGCTACGTCCGTGGTGCGCTCCAGGCGCGCGAAGCGCAGCCGCCCGTCCTCCACGAAGCATTGCCGCAGGCCGGCGCTGTTCGCCGTTACGATGACGGTGCGGCCGCTGCCGGCGCCGAGCTGCGCGGCAAGCGCCGGGGCGAGCAACGGAACCGAGTAGACGCCAGAGAGCCGCGCGCCCGAGGCAACGAGCGCATCGACCCAGGCGGTTAACTGCTCCGTGTTGGTGAACGAAGCGAGCAGCAGCCGCTCGGTGCGCCGCTCGCCGCTCGTGTAGCCGAGCGACAGGGCCGCCGCCAGCCGCGTGTCCCGGTAGCGCCCCGCGAGCCGACGCTGCACCACCGCCTGGCGGTCGTTGCCGCGCAGGTAGGGGATCTGGTCCTCGTGGAAGTCCTCGCCCGCCAGGTCTGCGAGGACGTGGACCAGCGCCCCCTGGCGGCCCTGCAGATGGGCCCGAAACGCCTGCAGCCCCTCCGGGTCGGCGCCGAACGTCGATTCCAACTCGAGCGCGCCGTCCGCCAGACGGTAGAGCGCGTGCGCGGTGGCGGTGAAGTAGAGGACGAGCTTGGCTGACATCGCGCTAGAACTTCATCTTCGAGATGGTGTCGTAGACCGGACCGAGCACGGCAAGCATGACCCAGCCGAGGATTGCGCCGAGCACGATGGTCATCGCGGGCTCGATCAACGCCTGCACCCTGTCGATGCCTTCCTTCACCTCGCGGTTGTAGAAATAGCTCACGTTCAGTAACGCTCGGTCGAGCGCCCCGGTATTTTCGCCGATTTTGAGCATCCGGATCACCAGCGGCGGGAACAGTCCGACGTCGGTGAATGCCATGGTGAGGCCCTTGCCCTCGGCGATCTGCTGGCCGGCGGTGCGCAGGGCGTTCTCCAGAGGGCGGTTGCCGACGATTTCTTCCGAGGAGCGGATCGCGTCCAGCACCGTGATCCCCGAGCTGTACATCATCGCGAAGCTCGAAGCGAAGCGCGACAGGATGATCTTGCGCAGGATCGGGCCGATGAAAGGCACCCGCAGCTTCCAGTCGTCGATTGCGTACGCGACGGCGGGATTCGCCTTTGCCGCGGCCTTGAGGCCGTACCAGAAGACGAACGGCGCGAGGATCACCGCCCACCAGTAGCCGACGAAGAAATTCGACACATAGATCAGGATCACGGTCTGCAGCGGGAGCTCCTGACCCATGTTGCGGATGAAGCCGACCATCTGCGGCACCAGGTAGATCATCAGGAAGAAGGTCACCAGCAGCACCGTGCCGCCGACGAACAGCGGGTACATCATCAGCTTCTTGGTCTGCGCTGCGAGTTCGTCCTCCCATTTCAGGGTCTCGGCGAGGCTCTTGAGGACCTCGGAGAGTTTTCCCGTCTGTTCGCCGGAGCGAACCAGGCTGACGACCACCTTGCTGAACACTTCCGGGTAGTCGGCCAGCGCCTGCGACAGGTTCTTGCCGCCCTCGATGGTTTCCACCAGGCCGCCGACGACTTCCTTGAAGCGCAGGTTCTCGATGCTTTCGCGCAGGTCGATCAGGCCTTCGACGATCGGCACGCCGGCGCTGGCGAGTTGCTCCAGGTGGAAACAGAAATTGATCAGGTCCTGGCGCTTGACGCCGCTGCTGCCTATCAGCCGGCTCGTGTGCGTGGTCGGCGCGCCGATGACGAGATCCAGCCCCATCCGCGCGAGGCGCTGCTCCAGGTCGAAGACATTTCCGGCGTCGGCACGGCCGATGATTGCCCTGCCCTCCGCGTCGATCGCCTTGTAGGTATACAGAGCCATGGGCTGGATCCTCGTCGCGGACGGGCCGCTTACGCCATGCGATCGGTCAGATCGGCGACGCGCATGAGTTCGTCCACGCTCGTCACGCCGCCGCGCACCAGGCGGATGCCGTCCTCGGCCAGCGGCTTGAAGCCCTTGGCGCGGGCTGCCGTGAGGATTTCGCGCGCTGTGGCGCGGCGCGCGATCAGCTCGTCGATCGAGGAATTCAGCTTGAGGATTTCCATGATGCCGACGCGGCCGCGGTAGCCCTGATAGTCGCACTGCTCGCAGCCCACCGAGCGGTAGAGTGCCATCGGTTCGGTCGGGGACAGCCCCAGCAGACGCCGCTCCTTGACCTCGGGGTCGTAGGACTGGCGGCACGTCCGACACAACTTTCGCACCAGGCGCTGCGCGATGATGCCGATGATGTTGCCCGCCATGATGTCGGGCACGATGCCGATGTCCAGCAGGCGGGGAATGGCCCCGACCGCGGAGTTGGTGTGCAGGGTGGTGTAGACCTGGTGGCCGGTCATCGCGGCGCGGAACGCCATTTCGGCGGTCTCCTCGTCGCGCACTTCGCCCACCAGGATCACGTCCGGATCCTGGCGCATCATCGCGCGGATGCCGCTCGCGAAGTCGAGCTTCGCCGCTTCGGCCACCGAAGTCTGGCGGATCAGCGTCATCGGGTACTCGACCGGATCCTCCAGCGTCATGATGTTGACGCCGTCGGAATTGATATGGTTCAGGATCGAGTAGAGCGTGGTTGTCTTGCCGCTGCCGGTGGGGCCGGTGACCATGATGATGCCCTCGGGCCGCGCGATCATGCGTTTGAGCAACTCGAGCTGCGATTCCTCCATGTTGAGGCGGTCGAGCGGCACGATGCCCTTCTGCCGGTCGAGAATCCGCAGCACCACGTTCTCGCCGTGCGAGGTGGGCATGCTCGCCACGCGGAAGTCCA
The DNA here is from genome assembly GCA_964616875.1 of uncultured Bordetella sp. GTDB lineage: Bacteria > Pseudomonadota > Gammaproteobacteria > Burkholderiales > SG8-39 > RBG-16-66-20. The sequence continues at coordinate 362 of CAZTSJ010000088.1, read as the reverse complement.
CGACGCGACCCGCCATCGTCGCGGAAATGCGGCCGTCCTGCGGCGCGCGCGTCTCGGCGATGTTCATTTTCGCCATCACTTTCAGGCGCACCGCCATCGCCGGCCAGTAGGTCTTGTGCAGGCTGCGGATCTGGCGCAGCACGCCGTCGATGCGGTAGCGGATGCGCAGGAAGTTCTGCTCGGGCTCGAAGTGGATGTCCGAGGCGCTGCGATCGACCGCATCGGCGAGCAGCGCCGAAATGAGACGCACCACCGGCTGGCTGTACTCGTCGTCGGCCGCAATCGAGGTGTAATCCACCTCGCCGGTTTCGATTTCGCGCAGAATCCCGTCGATCGAGAATTCGTGGCCGTAATAGTGCTCG
>CAZTSJ010000087.1:0-2160 GCA_964616875.1 uncultured Bordetella sp. | reverse complement strand
ATCCTTGCCGGCCTCGCGCCGTGTTTCCCGTTTACGGACCGCCGCAGCCACGACAGCGGCAAGTTGCTCGGTGCGCAGGAGTGGTTCGCGTGCCCGAGCAGCAACAATCGCCTTTGCAACCTGTTTAGCAAACCGTTCTTCACCATAGCTTGCGATTGCCTCCCGGATTTGTTGTTCTGTAGCGCTGGCCAGCCAGTCCGCGGCGCCGGCGCCGCGGGTCGGATCCATGCGCATGTCGAGCGGCCCGTCGGCGCGGAACGAGAAGCCGCGCGCCGGGTCTTCGATCTGTGGCGACGACAGGCCGAGGTCCGCGAGCACGCCGTCCACCATGCTCGTGCCGCGCCGTTGCAGCTGCGCGTCGAGCACCCGCGCGAGCTCGCTGAAAGGCGCATGGTCGATGCTGAAGCGCGGATCGGTGATGGCGCGCGCTGCCTCGACCGCCTGTGGATCCCGGTCCAGCGCGATGAGCCGGCCCGTGGGGCCGAGGCGTTGCAGGATCGCGCGGCTGTGGCCGCCGCGGCCGAAGGTGCAATCGACGTAGGTGCCCTCCGCCCGCACGGCAAGCAGCGTCAGCGCCTCTTCGAGAAGTACCGCACGATGAGCAAGCTTCGATGCGCTCATCGGTCGTGCCTTCCGTCACAGCGAAAAATTTTCCACGCCCGGCGGCAGGGAGGCGGAACCGGACAGCGCGGCGGCGTATTTCGCGTTCCAGACGCCGGGGTCCCAGAGCTCGAAATAGTGGCTTTGCCCGACCAGCATGGCTTCGCGCTCGAGCCTGGCGTGCATGCGCAGCGCGCTGGAGATCAGCACGCGGCCCGAGGCGTCCGGCGTGCTGTGCTCCTCGAAGCCGAGCAGCAGGCGCTTCCACCAGCTCGCCTGCGGATGGAAGCTGGGAAATTTTTCGACCTGCGAGCGCACCCGCTCCCAGGCCGATTCCGGATAGATGAGCGCGCAGCCGTCCGGGTGCGCGCTGAGCACGAGGCTGCTGCTCACGGCGACCAGCGCATCGCGGTGGCGCGTCGGAATGGCGAGCCGGCCCTTGGCGTCGAGCGAAGGACAGTTGCGCCGTGGAATGTGGTGCCCGCGCCACCCATCTTTGCTGGTCTCCTCCACTCGGATCTTTTAAAACCCAGGATGCGGCATTTTTAAGCCACTTTTTTCTACGTTTTCCCACTTTAATCCGAAAAGCTGAGCGAGGTCAAGCCAGACAACTGAATTTCCCTAGCCGAGACAACCACTTAGCCAAACTATGGGAGACTGTTTCTGGATTTTAATTGTGTATATTTATCAATAAGATACAAAATTCATTGAATGTAATCTCTCAGTTGTCAGTGGTTACTCACGGAAAAGGCCGAGAAACCCATTGGAGCGATAATTTGCGCCCCATGATCAACAAATTCTTCGCCTCGGCGGCCGCTGCACTGGCCGATATGCCCGACGGCGCGACGGTGATGATCGGCGGCTTCGGCAACGCCGGCATGCCCGCGGAACTGATCGACTGCCTCATCGCGCAGGGCGCGAAGGAACTCACGGTCGTGAATAACAACGCCGGCAATGCCGACACGGGACTCGCGGCGCTGATCGGCGCGGGCCGCGTGCGCAAGATCCTCTGCTCGTTCCCGCGCCAGGCCGATTCATGGCATTTCGACAGGCTCTACCGCGCCGGAAAACTCGAGCTCGAACTGGTTCCACAGGGCACGCTTGCCGAGCGCATCCGCGCCGCGGGCGCGGGGGTAGGCGCTTTCTTCACGCCCACCGCCTTCGGCACACGGCTCGCGGAGGGCAAGGAAACGCGCCACATCAACGGCCGCGACTACGTGCTCGAATACCCGATCCACGCCGACTACGCGCTGATCAAGGCCGACCGCGCGGACCGCTGGGGCAACCTCACCTACCGCAAGACCGCCCGCAACTTCGCGCCCATCATGGCCGCGGCGGCGAAATGCACGGTGGTGCAGGCGCGCGAGACGGTCGAACTCGGCGAGCTTGATCCCGAGGTCATCGTCACACCGGGAATATTCGTCAAGCGGGTCATAAAATTGCATTGATGAAGCCGCTCAACCGCAACCAGATCGCCGCGCGCGTGGCGCGCGACATCCCCGAGGGCGCCTACGTGAATCTGGGCATCGGCCTGCCCACGCTGGTGGCGAACCACCTCCC
>CAZTSJ010000086.1:0-2238 GCA_964616875.1 uncultured Bordetella sp. | reverse complement strand
CGCCCCGCAGTTTCGGATTGGGCTTCCTTCAGACCCCGCCTCGCGGCGACGCCCTTGCCCTTCTCCTTGCCTTCGGCTCTGCGAAAACCTGGCAATCGGACTTGCACCGACTAAGTAACGCGCCATGCCCGGCGCACACGTCGTGGTGAACGGCGGGCCTGAACGCGCGACGCTCGATACGTCGCTGCGCTGGCGGCCCGTCCGTTCCACCTGGAGTTAGGCGTTCTGGCTATGACGGCTTCCTTGCGCTTGCCACGAGGGCGGGCCAACCGATGCGAAAGCCGTCCTTGCGATTGTAGTTTTGCGCGCCTTCTAAGATCGCCTGGTGGATTCGGGCCAGCGCCTCCTTGGTCTGAAGCTCGAGCACCATAGCCATTCGCACCGAACTCTTGGTGAGAAGATCCAGCGCCTCTTGTGCGGACTTCAACTCGAATTGCAATGGATACTCCCTTACCTGAACGCTGGAAAACCCCGCGCCCGCGAGCGCGCGTTCGCACTCAGCGGGCTCGCTGAAGCGGAACATGGAAGGCGCGGGCGGCAGGGGCACGTCGAAAGTTCCATGCGCCTTTACCGCGCCCATCACGAGGGTGAAGAATTCGTGCTTGTCCGGCGTGCACCACCAGCTGAATGCGTACCGGCCGCCGGGCCGGAGGACGCGAAAAGCCTCGCGAAGTGCCTTGTCGGGATCCGGCAGATGACCGAGCCCGAAGCCACAAACAACCGCGTCAAAGCTTTCCGGCTCGAATTTCAGGGCTTCGGCATCGCCTTGGCGAAAATCTGCAAGAGGAAAGTTCTTTTGTGCCTCGCGGACCATCGACGGGGCGAAGTCGATGCCTACCGCGTTTGCACCGCGCTTTGCTGCTGCACCAGCGAGATATCCCGGGCCGCAGGCGATGTCGAGCAATGCCGCCGTTGGTCCTATTGATGCTGCATCGAGCATCGGTCCAACTATTTGGACCGTGATCCTGCCCGCATAATCATCATAGGCACCCGCCTTAGCATCCCAACCGGCCAACTCCTGCTCTTTGAATGTCTGCGAACCATCCATGTCGCCCCCTTTGGTGCCTAACGTGGAAACCACCGGCGCGCGGACGGTGACTGACGCACCGCGCGGCGCATCCCGCGCGTCCGGTGCGTTGCCGGGTTCGGTGGCAAGCCGGCAGCGCTACAGGTCGTCTGGCTTGAGCCCTGTGCGCTTCGCGACGCGCGCGAGCATGCGAGGACCGATCGTTTCTCCGTCGTGAAACGCGAAGACGACATCAGGCTAACCGGGGCGAGCAAGGGTCTTGTGTGAACCGGACTGGCGCTTGAGTGTCCAGCCGATTCGGTAAAGGGATGCGAGGACACGGGAGGCCTTGGACGAAGGCCAGAAACTCATGCAGCCGCTATCGCAATGGAGATGGGGTGAGGCCCGGTTTCGTTGTGCTCGAGACGCTCCGCCAGTACACGGAGCGCGAGAACCTCAGCTTTTGCGATTGCCTCATCTGGGGTGGTGCCGTATGCGAGAACACCAGGCAGCTCAGGCACCTCCGCTAGCCAGCGACCATCTTCTTCGCGTTCGTGTTCAATCGTGAAATTCATGTGGCACCTCGACAGATGGGCGCAATTCTACGCCCTTCGGATTTCTTGCCACCGAACGTGGAAGCCAGCGGCGCGCGACCGCTGATCGTTGCGAACCTCCGCCGCTCGCGCGCGTCCGCTGCGCTGCCGGGTTATGCCTCAACACGAACCAATTGCCCAGGTCGAACGGTCGCGATTGCGGTCAATGCGGTGGGAACGAGAGGCAGCAAGTCTTCGAGCGCATTGCTCGCGGCGCAGAGTACGACCACGCCAAGACGCCGCTTCGAGATGTTCTGCTGAAACGCGAGATTCTGGTCGCCGGTCACGAACACAGAGAACCCAGAGTCCTCGGCTTGAGTGAGCAATTCACCGTTCTTGAGACCAGCCCACGATTCTTGCTGGACAGTACGGGCGTCGTGGCCGACCAAGTACGGCGCTAACTGCCGAGGAAGCTGCTCATCAAGCAGAATGCGCACGAGCGCTCAGGGCTTCGTGAGCCGCTTCCAACGACGCGACCGCTTGCTCTCGAGAGACACTCGGAAACGAGTCGAGAAACTCCTCGAGACTGTGGTTTCGTTCGAGGTAGTCGATCAGGTTGCGGAACGGAACACGCGTCCCGACAAACACGGGCGTGCCGCCCAGAATATCTGGATCACTGTGAACAACCGGCGCGGTGTT
>CAZTSJ010000085.1:0-21086 GCA_964616875.1 uncultured Bordetella sp. | reverse complement strand
TCGCCGGGGTTGCCGACATACGCGGCATGGGCCTCATGATCGGCGTGGAGCTGGACCGGCCTTGCGGCGAACTGGTGAAAATGGGCCTCGATGCCGGCCTGGTGTTCAACGTCACCGCCGAGAACGTCATCCGGCTGCTGCCCGCGCTCATCATCAGCGAGGCCGAGGGCCGCGAAGTGCTTGAGCGGCTGGTGCCGCTCGTGAAATCGTTTCTCGCACAGGAAACCGCACAGCCGAAAATTGCTGCGGTGCGTTGAGCCTTCCATGGCCTCCACCAAGCCCAAGCTGCGGCACTACCTGCAATTTCGCGACCTGTCGCGCGCCGAGTACGAGCACCTGTTCGCGCGCACGCGCTGGATCAAGGACAAATTCAAGCGCTACCAGCGCTACTGGCCCCTCGAAGACCGCACCCTGGCGATGATCTTCGAGAAGCAGAGCACGCGCACCCGGCTCTCTTTCGAGGCCGGCATGCACCAGCTGGGCGGCGCGGCGATCTTCCTCAACACGCGCGATTCCCAGCTCGGCCGCGGCGAGCCGGTGGAGGACGCGGCACAGGTCATCTCGCGCATGTGCGACATCGTCATGATCCGCACCTTCGAGCAGGAAATCCTGGAGCGCTTCGCGGGCAGCTCGCGGGTGCCGGTGATGAATGGCCTGACCAACGAATACCACCCCTGCCAGATCCTCGCCGACATCTTCACCTTCATCGAGCATCGCGGCCCCATACAGGGAAAAATGGTGGCCTGGATCGGCGACTCGAACAATGTCTGCAACACCTGGCTGCAGGCGGCGGACATCTTCGGCTTCCAGCTCAACGTCTCGACGCCCCCGGGCTATGAGGTCGAAAGCGAAAGAACCGCGAAGAACTATGCGCCCTTCGCCGACCCGATGAAGGCGGTCAGGGGCGCGCACCTCGTCACCACCGACGTTTGGACCTCGATGGGCTTCGAAGCCGAGAACGAGGAGCGCAAGAAGGACTTCGAGGACTGGCAGGTGGACGCCGAGATGATGAAGGCGGCGCGCAAGGACGCGCTCTTCATGCACTGCCTGCCCGCGCACCGCGGCGAGGAAGTCTCGGCGCAGGTGATCGACGGCAAGCAGAGCGTGGTGTGGGAAGAGGCCGAGAACCGCCTCCACACGCAGAAGGCGCTGATGGAATTCCTGCTGCTCGGAAAAGTAAAGAGCTAGGCTTTCGGCTTTTTCTTCCTGCCCGGCGCGAGCAGCCGCACCGCGCCGCGCGACGCATCGCCAAGCAGTCCCGCCGCGCCGTAGATGCGCAGCTTGTCGCGCGTGTCGACGATGTCGAGGTTGCGCATCGTGAGCTGGCCGATGCGATCGCCGGGTGAAAAGAACATCGCGCCCTTTTCCATCGTCAGGCGCTCGGGCTTGTAGGTGAGGTTCGGGCTGCGCGTGTCGAGGATCGAGTAGTCGTTGCCGCGCCGCAGCTCGAGGCTCACTTCGCCGGTCACCGCCGTTGCCACCCAGCGCTGCGCCACCTCTCTCAACATCAGGGTCTGCGGATCGAACCAGCGCCCCTGGTAGAGGAGCCGTCCGAGCCGCCGGCCGTTCATCCGGTACTGCTCGATGGTGTCCTCATTGTGGATACCGGTGACCAGGCGCTCGTAGGCAATATGCAGCAGCGCCATGCCCGGCGCCTCGTAGATGCCGCGGCTCTTCGCCTCGATGATGCGGTTCTCGATCTGGTCGCTCAGCCCCAAGCCGTGCCGCCCGCCGATGGCGTTTGCCTCCGCGAACAGCGCCACCGCGTCGGTGAAACGCTGGCCGTTCAGCGCCACCGGAACGCCCGCCTCGAAGCGCACGGCGACCTTCTCCGGCTTCACTGCCACGCTCTCGCGCCAGAAGGCAACGCCCATGATCGGCTTGACGATGCCGGCGCCTTTATTGAGGCGCTCGAGGTCTTTCGCCTCGTGCGTCGCGCCGAGGATGTTCGAGTCCGTCGAATACGCCTGCTCGGCGCTCATCCGGTACTTGAAGCCCGCCTTGGCCATGTACGCGGACATCTCCTTGCGGCCGCCCAGCTCATCGATGAAACGCTGGTCGAGCCAGGGCTTGTAGATCCGCAACGACGGGTTCGCGAGCAGGCCGTAGCGGTAGAAGCGCTCGATGTCGTTGCCCTTGAAGGTGCTGCCGTCGCTCCAGATGCCGACGCCGTCTTCGCGCATCGCGACCACGAGCATCGTGCCGGTGACCGCCCGGCCCAGCGGCGTGGTGTTGAAGTACGTCGCCCCGCCGGTGGAAATGTGGAACGCGCCGCACTGGATCGCCGCAATGCCCTCGGCAACGAGTTGCGGCCGGCACTCCACCAGCCGCGCGCGCGCGGCCCCGTACGCGAGCGCCTTCTGCGGAATCTCGGCGTAGTCCGACTCGTCGGGCTGGCCGAGGTTCGCGGTGTACGCGTACGGAATCGCCCCCTTCGCGCGCATCCAGTGCACGGCCGCGCTCGTGTCGAGACCGCCGGAAAATGCGATGCCGACCTTCTTCCCCTTGGGAAGCGTGCTCAGAATCGTCGCCAAGCGCTTGCTCTCCATAAACCACGGATGATACGTAGAATGGCGGTCGTGCGCATCATTGCCTGCCTGCTCGCCGCGCTTCTGTCCGCCCCGTCGCTGCATTGCGCCGCGGCGCCGTTCACGGTGCGCCTTGGCGTCGAGCGCATCGTGCTCGACATACCACCGGGTTTTTCCGATACCACCGATCTGGCTTCGCCGAGACTGCAGGACCTGGCGGCGGAACTGACATCGGCGTCCAACCGCATCCTGCTCTTCGCGCTCACGGACGCCGACGTTCGCCGCTTCACTTCTGGCGATCAGCTCGAACTGCAGCGATACATGATCGCCGTGACGCCGAAAGGGTTGGAACGCGACCGGGTCACGGACGCGCAGTTTGCCGCCTTCGTTTCCGACTCGCTTCGCGGCCTGGGAAAACCGGTCCAGCCGCCGGATCTGGTGAAGTTTCTCGAGTCGCAGCCGATCGGCAAGGCGAATCTGCTCACCGAACTCAGAAAAGAGCCCACTGCCGTATCGATCCTGCAGGCGACGCGCACACCGCCGGTTCCGGGCGGGACATTTTTTTCGGGGAGCAAACCGCAGTACTTATTGGTCACGACAACCCTTCTCTTTGTGCGCGGCAGGGCGCTGCAGCTGATGATCTTCGGGCTTTACAACGCACCCGCAGACATGGAGTGGCTGACGACCACGACGCAGCGCTGGGTGGACGAACTGCGGCGCTTGAACCCGCGCTAGGAGCTCCGTGCCCTCGTTCGACATCGTCTCGCAGGTGGACCGCCAGGAAGTGAAAAACGCGGTCGAGCAGGTCAACAAGGAAGTCAGCAACCGCTTCGACTTCAAGGGCTCCGACGCCCGCGTCGAAATGGCCGAACTGGTGCTGACGGTATTCGCCGACGACGAATTCAAGCTGGGCCAGGTGCTGGACGTGCTGCGCGGCCGCATGACCAAGCGCAACATCGACATCCGCTGCATCGAGCTAGGTCCGGTGGAGAAGATTTCCGGGGACAAGGTGAAGCGGCCGGTGACGGTCAAGGTCGGCGTGCCACAGGAAAAAAGCAAGGAGATCCAGAAGCTGGTGAAGGAGGCGAAGCTCAAGGTCGCCGCCTCGATCCAGGGCGACGCGGTGCGCATCTCGGGCGCGAAGAAGGACGAGCTGCAGGCCGCGATCCAGCTCGTGCGCAAGTCGGTCACCGACCTGCCGCTGCAGTTCATGAATTTCAGGGACTGAGTTCTTACTTACTGAGCCCTTCCGTCCAGCGGTCGTAGATCCGGTCGGCGGTCTTGTGCAGCGCCGCCACGCGCGCGGCCAGGTTCTTTTCGATTTTCGCCGGTGCCTGGACACCCGGGCTCGCCGCCGCCGCGCGGATCTCGTCGGCGCCGCCGCTGCACCAGTTGCGCACCAGCTCCTCGGTCATCTCGACGTGGCACTGCAGTCCCAGGTGCTTGCCGGTGGCAAAACCCTGGTTGGCGCAGTGCGCGTTGGCGAGCACGCGGGTTGCGCCCGGCGGAATGCTGAAGGTCTCGCCATGCCAGTGGAAGGACTCGAAGGCGCTGAGCGGCGCGAACCACCCGCGCGCGACGTTGTTGTCGGCCACTGCCACTTCACCCCAGCCGATTTCCTTGACGCGCGCGCGGCCCACTTCGCCCCCCAGCGCCTTCGCCATCAGCTGCCCGCCCAGGCAATGCCCCAGCGTGGGCACGTCCTTGCGCACTGCCTCGCGCACCAGTTCCAGCAGGGGCCTCACCCAGGGCAGCTCGTCGTTGACGCTCATCGGCCCGCCCATGAAGGCGAGGCCTGAGAACCTGCGCGCGTCCCTGGGCACGGCGCGGCCCTCGTCCAGCGCGAACAGTTTCCAGGGAATCGCCCGCCGCTCGAGGTAGGTGGCAAAATAAGCTGGACCCTCACTGCGGGCGTGCCTGAATATCGCCACCGGTTTCATGAATCTGAATTCTATTGTTTTTCTTGCCCTGTTAGCGGCATTGCCCGCGGTGGCGGCCGACGTTTCGTTGATCGGCACCTTCGGCTCCACTGCCGCGATCCTGTCGATCGACGGCGGCGCGCCGAAGACGGTGAAGGTCGGGCAGAACTTCAGTGGCGTGACGCTGATCGCGGTCGAGAACGACCGCGCGACGATCGACATGGACGGCAAGCGCCGCGTCCTGGTGCGCGGCCAGACCTACAGCAGCAGAGACGCGGGCACCGGCGCCCAGAGCGTGACCCTTGCGGTCGGGGCGGGCGGCCACTTCATGGCCGACGGCCAGATCAACGGCAGCGCGATCCGCTTCCTCGTCGACACGGGGGCCACCACCATCGCGCTTCCGGCGAGCGATGCCAACCGGCTGCGCATCGATTACAAGAGCGGCCGGCGCGGCACCACGCAGACTGCGGGCGGGCCGACCCCGGCGTTCCTCGTGACGCTGGACACGGTCCGCATCGGCGGCATCGAGCTGCAGAACGTCGAGGCCATCGTCATTGAGCAGGGCCTGCCCATCGCGCTCCTGGGCAACAGCTTCCTCAACCGCATGGAGATGCGGCGCGAGGGCCAGACCATGACGCTCACGCGACGCTTCTGATCACTGTTTCCCGGGCACCAGCGGCACGAAGCGCACGGGCAGGATCCGTTTCTCCCGGCTCTTCCCGTCCGCGTCCTTCGTGATCAGCAGCAGCTCCTGCGTCCCGCCGGCGGCGCCGACCGGGATCACCATTTTCCCGCCGGCTTTGAGCTGCGCGAGCAGCGCTTCGGGCACCTGCGGCGCGGCCGCGGTGACCACGATGGCGTCGAACGGCGCCTTTTCGGGCCAGCCCTTGTAGCCGTCGCCGATCCTGATTTCAATGTTTTGATATTGAAGTTCTCTCAGGGATTTTTCTGCAGCAACGGCCAGGACCTGAACAATTTCAATTGAATAAACCCGCGCCACAATCTCCGCCAGAATCGCGGCCTGGTAGCCGGAGCCGGTGCCGACTTCCAGCACGCTGTGCTGCGGCTGCAGCGCGATCAGGTCTGTGGATATGGCGACGATGTAGGGCTGCGAGATGGTCTGCCCCTGCCCGATCGGCAGAGGGTGGTTGCGGTAGGCAAGCGCCTGCTGCCCTGTGGGCACCAGCCGGTGGCGCTCGACTTTGCCGAGCGCCGCACGCACCTGCGGCGACATGGCCGCCAGCCCGGTGAGGCTGCGCGTCTCGGCGTACATCGCCTCGACCTCGGCAACCATCCGGGCCCGCTGCGTTGCGTAGTCCTGGGCGCTGGGTTCTTCAATCATTAGAAGAAACCCGAGAACAATGCGGGCAAGGACGCCCGCCTTTGCTCCTATGCCCGTTTGTCCCTCTCGATCAGGGCATAGGCCGAGTGGTTGTGGATCGACTCGAAGTTCTCCGACTCCACCGTGTAGGAGGTGATGCGCTCATCCAGGTTGAGGACCGCCGCCACGTCGCGCACCATGTCCTCGACGAACTTCGGGTTGTCGTAGGCGCGCTCGGTGACGAACTTCTCATCCGGGCGCTTGAGCAGGCCATAGAGCTCGCTCGAGGCCTCCTTCTCGATCAGGTCCACGATCTCCTCGATCCAGACGAAGTCGCTGGTCTTCGCCGTGACCGTGACGTGCGAGCGCTGGTTGTGCGCGCCGTAATCCGAGATTTTCTTCGAGCAGGGGCACAGGCTGGTCACCGGCACCAGCACCTTCATCGCGAAGCACTGCTTGCCCTTCACGATCTCGCCGATGAAGGTGACCTCGTAGTCCATCAGGCTCGTGACGCCCGAAACCGGGGCCTTCTTTTCGATGAAGTACGGGAAGCTCATCTCGATGCGGCCTTCCACGGCCTCGAGGCGCTTGACCATCTGCTTCAACATCGCCTTGAAGCTCTCGACCGTGAGTTCGCGCTCCTGCGCGCTCAGGATCTCGACGAAGCGCGACATGTGCGTGCCCTTGAACTGGTGCGGCAGGCCGACATACATGTTGAACATTGCGATCGTGTGCTGCACCGTCGGGGAGGCGCCCTTCGCAGAGGGTCTCTCCATTACGCGGATCGGGTGGCGGATCGCTTTGACGCCGACTTGATCGATCGCCAGCTTGCGCGAATCGACGTCGCTTTGGACATCCGGGATGCTGTGAGGGTCTTTGGCGTTCATGACCCGATTATAACTCCCGACTTAATTACTCGGGTATTACGCTGCGAACCGATTTCACTATTCCTTGGGCGTCCAAACCGACTGCGGCAAGCAGTTTCGCCGTGTCGCCGTGATCGACGAAGCGGTCGGGTAGCCCCAGCAGCAGCGCCCTGGTATTTGTTTTCGCAAGAACTTCCAACACGGCGCTGCCCGCCCCGCCCATGACCTGGTGTTCCTCCACGGTGACGATCAACTCGTGCGTCGCCGCCATTTCCTCCACCAGCGCGGCATCGATCGGTTTCACGAAGCGCATGTTGACCACGGTCGCATCGAGCGCCTCGCCGGCTTCGAGCGCGGGCTTGAGCATCGAGCCGAAAGCGAGAATGGCGATTTTCCGGCCTTTGCGCCTGATTTCGCCTTTGCCGATGGGCAAGGCATGCATTTCTATTGTGATTTCCTTTCCTATACCAAGCCCTCTGGGGTAACGGACCGCGGCTGGCCCGTTCAACTGATAACCCGTAAAAAGCATCTGCCGGCATTCGTTCTCGTCGGCCGGGGCCATCACGGTGAGATTCGGCACGGTACGCAGGTACGCGTAGTCGAAAGCGCCGTTGTGCGTCTGGCCGTCGCCACCCACCACGCCGCCGCGATCGAGGGCGAAGAGCACCGGCAGGTTTTGCACCGCGACGTCGTGGATCAGCTGGTCGTAGCCGCGCTGCAGGAAGGTGGAGTAGATCGCCACCACCGGCTTGAGGCCCTCGCAGGCGATGCCCGCGGCGAAGGTCACCGCGTGCTGTTCGGCGATCGCGACATCGAAATACCGGTTGGGGAATTCCTGCGAGAAGCGGACCATGCCCGAACCTTCCCGCATCGCAGGCGTAATCGCGACCAGGCGCTCGTCCAGGCGCGCCATGTCGCACAGCCAGTCGCCGAAAATCTGGCTGTAGGTAGGCTTGCCGCCCGCGGCCGCTTTCTGCAGCCCTTCGGCCGGGTTGAATTTGCCGGGGCCGTGGTAACTGATCGGATCGTCCTCGGCAAGCTTGTAGCCCTGGCCCTTCTTCGTCACCACGTGCAGGAACTGCGGCCCTTTCAGTTGCTTGATGTTCTTCAGCGTCGGGATGAGCGAATCCAGGTCGTGGCCGTCGATCGGTCCGATGTAGTTGAAGCCGAATTCCTCGAACAGCGTCGAGGGCACGACCAGGCCCTTGGCGAGTTCCTCGACGCGCTTGGCGAGCTCGAGCAGCGGCGGCACCGTTTTCAGCAGCTTCTTGCCCGCGCGGCGCGCCCGCACATAGGGGCCCGAAATCAGCCGCGCCAGATAGCGGTTGAGCGCGCCTTCCGCGGGGGAGATCGACATCTCGTTGTCGTTGAGGATCACCAGCAGGTCGGCGTCCATGACACCGGCGTTGTTCATCGCCTCGAACGCCATGCCGCCCGACATGGCGCCGTCGCCTATGACTGCGACGACGCGCCGCTTCTCGCCTTTGCGCTTCGCGGCCACCGCCATGCCCAGCGCGGCCGAGATCGAGGTGGAGGAGTGGGCGGTGCCGAAGGCGTCGTATTTCGATTCGCTGCGCCGCGGGAATCCCGAAATGCCGTCGATCATGCGCAGGCGCGGCATCTGCTCGCGCCGGCCGGTGAGAATCTTGTGCGCGTAGGTCTGGTGACCGACATCCCAGACGATGCGGTCCTCGGGCGTGTTGAACACGTAGTGCAGCGCGATGGTCAGCTCGACCGTGCCCAGGTTCGACGACAGGTGGCCGCCCGTCTTCGACACCGAGTCGAGCACGAAGGCGCGCAGCTCGACCGCGAGCCGGTGCAACTGCCGGTGATCCAGCTGCCTCAGCGCGGCCGGGTCGTTGACCGTCTTCAGCAACTCGTACATCGCCGGATTGTAGTCCTGCGCCGGAAGTTCCCCGATTACCGTGGACATGCCTAGAATTTCCTGAAGACGATGAAGTCCGCGAGCTGCCGCAGGCGCAACGCGCTCTCGCCGAAGCTCTCGAGCGCTGCATGTGCGCCGCGGCGCAGCTCCTCGGCGAACTGCCTGGCACGCGCTACGCCCAGCGTCGAGACGTAGGTGGGCTTGCCGCGCTTGGAATCCTTGCCCGCGGTCTTGCCCAGCGTCGCGGTGCTCGCCTGCGCATCCAGCACGTCGTCCACGACCTGGAACGCGAGGCCGACACGGTGCCCGTACTGCTCCAGTTGCGCCGGACAGGGCCCGGCGCACAGTGCGCCCAGTTTTACCGCCGCGCTGATGAGCGCGCCGGTTTTGCGCACGTGCAGGTATTCGAGCTCGGCCTGGGACAGCGCCTTGCCGGTGGCCTCCAGGTCGATCGCCTGTCCGCCCGCCATGCCGCGCGAGCCCGCGGCGAGGGCCAGGGCATTCACCATTGCGAGCTGGACTGACGGGTCATCGGCCGGCAGGCGTTCGGCGAGCAGCTGGAAGGCGAGCGTCTGCAGCGCATCGCCGACCAGCAGCGCAGTGGCCTCGTCGTACTCGACGTGCACCGTGGGCTTGCCGCGGCGCAGCCGATCGTCGTCCATGCACGGCATGTCGTCATGCACCAGAGAGTAGCTGTGGATCAATTCAACCGCGCAGGCGGCAAGCTCGAGGCGCGCCGGGTCGGCGCCGACCAGTTCGCCGGCGGCGAACGTGAGCAGCGGCCGCACGCGCTTGCCGCCCTCGAGCGTGGCGTAACGCATGGCCTGGTGCAGGCGCGCGGGTGCGTGCTGCGGCGCCGGCAGGCTGCGCGCGAGCGCCGCCTCGACGCGCATCTGGATGGAACCCATCCAGGCGGCAAATTCGGCCTCAGTCGCGCCCAGCGGCATCGCCCGCGGCCGCGAGCGGCTTAAGTACTTCGCCTTCGAGCACGCGCACCTGCTGCTGCGCCGCCTCGAGGCGCTCGCGGCATTGTTTCGCCAGTTCGAGGCCCCGCTTGTGGGCCGCGAGCGACTGCTCGAGCGAAAGGCCGCCGTCTTCCATCCGCGCCACGATGCTTTCGAGTTCCGCGAGGGCCTTCTCGAAACTGGGCTCCGCAGTTCCTTGTTCTTTCTTGCGCATAGGGGGTTGCAACCTTAACCGAGAGCGGCGGCAGGGTCAAACCCAAATCATGTAAAATGCCGCGCTTTTAAGCACTTACGACATGTCCAACCTCACGTCCGCGACGCGACTCCGGCCGGCCAGCTGCCAGCTGCCGATGGCCTGGTATTTCGATCCGGAAATTTTCGCGCGCGAGAAGAAAATGCTGTTCGACGCGGGCTCGAATTACGTCGGCCACGAATTGATGGTGCCGAACCTCGGCGACTACCAGACCCTGGCGTGGATGGACCACGCCAAGCTGCTCGTCCGAAGCTCGGAAAACCCGGCTGGTGGCGTCGAGCTGCTCTCGAACATCTGCCGCCACCGGCAGTCGCTCATGCTCGAAGGGCGCGGCAACACGCAAAACATCGTCTGCCCCTTGCACCGCTGGACCTACGACTTGAAGGGCGAACTGCTGGGCGCGCCGCGCTTTGCCGAGAATCCCTGCGTGAAGCTCCATTCCACGCCGCTCACCAACTGGCAGGGACTGCTGTTCGCCGGACCGCGCGATCCGCGCCAGGACCTCGCCGATTTTGGCTGCAGCGAGGATTTCGATTTCTCCGGCTACGTGCTCGACCGCATCGAGACTACGGACTACGCCACCAACTGGAAAACCTTCGTCGAGGTCTACCTCGAGGTCTACCACGTCGACTACCTGCACGCGGGCCTGGGCAACTTCGCCGACTGCGACAACTTCCACGTCAGGTACGGGGAGTGCAACTCGGTGCAGGTCATGTCGGCAAAGAACGGCCTCAACGCACCCGGCACGCCGGTCTACCGCAGATGGCAGGAAGCCTGCCTCAAGCAATTGCGCGGCAAAACGCCGAAGTACGGCGCGCTTTGGGCCACCTACTTTCCCGGCTTCACGCTGGAGTGGTATCCCAACGTGCTGATCATATCGAGCTTGATCCCGCGCTCGGCCGGGCTGACGACCAACGTGGTCGAGTTCTACTACCCGGAAGAAATCGTCCACTTCGAGCGCGACTTCATCGAGGCGCAAAAAGCCGCCTACAACGAGACCGCGCTGGAGGACGACGCGATCTGCCGGCGCCTGGACCGCGGCCGCAGGGCGCTCTGGCGGCAGGGCCTGGACGACGCGGGTCCCTACCAGTCGCCGATGGAGGATACGATGGTGCACTTTCACGAATGGCTCCGTCGCGGGCTGGAAGGAAAATAAGTCTTGAACACCCTGATCTCGACCGAGGAACTTGCTGCGCACCCCGAGTGGCGCGTGTTCGACTGCCGCCACGACCTGTCCAACCACGCGCTGGGCGAGCAGCAGTACGGCGAAGGACATGTTCCCGGTGCGCTGTTCGCGCACATGGAGCACGATCTTTCGGGGCCGAAGACGGGCAAGAACGGCCGTCATCCGCTGCCGGAACCAAAGGTCTTCGTCACCTGGCTCGGCAAGCAGGGGCTGCAACCGACCGACCCGGTGGTGTGCTACGACGGCGGCCCCGGCGCGATGGCCTCGCGCCTGTGGTGGATGCTGCGCTGGGTCGGGCATCAGGGCGTCGCGGTGCTGGATGGCGGTTTTGCGAAGTGGCAGAAGGAAGGCCGGCCGGTCAGCGCCGAGATTGCACAGCCTGCGGGCGCGACCTATCCCGGGCGCACGCAGACCCCGATGGTGGCCTACCTCTCGCACGTGGAGAAGAAATTCAAGCGGGCAGCGCTGCTCGATGCGCGCGCGCCGGCGCGCTACCGCGGCGAGCAGGAACCCATCGATCCCGTCGCCGGGCGCATCCCGGGCGCGAAGAACCGCTTCAACAACGACAATCTCGCGGCCGACGGGACCTTCAAGCCGGCCGAAGCGCTACGCGCCGAATTCGAAGCGGTTCTGGCGGGGCGCAACCCCTCGGAAGTGATCAACTATTGCGGCTCCGGCGTATCGGCCTGCCACAACGCGCTGGCGATGGAAATCGCCGGCCTTACCGGCTCGCGCGTCTACCCTGGCTCCTGGAGCGAATGGTCCGCCGACCCGTCGCGGCCGATCTCGCGCAGTGTGTAACTATTGCTTGCTGACGTACTCCTAGTCTTTCACTTTTCGATCGCCCTGTTCATCGTTGGCGGCCTGATCCTGGTCTGGATCGGCGCCGCATTTGGGGCAAAGTCGCGCTGGAGCTGGATCCGCAATCCCTGGTTCCGCTATATGCATCTCGCGGCGATCGTGTTCGTCGCCGCCGAAGCCCTGCTCGGCTACGCCTGCCCGCTCACCATCTGGGAAGATCTCTTGCGCGGCGGCGCGCGGCCCGAAACCTTCGTCGGCCGCTGGGTTTACCGCCTGCTCTACTACAACGCGCCCGAGTGGGTATTCACCACGCTCTATGCGGCGTGGGCGACGGCGACCCTGGTTACGCTTCGGCTCGTGCCGCCCAAAGCCAGGTGATGCTATGGCATCAGTGAGAAAGATGCTATGATGCAGGCATGCGAACGACGGTACGCTTGGATGACGAGTTGATCGAGGAGCTGAAGGCGAAGGCCCGCAAGGAGAACGTGAGCCTTACTCGCCTGCTCAACCGCGCGCTGCGCGACGGGCTGCGTACGCCGAAAGCCGTCGGAGCCGGAAAGCGGCGCTTCAAGCAGAAGACGCATGCGATGGGCGCCGCCAGAGTGGATCTGAACAAGGCGCTTGCGCTGGCCACCGCGCTCGAGGATGAGGAGATCCTGCGTGAGTTGTCCATGCACAAGTGAAGATCGTCGATCTCAACCTTCTGCTCTACGCGGTCAATGCAGACTCACCCCGCCACGATGCCGCGCGCGCCTGGCTGGAGGTTCTGATCAACGGCGAGGAAACGATCGGCCTGCCCTGGGCGGTGATCCTGGGATTCCTGCGGATCGCGACCAATCCAAGGGCGCTGGCGAATCCGATCGGCGCTCCTGCTGCGTTAGCCCGGGTAGACGAGTGGCTGGCGCTCGAGAACGTACGCCTGGTGCGCGAGAAGGACGATCACTGGGACACGCTGCGCAAACTCGTTGTGGCGGCCGGAACGGCCGGCAACCTCACCACCGACGCGCACCTCGCCGCGCTCGCCATCAGCCACGACGCAGTCTTATGCTCCAGCGACCTCGATTTCGGTCGGTTCAAGGGGTTGCGATGGGAGAATCCGCTCAGCTAGTTTCTGCGTAATCCGATCGTACGTTCGATCAGCTTTTCCTGAAATTTGAATTGATCGACGGCCCATTCGGCGTAGTCTTCGCTCGACTTGTACCAATCCACAATGTCGAGTCGTGTCAGAAGTTTGTCGTACTCCGGATCGTCGAGTGTCTGCTTGAACGCATCGTGTAACAGCTTGGTCACTTTGGGATTCATCCCTTTTGGCCCGACAATGCCGAACGGCGCGTACGCGAGAATATTGAACCCCAGTTCCCTGGCTGTTGGCGCCTTCCATCTGGAACGGCTCTCGCCAAAGGTCACGAGGAGATGAAAGGTCCCGGCGTCAACATAGCGCCCCCAGGCGGTGAAGTAGGAAAGTGCCTGTACGCGCCCCTCAATCAGCGCCGTGGCTGATTTGGCATGATCACCGGTTGGCACATGTAGAAATCTCGCGCCGGCTTTGATGCCTAATTCCTCCATGACGAGGTGGCCTGTTTGGCCGTATGGAGACCCACCATACGAAAATTTCCCGGGATTCGCCTTCGCAAAATCGATCAAGTGCTTGAGCGTCTTGATCTGGGAGCCGGACTTGACGACAACGCCGACGGTAAAGCCCGCCAGTCCGATGATGTACGTGAAATCCGTGACCGGGTTCCAGTTCACTCTCTGCATGTGAGGCACACGAAATGCCTCGATGGGAAGTTGGGAAAGCGTGTAGCCATCGGGCCGTGCGGTCGTGGCCATCGTGACCGGGCCGAGCGTGTTGGTCCCGCCGGACTTGTTTTCTACCAAAACCGCCTCGCCAAGATATTTGGCTGCGATCTGCGCAAACGCCCGCAGATGCTCGTCGGGAGCGCTGCCCGGCGCATAGGGGCAGATCAAGGTCAGCGGCTTCGCCGGGAAGTTCTGCGCATCGGCGTTGCCGATGACAAGCGCAAGCAAAGAGGCGACAAGAAAATTCGAGTTATTCATCAAACCCCCTCACGCCATATTACCGGCACTCCAAGCAAACAACTGCCGGAACACCTCGTCGCGGATTTCAGAGCGCGACAGCACCAGGTCGTGAAAGGCGCCGGGAAACTGCAGCACGCTCACGGTCGCCCCGAGAGTGCGGGACCGGCGCGAGACCTGACGCCAGTCGAGCACGATGTCGGATTCGTCGGAGTGCATCGACAGCACGGGGCACTTGAGCGACAGGCCGGCGTGGACCTTGGCGTGCGCGGCGAAAATCGCCTTCACCCAGCCGAAGTAGGCCGGAAATCCATTCAATGGTTTCAGCGACAAGTCGAATTCCCATTCGCCGTCCCAGTTCTTGTGGAGGCTCCTGACGTACGCCGCGCGCAAGGCCTTTGGATTGTTCATGTAGGGAAAGCTCGCTCCCCACGCCTTCGCGATTTTCAGCTTCAGCAGGTCCAGGCCCGACTCCTTGAATTCGAGGAACGGGCTGTTCAACCACAGCGCGCGCACGCGGTCGCGAAGCTCGCCTTCGCGCTTATACAAGGAGCAGATCAATCCACCGGTGGAATGCCCTGCAAGCAGCACGTCGGTGTCGATCTCCGTCAGAGCGCGCGTGATGTCGAAGTAGTACTCGGAAATGTCCTTGCAGAAACACGGATGCTGGTGCGCCAGGAGCGAACGGCCGTGCTTGCGCAGGTCCAGGGCGTAGAACGCGTAGCCCTCCGCCGCGAAGCGCTCGGCCATGTGGCGCTGGAAAAAGTAGTCGATGAAACCGTGCACGTAGAGCACCGCGCCGCGCGGCGATTCCGGCGGCGGCAAGCGCACCAGGGTGGCGACGACGCGGCCGTCGTAGTCGTCGGGCGCGGGAAGCTCCAGCGCCTCGAAATCCGCCAGCAGGCGGTCAGGCTGCCACGCCATGGCGCTGAAGGGCCCACCTGACGTGCTCGCGGACCAGAGAGGATTGATGGTCTATTCGTTTTTTCAGGGACTTGGCTATTTCAGGTGAACCTGGAGCATTGCCGAGACCGACGGCAAGATTCCGTAACCAACATTCGTAGCCAATGCGCCGGATCGGCGAGCCTTGCAGCCTGCGGTCGAACTCTTCCTCGGTCCAGGCGAAGAGCTCTAGCAGGCTGGAGCGGTCGAGACCGTTGCGTACCTGGAAATCCAGCTCCGGTGAAATCCGCGCGAAGCCGTTCCAGGGGCAGACCAGCTGGCAGTCGTCGCAGCCGTAGACGCGGTTGCCGATGAGCGGCCGCAGGTCTTCCGGGATCGGGCCTTTCAATTCGATCGTCAGGTAGGAGATGCAACGCCGCGCGTCGAGCTGGTAGGGCGCGGTGATCGCCCCGGTCGGACAGATGTCGATGCACTTCTGGCAGCTGCCGCAATGATTCGCGGCCGCCGCATCCGTTTCCAGGTCCAGGTCGCAATAAATCTCGCCGAGGAAAAACCAGGACCCCTCGCGATCGAGCAGCAGCGTGTGCTTGCCGCGCCAGCCGATCCCGGCGCGCACCGCGAGCTCGACCTCCATCACCGGCGCCGAATCGGCGAAGACGCGATGGCCGAAGGGACCGATCTCGGCCTCGATGCGCTTGCAAAGCTTCTGCAGGCGCGCGCGCATCAGCTTGTGGTAATCGCGGCCACGCGCGTATCGCGCGACATAGGCTTGCAAGGGCCGGGCAAGCTCTGCTTCGACGCTGCCCGGGGTATCCGCGAGGTAGTTCATGCGGCAGGAAATCACGCGCACGGTGCCGGGCAGCAGCTGCGCGGGCTGCGTCCGCAGCGCGGCGTGGCGCGCCATATAATCCATCTCGCCGTGCCACCCCAATCCGAGCCACTCGGCGAGGCGGCCTTCGGCCGCGGAAAGATCGACGTCCGCGATGCCGAGCGCCTGGAAGCCGAGTTCGGCGCCCCACTGCTTGATTCTCTCCGCGAGCGCAGCCATGGCAGACCATCTTAGTTTGCCTGACGAGGCCGCCACGCTGAGGCTGGGCGAAGTCCTGGCCGGCGGCGCGGCCAACGGGCTGGTCCTGCACCTCAAAGGCGAACTGGGTTCGGGCAAAACCACCCTTGCCCGGGGCCTGATTCAGGCCCTGGGCCACCCCGGCCGGGTCAAAAGCCCGAGCTACACGCTGGTTGAACCTTATGGTCTTTTGAGATTAAACTTGTATCACTTTGATTTTTATAGATTCAAGGAACGATCGGAATGGCTGAGCTCCGGCTTGCGCGAGCACTTCAATCCGGAATCCTTCTGCATTGTGGAATGGCCCGAGCGGGCCGGGGACCTGCTCGCGCGGCCGGACCTGGAAATCCAGCTGCGCTACGAGGTCCAGGGACGATCCGCGGCACCGGCCGCGTACTCGGTGCCCGGCGAAGCCTGGCTCGCGACTGCCTTGTCGCGCTGGCGCTGTTCCTAGGCGCAAGCTGCGCGCTGGCGCAGGTCGTTTCCACCCGCATCTGGCCGGCCAAGGACTACACGCGCGTCACGCTGGAGACCAAGTCCGAGGTCAAATTCCAGCTCTTCTCGGTGAAGGACCCGGAACGCCTGGTGCTCGACCTAGAGGTGGCCGAATTCGGCCCGGCGCTCGCCGACCTGCACGGCAAGGTCGCCACGGGTGATCCCTACATCGACAAGCTGCGCGTCGGGCGCAACCGCCCGGGCGTGGTGCGGCTGGTAATCGACCTCAAGGCCGAGGTCAAACCGCAGGTGTTCACCCTCAAGCCGGTCGGCGAGTACGGCCACCGCCTCGTCCTGGACATCTACCCGGCAGTCGCACTGGATCCGCTCGCGGCGCTGATCGAAGCCGACGGCAAGCTGCCCAGGACCGACAAGGAGGCCGCCAGGGTCCCCGACAAGCCGAGAGTCGCGCGCATGGCGACCATCGTCATCGACCCGGGGCACGGCGGCGAAGACCCGGGGGCGCGCGGCCGGCTCGGTTCGCGCGAGAAAGACATCACGCTCACCATCGCGATGCGCCTGAAAGCGCTCATCGACGCCGAACCCGAGATGCGTGCAGTGCTGACGCGCGACGGGGATTTCTACGTCCCGCTGCAGACGCGCGTGGACAAGGCGCGGCGCGTCAAGGCGGATCTTTTCGTCTCGGTGCATGCCGATGCGTTCATCCGGCCGCACGCGCGCGGCTCGAGCGTGTTCGCATTGTCGGAGCGGCGCGCCACCTCGGAAGCCGCGCGCTGGCTGGCAAAAAAGGAAAACGAGGCCGACCTCGTCGGCGGCGTCAACATCGACGTCAAGGACAAGTACCTGGCGCAGACCCTGCTCGACCTTTCGCAGACCGCGACCATCGACCACAGCCTGCGCCTGGGCAACGCCGTGCTGGGCGAGCTGGGCCAGGTCAACACGCTGCACAAGGCGCGGGTCGAGCAGGCGAGCTTCGCCGTGCTCAAGTCCCCCGACGTGCCCTCGATCCTGGTGGAAACCGCCTTCATCTCCAACCCGGAGGAGGAAAAGCGCCTCAACGACGAGGTCTACCAGGGCCAGATCGCGCGCGCGATCCTCGCCGGCATCAAGCGTTACTTCGCCAAGAACCCGCCCCGGCCGTCACCGATAGCGATGCGATAGAAAGGGCCTCGACTCGTGACGCCAGACACGCCTGCGGACCAACGCTCGCCCGCAGACAAACTCGAGGCGGCGATCGACGCACTGCCGCCCGGGACCGTGACGCTGGCCCAGGTTCGAGACCTTGTCGGCAGCGACGGCCTGATGCTGCTTACCGCGTTCCTGACGATCGTGTTCCTGGTGCCGGTTTCGGTTCCGGGCGTCAGCACGGTTTTTGGCGCCGGGATCCTGCTCATCGGCGTCAGCCGGCTGTTCCGCCTGGAGCTCTGGCTGCCCAAGCGGATCGAGCAGCGCCTCGTCGCCACGGAACGGCTTCGGTCGGCGCTCCTGCGCGGCCTCGTCTGGTTCCGGCGCCTGGAGCGGGTCAGCCGGCCGCAGCGGATTTCGTGGGCTGCTGCCGATGGCGCCGTACGCATCGTCAACGACTGCGCGCTCATTCTGGGCGCCGCACTGCTGATGGCGCCATTCGGCTTGATACCGTTCAGCAATACCTTCCCCGCGATCGCCCTCCTGTTCCTCGCGATCGGCAGCCTCCAGCGCGACGGCCTGTTCATCCTCATCGGTCACGTGTCCAATCTGGTGACAATCGCGTACTTTGCGCTGCTCATCGGGGGCGGCGGATACGCCCTGATTTCTTTCATGCAGCGGCTGCTGCCCTAGCCGCGACACCTGGCCGGCACGCGGCGCCGGGTCGATATAATTCCGCGATGTCCGCGGTGCTGACCAATCCAGGGGTTGAACGGGTGCGTAGCGCCCTCGACGCCGCATGAGCGCCATCCGCGTGCTGCCCGACCTGCTGATCAGCCAGATCGCGGCGGGCGAAGTGGTCGAACGGCCCGCCTCGGTGCTGAAGGAGCTGCTGGAGAACGCACTCGATGCCGGCGCCCTGGAAATCCAGGTAACGCTCGACCAGGGCGGCGCCAAGCGTGTGCAAGTCGACGACGACGGCGCCGGCCTGCCGCACGACGACCTGCCGCTCGCGCTGGCGCGCCATGCGACCAGCAAGATCGGTTCGCTCGATGACTTGCAGAGCGTCGCCACGATGGGATTTCGCGGCGAAGCGCTCGCCTCGATTGCCTCCGTTTCCCGGCTCTCGATCACGAGCCGCGAGGCAAAGTCCGCCCATGCCTGGGAAATCCATGCCGAAGGCGGCAAGGGCAGCGCGCCGGCGCCGGCGGCGCGCGCCCCGGGCACGACGGTGCTGGCGGAGGACCTCTACTTCAACACCCCGGCGCGCAAGAAGTTCCTGCGCACCGAGCAGACGGAATTCGGGCATTGCGACGCGGTATTCCGGCGCATCGCGCTGGCGCGCCCGGACGTTGCCTTCACGCTGAAGCACAACGGCCGCGTGTCAGCGCATCTCGCGGCGAAGTCTGCGAGCCTTCCAGGCGCGCAACCGCTCGCCGAGCGCGCGGCCGCGCTGCTCGGCCGCGAATTCCTCGATGCGAGCTTTCCGGTCGAGGCGCAGGCCGGCAGCCTGCGCCTCTTCGGCCTCGCCGGCACGCCGCAAGCCGCGAGGGCGCGCGCCGACGCGCAGTACCTTTACGTGAATGGCCGCTTCGTGCGCGACCGCATGCTCTCGCACGCGGTGCGCGAAGCCTACCGCGACCAGTTGCACGGCGAGCGCCAGCCCGCGTATCTGCTCTTCCTCGAGCTCGATCCGCGCGGCGTGGACGTGAACGTCCATCCGGCCAAAATCGAGGTGCGCTTTCGCGATTCGGGCGCCATCCACCAGTTCGTGCTGCACGTGCTCAAGCGCGCGCTGTCGCCGGCCGCGGGCGTGGCCCCGGTCGCCTACGCAAGACCTGCGGGCCCGGGAGCAGGATTGCAGCAGGGCTTTCAGCTCGCGCAGCCTGTACAGGCCTACCAGTCCTTCATGGCCGCCGCTACCGCTGCAGTACCGTTGCCGGACACGGCAAATTCCCCTCCCCTTGCCGAGGGAGCGCCAAGGGTCCCTCCCCTTGGCTTCGCCCTCGCGCAACTGCATGGCGTCTACATCCTCGCGCAGAACGAAGCCGGGCTCGTGCTGGTGGACATGCACGCCGCCCATGAGCGCATCGTGATGGAAAAACTCAAAACCAGCCTGGACGCGGGCGCGGTGGCGCGCCAGAGCCTGCTGGTGCCCGCGGTGCTGGCGGCCGATGCGCTCGACATCGCGACCGCGGAGGAAAACAGCGAGGCGCTGGAAAAGCTCGGCCTGGAGACCAGCGTCGCGGGACCGAATCAACTCGCCGTGCGCGCCGCCCCTGCGCTGCTTGCGGGCGGCGACATCGCCGGCCTGACGCGGGACCTGCTGCGCGACATCCGCGAATACGGCGCGACCGAGGTGCTCTCGGCGCGCCAGAACGAGCTGCTCGCCACCATGGCCTGCCACGCGGCGGTGCGCGCCAACCGCATCCTCACGGTGACCGAGATGAACGCGCTGCTGCGCGAGATGGAGGAGACCGAGCGCTCCGGCAGCTGCAACCACGGCCGTCCGACCTGGTACCAGCTCACGATGGCGGACCTGGATCGCCTTTTCATGCGCGGCCAATGAAACCGGGCGTGTTGATCGTCACCGGCGGTGGCCGCGGCATCGGCGCCGCTACCGCGCGGCTCGCCGCGTCGAAGGGCTACGCGGTCTGCATCAGCTTTCTGCGCAATCGGGACGCGGCGCAGGCGGTGGTGCAGGACATCCGGAACGATGGCGGCAGCGCGATCGCGGTGCAGGGCGACGTCGCCTCCGAAGCGGATGTGCTGCGCCTGTTCCAGGAGTCCGACCGTTCGCTCGGACCGCTCACTGCGCTCGTCAACAACGCCGGCATCGTCGTGCACGCATCGCGCGTCGAGGCGATGGATGCCGCCCGCCTGCAGCTCATGTTCGCCACCAATGCCATCGGCCCGTTCCTCTGCGCGCGCGAAGCGATCAAGCGCATGTCCACCAGGCACGGCGGCAAGGGCGGCGCGATCGTCAACGTTTCCTCCGGCGCCGCGCGCCTCGGTTCACCCGGCGAATGGGTGGACTACGCTGCTTCCAAAGGCGCCATCGACACCATGACCCTGGGCCTCGCCAAGGAGCTGGCGGGCGAAGGCATCCGCGTCAACTGCGTGCGGCCCGGATTCGTCAATACCGAAATTCACGCCACCGCGGGCGAACCCAACCGCATCGAGCGCCTGCGCGAAGGCATCCCGATGAAGCGCGGCGGCGAACCCGAGGAGGTGGCGCGCGCGATCCTTTGGCTGCTTTCGGAAGAGGCTTCCTACTCTACGGGGGCCATTCTCGATGTCACGGGTGGCCGTTAAGCCCTCGGTCTTTGTTCTTTTGGGTCCGACCGCCAGCGGCAAGTCGCGGCTCGCGATGCAGCTTGCCTCCAGGCATCCGATCGAGATCGTCAGCATCGATTCGGCGCAGGTTTACCGCGGCATGGACATCGGCACCGCCAAGCCCTCTTCTGCAGAGCGCGGCGCGGTTCGGCACCACCTGATCGACCTGATCGATCCCACCGAGAGCTACTCCGCCGGGCGCTTTCGGGAAGACGCGCTGCGCGTCATCGCCGAAATTTTTTCAAGAAATAAAATTCCATTGCTGGTCGGCGGCACGATGCTTTACTACCGCGCCCTTGCGCAGGGGCTGGATGCGTTGCCGCCTGCCGATCCCGCGCTGCGCGCGCGCATCAACGCCGAGGCTGGGAAGCTGGGCTGGCCGGCACTGCATGCTGAACTGGCAAAAGTGGATCCCCTGAGCGCTGCCCGCCTCAAGCCA
>CAZTSJ010000084.1:0-3134 GCA_964616875.1 uncultured Bordetella sp. | reverse complement strand
GCGCTGCGCGCGCTCACCTACCGCGCGTGCGAGATGTATGTCTCCGGCGAAGACGTCACCGAGCTCGCTTCGATGGCCAAGTTGAAGTCCGGCCGGCTGCGGCGCGAAGTCTCGGATTCCTGCCTGCAGTACTGGGGCGGCATGGGCTACACCTGGGACAGCCCGGTATCGCGCGCCTACCGCGACGGGCGCCTGGGCTCGATCGGCGGCGGCTCGGACGAAACGATGCTCGGCATCATCTGCAAGTACATGCACATCCTACCGAAGAAGTAGCGCAGCGTTGAAATTCCGCTCCCTGCTGATCGCCAACCGCGGCGAAATCGCACTGCGCGTCATGCGCACCGCGAAGCGCATGGGCCTGCGCACCGTCGCCGTGTACTCCGATGCCGACCGTGATGCGCCACACGTACGCGCGGCGAACATGGCGGTTCATATCGGCGGATCAGCGCCGCGCGCTTCCTACCTCAACACCCCCGCCCTGCTCGCGGCCGCGAAAACTGTCGCGGGAGATGCGCACGCGGCCGACGCGATCCATCCCGGCTACGGCTTCCTTTCAGAGAGCCCGGCGTTTGCAGAGGCCGTGCAAAAGGCAGGACTCGTCTGGGTCGGTCCACCGCCCGCGTCGATGCGCGCGCTCGGCGACAAACAAGGCGCCAGGCGCCTGGCGCGCAAGCTCGGCCTGCCGGTGCTGCCGGGCTACGACGAGGACGACCAGAGCGACGCGAGGCTCGGCGCTGCGGCGAAGCAGATCGGCTTTCCGTTGATGATCAAGGCCTCGGCAGGCGGCGGCGGTCGCGGGATGCGTCTTGTTCGCTCGGAAGCAGAATTCGCGGAAGCGCTCGCCGCGGCCCGCTCAGAGGCGAACCATGCCTTCGGCGACGACCGGCTGCTGCTGGAAAAGGCGGTCGAGGGCGGCCGGCACATCGAGGTGCAGGTCTTCGCGGATGCGCACGGCAATATCGTCCACCTGGGTGAGCGCGACTGTTCGGTGCAGCGCCGCCACCAGAAGTTGATCGAGGAGTCGCCTTCCCCGGTGGTGGACGCGAAAAAGCGCGAGTCGCTGGGCCAGGCCGCCATCGCGATCGCGCGCGCGGCCGGCTACACCGGCGCGGGCACTGTCGAGTTCCTGCGCGATTCCGAAGGGTGCTTCTGGTTCCTTGAAGTGAACACGCGGCTCCAGGTCGAGCACGCGGTGACTGAAATGGTTACCGGCCTGGACCTCGTCGAATGGCAGTTGCGCGTGGCGGCTGGCGAGGCATTGCCGCTCAAGCAGGACCAGATCCGCTTCCAGGGCCACGCCATCGAGGCACGCCTCTGCGCGGAGGACCCGACGCGCAATCACCTGCCGGATGCAGGTCGGCTTGCCCTCTGGCGCGCGCCCGAGGGCGTACGGACGGACCACGCGCTCGAATCCGGCATCGAAATCACGCCGCATTACGACTCGCTGATCGCCAAGCTCATCGCCCACGCGCCCACGCGCGACGAGGCGCGCGCGAAGCTCCGCAGCGCGCTGGAATCGACCGTCGCCCTTGGAATCCGGACCAACCGGTGGTTCCTCTCGGTGGTGGTGCAGGGCACGGAATTCGGCGAACGGGGCGCGACCACCGCAATCCTCGACGATTTCCACCCGGCGACTTCGATCTCGCTGGGCTGGCATGCGGCCGCGCTGGCAACGGCGATCGCAACCGAAACAGAGGGACGCAAAGCCGGCCACGGCGAGCGGACTGCCTGGAGCAATAATCCAGAGCGGGTTCTTCGCCGCCGCCTGCTGGGAAGCGGATTCAGCGACGACGTGCTGCTGCGCCACCAGCACGGCGTTTACAGGGTGGAAGCGCGCAATATCAGCCTGGCATTGCGCGTGCGTTCGATTGCGGAAAACGTCGCCACCCTGGAGATCGAAGGCGCCGGGCAGCAGGCGATACCCTGCTGCGTGCACGGCAACTTCATCTACCTCGCCCTCTTCAATCGCGACTGGATCTTCGAGGACACCACGCGCTGGCCGCCGGAAAGGCGCCGCCAGACCGGTGGTGCCTACGATGGCGTCCGGTCGCCGATGAACGGCCGCATTGTCGCAGTGCATGCCAAGGCGGGAGACCAGGTCGCCGAGGGCAGTGTACTGGTCGTCATGGAGGCGATGAAGATGGAGCACCAGCTTGTCGCGCCCGGCACAGTTCGCGTCAAGGCGGTGCACGTCGCTCCGGGCATGCAGGTCGCGCCTGGCAAGCTGCTCGTGGAATTCGAGCCGGCGAAGGCGGCGTGAAACCCCATCCCGCACTTACCGAGGAGCACGAAGCCTTCCGCGACACGGTGCGCCGCTTCGTCGAGCGCGAAATCCTGCCGCAGGCCGCCGCCTGGGACGAGGCCGGCGAATTCCCGCGGGAGTTGTACAAGAAGGCCGCGGCCGCCGGCCTGCTCGGCCTGGGCTTTCCGGAGGAATTCGGCGGCACGCCGGCGGATTACTTCTTCCGCATCGTGAGTGCCGAGGAATTCGCGCGTGCCGGTACCGGCGGCCTTTCCGCGAGCCTGTTCTCCCACACCATCGGCGCGCCGCCGATCGCCGCGGTCGGCAGCGAGGAATTGAAGCGCCGCGTGCTGCCTTCGATCCTTTCGGGCGAGAAAATCAGCGCGCTCGCGATTACCGAACCTAGCGGCGGCTCGGACGTTGCCAGTCTGAAAACTTCCGCAAGAAAGGAAAATGGCGAGTACGTCGTCAGCGGAGAAAAGACCTTCATCACCTCCGGCATGCGCGCGGACCTCTACACCGTCGCGGTGCGAACAGGTGACATGCGCGGCTTGCCCGGCGCCTCCGGCATATCGCTGCTGCTCATCGAGCGCGACCGCCCGGGCTTCACGCGCGCGGCACTGAAGAAAATGGGCTGGTGGTGCTCGGATACCGCGAGCCTGCACTTCGACAATGTGCGCGTGCCGGCGGCCAACTTGATCGGCGAGGAGAACGCGGGCTTTCGCGCCATCATGCGCAACTTCAATTCCGAGCGCCTGGGCATGGCGGCGGGCGCGGTCGGCTTCGCGCAGGCCTGCCTGGAGGACGCACTCGATTGGGCGCGCGCGCGGCAGACCTTCGGCAAGCGCCTGGTCGAGCACCAGGCGATCCGCCACAAGCTGGTGGACATGCA
>CAZTSJ010000083.1:0-5377 GCA_964616875.1 uncultured Bordetella sp. | reverse complement strand
CGCCGAAACCGACGACGAAGGTGCGGCCGCCGAACGCGTGCACATAGGGCGCCACCTGGCGGAACCAGCGTACGAAAGCTTCCGGATGCGGCAGCGTGCTCATGCAGTCCCTGAGGTATTGGATCGGCGGGGGATTCTAAGGCACCAGGCCCGACGGTCAACCGGTCGCCGGTGGCGGCGTTAATCGCAATACCAATACGAGAGGGATTCCCCATGCGCGCCATCCGCCTGTACGCCGTGCTTCTCCTGCTGCCGTTTTCCGCCGCCGCCTCCTCCGAGGATGCGGAGGACTGGAAACTGATCGGCGGCTTGCTTGCCCTGGTACAGCAGGTGGTGCACCTGGCGGCGAACTCGGCCGATCCGGGCACGGCTCAAAAGCGTATCGATGCCATCCTCTCGGGCGAGAACGCGCAGGCCAACCGCGTCGCCTCGGGCGTCCTGGACGAGGTGCTGCAGGAGGTGCCTGCCGAGCAGCGCGGCGTGTTCGTCGCGATTGGCCGCGACCTGCTGGTGCTTGCGCAGCGCGAGCGCGCGAAAGCCGGCAGGGAAGCCCCCGCGGCGCAGGTACAAGTACAGGCAGCGGACCCGGTGCAGGCGCGCAAGGATCTTCAGGCCATGGGCCTGAAATACTGGGATGAACAGCAGTTTCTCGAAGCGGTCCGGCGCGGCGACCACATCGCCGTTGACCTGTATCTCGCCGCCAAGGGCCTGCAGTCCTCCGAACTTTCTAGAAATCCCCCGCCAGCGCGTTAAGCGCGGCCAACGCGGCGAGGGCCGCGGTCTCGGTGCGAAGGACTCTGGGCCCCAGGCGCACCGGCATAAAGCCGGCGCGCGCGAGCAGCTGCTCTTCCTCGTCGCTGAAGCCTGCTTCCGGGCCCGCGGCGATGGTGACGGTACGCCCGAATTGCTGCTGCCCGATTTTCTGCATCATGTCCTTCAGACCCGTTTTTCCATCGGGTGAAAGCAGCAGGCGCAGCGACGCCGCAGCCGGCGCCCCGCAGTAGGACCCGACCGAAATGGCGCTGCGCACATCCGGCACGCGGTTGCGGCCGCACTGCTCACAGGCGGCAATCACGACGCGCCTCCAGTGGGCCAGCTTTTTTTCTTCGCGTTCGGCGCTCAGGCGCACCACCGACTTCACGGTCAGGAGCGGCTGAATCGCGGCGACGCCAAGCTCAACCGCCTTCTGGATGGTGAAATCCATTTTCTCGCCCGAGGAAACCGCTTGCACCAGGGTCACGGCGAGCGGCGATTCGCGCTCCGGGTCGCGTCGCTGCCCGGTCCGCGCCGCCACCTGCACGCGGCCGGGAACGGCCAGGTGCGCCTCATACTCGCCGCCGCGGCCGTCGAAGAGCACCACCGCGTCGCCATCGCGCAGGCGTAGTACCCGCGCGGCGTGGTGCGCAGCGTCTTCTGGAAGCACGACTGTAGAGTCGGCGTGCAACTCGGCGTCCACAAACAGCCGTGGTACCCGCCCCTGGGCTGCCGTCTTGTTCAACGCGTGCAGGCCCAGGCGATCAGATTGCAGTTCTCCGCCCGGTTTGCTTCATTACAGCGCCGCAGCGCCTTGGTCTCGGCTTCGTCGCGCGTCGCGCCCGATGCCGCAGCCGGTTTTTTCGCGCCGTCGGCGAGCGCGGCGCAGCCGTTCTTGAACTTGTGGATGACTTCGCATTCGCGGTGGCCGCACTGCTTCAAGGCCTCGACGCTGGCATCGCGCTCGCGTGCCTTGTCGAAGCTGATGCCCCAGGACTGGCTGGCGCGGTGATAGGCGATGGCGCCGAAGCGGTTCGGCGTAGAGGACTGTTTTGCGGCCTGAACGGGAAATACCAGGAAAAAAGAAAAAATAAGCAAAATGCCCCGCATGGCTACATCGTGGCGCCGAGCACCCATGGCGCGAACTCGTCTTCGCCGTAGCCGAACAGTTCGGACTTGGATTTCTTCCCGGAAGCGGTTTCCAGCACCAGGTCGAAGAACCTGCGGCCGACTTCGGCGACGGATTCCTTGCCGTCGACGATGGTGCCGCAGTTGATGTCCATGTCCTCTTCCTGGTGCTCCCACAGCGCGGTGTTGGTGGCGAGCTTGAGCGAGGGCGCGGGTTTGCAGCCGTAGGCCGAACCGCGGCCGGTGGTAAAGCAGATCATGTTGGCGCCGCCTGCGACCTGGCCGGTCGCCGAGACCGGATCGTAGCCCGGCGTGTCCATGTAGACGAAGCCTTTTGCGGTAGCCGGTTCGGCGTACTCGAGGACCTGGACCAGGTTGGTGGTGCCGCCCTTGGCAACGGCGCCGAGGGATTTTTCCAGGATCGTTGTCAGTCCCCCCGCCTTGTTGCCGGGCGAGGGATTGTTGTTCATTTCGTTGCCGTTGCGGCGCGTGTATTCCTCCCACCATTTGATGCGGGAAATGAGCTTCTCGCCTACCTCGCGGGACACGGCGCGGCGCGTGAGCAGGTGCTCTGCGCCGTAGATCTCGGGCGTCTCCGAGAGTATCGCCGTACCGCCGTGGCGCACCAGCATGTCCACCGCGGCGCCGAGCGCCGGGTTGGCGCTGATGCCGGAATAGCCGTCCGAGCCGCCGCACTGCAGGCCCAGCGTCAGATGGCTCGCCGGTACGGTTTCCCGCTTTACGTTGTTTGCCTCCGGCAGCAACGCCTCGATGCGCGCCACGCCTTCGCGTATCGCTTTCGAGGTGCCGCCCTTTTCCTGGATCGTGTAAGCGTGCAGCTTGTCGTGGCGCTTCAGGCTCTGCGTCGAGAGCAGCGTCCCGATCTGGTTCGCCTCGCAGCCCAGGCCCACCACCTGCACCGCGAAAAAGTTCGGGTGGCGCGCGTAGCCCGCCATGGTGCGGCGAAGCACGTCGATCGCTTCGCCGTCGGAGGCCATGCCGCAGCCGGATTTGTGCGTGAGCGCGACGACGCCGTCCACGTTCGGGTAGGCATCGAGGCGATTCTCGAAATGACGCGCCACCGCACGCGCGACCGTCGCCGAGCAGTTCACGCTGGTGAGGATGCCGATGTAGTTGCGCGTCGCGACACGGCCCGCATTTGGCCCCTCACGGCGCACGATGCCCTGAAATGTTGCAGGGTTTTCTACAAATGCCGTTTGGACGCAACCCTGGGAATAGGCATAGTCCCTTTCAAAATCCCCCATTGCCAGGTTCTGCACGTGCACGTGTTCGCCGGGATGGATGTCGCGCGTGGCAAAGCCGATGATCTGGTTGTAGCGCCGCACCGGCTGGCCGGACTTCACTTCCCGTACCGCGACCTTGTGGCCGGCGGGCACGCGCGCCGCAGTGACGACGTTGCCTTCCTTGACGAGCGTGGTGCCGGCGGCCAGCTCGACGCGCGCGATGACGACGTCGTCGGCGGGGTTGAGGCGGATGGTGAGGTCGGCGGCCTGGAGCATGGCGGATCCCCTAGAGGAGTCTGTAATTCTACCGTGCACGATATGCGGCGGTAGACTGTGCGCCGTCAGCCACGCCAGGAGCGGAATGACCGAATCCATGCTCTCGCTTCTTGATGCCACCATCGAGCGCCTCAGGCTGCGCTCGATTCCACCGTTCAGCCTGAACGCGGGGCTCGGAATATTCGCGGTCGGCGGCGGACTGCTTGCGCCCGATTACCTGGGGAGGACGGCGGGCAGCCTGCTTGCGATGCAGTTCCTGGTCTTGTGTCCGATGGTTTTCGTTGCGGCGCTGCTTGTCGCGGCGGCAGCCGACCGCCAGGATCCAGTGCAGAAGCGGGGCCATCGCAGGCTCATTCTCTGGTTCACCACTCCCGTGATGGTGACCGGATTTCTTCTGTCGTTCAAGGTTGGCGGGATACTCGGACCGTTCGAGTTCCTCGCCCTGACCGGTGCGACCTATCTTGGAGCGATCCAGCGCACGCACGGAGTGATCGAAATCGCCGACATTTGCGTGCGCACGGCAGTTGCTTTCGCGGCACTGGTGACAGCGCAAAGCATCGGTGGACTGGGTTCAGATGTCGATGATTGGCTGCGCGATCCGGGTGCGGTCAAGGCGGCGGCCTTCTATTTCGGGGCGCTCAGCCTCCTCGAGGCGGCCGGTTTCCACACCTGGGTCGCGCCAAAGGCGCTGGACGCGGCGCGCAAGATGCGCCGGGCGGCATGATGCGCATCTACGCCCTGTCCTGCGGCTCGCTGGAGTTCGAGCGCAACCTCTTCTTTCCCGCGAGCGAGCAGGGCGTGCGCATCACCACGCCGGTGTCGAGTTACCTGATCGTCCATCCCCAGGGCAAGGTTCTCTTCGACACGGGCATTCATTGCGACGCTCAGACTGATCCCGCGGGGCGACTCGGCAAGCGCGTAGCGTCCCTCTTCACGATTCGTTCGCGCGCTGGCGAGGACCCCGTGAGCCAGCTCGCGCTTCTCGGTATCAGGCCCGAGGAGGTCCGCTACGTCGTCAATTCACATTTTCATTTCGACCATTGCGGCTGCAACGCCTCGTTCCCGCGCTCCGCATTTCTCGTCCAGCGCGCCGAGCTGCAGGGCGCGCGTGCCGACCCCAAGCGCTACAACCCGAAAGACTGGGACCACCCGCTCGAATACCGGGAAATCGACGGCGAGCACGACATCTTCGGCGACGGCCTGCTGGTACTCCTGCCGACGCCGGGGCATACGGCGGGGCACCAGTCGCTATGGATACGCCTGGACGCGACAACGCAGTTCGTGCTGACCGCGGATGCCTGCTATACGCAGGAGCATCTCGAGAAAACGATCCTGCCCACGCCCACGTCGGTCCACGATGCGGCGCAGATGACGCATTCGCTCACGAAGCTGCGCGGCATGCGTGACCGGCAGGGCGTCAAGCTGCTGTATGGCCACGATGCGGGGCAATGGAGCGCGATGCCGCACGCTCCGCGGCCGTTTATTTGAGGGCCAGCTCCGCCGCATAGCGCAGCGCCTCGAGCATGCTGCGTTCGTCCGCCTTGCCGGTGCCGGCGATGTCGAAGGCGGTGCCGTGGTCGACCGACGTGCGCACGATCGGCAGGCCGGCGGTGACGTTCACGCCGTGTTCCAGGCCCATCGCCTTCACCGGACCGTGCCCCTGGTCGTGGTACATCGCCACCACCAGGTCGAAATCGCCGCGCGCGGCGCGGTAAAGCAGCGCATCGGCGGGATACGGGCCCTCCACGTTCCAGCCGCGCGTGCGCGCCACGGCCACAGCCGGAACGATCTTGATTTCCTCCTCGCCGCGGCCGAACAGGCCGCCCTCGCCGGCGTGCGGATTGATGCCGCAGACGCCGATGCGCGGATTCTTGATGCCGGCCCGGATCATGAGGTCGCGCCCGCGCGCGATGGTGCGCTCGACCAGCCCGGCGTCGATGCGCTCGATCGAATCGAGCAGCCCCATGTGCGCGGTG
>CAZTSJ010000082.1:0-8801 GCA_964616875.1 uncultured Bordetella sp. | reverse complement strand
CAGCGGATAGACGTCGCGGAACAGCGCGCAGCGGTAGCGCGTACCGGTCTGCGAGGTGAGCGCGTAGATCGGCACGCCGCAGTTCAGGCGGCTCATCCACAGCGCGGTCGAGCCCGACTCCGTCAGCGAGGCGATGCACTTCACCTTGAGGTGGAAGGCGGTGAACAGCGCCGCCATGGCGATCGACTGGTCGACGCGCGTGAACACGCGGTTGAGGAAGTCCCGCTCGAGGTTGAGCGGCTGCGTCTGCTCGGCCTCGATGCAGATGCGGTCCATCGCCTCGATCGCCTCCACCGGGTAGCGGCCGCTCGCGGATTCGGCGGACAGCATCACCGCGTCGGTGCCGTCGAGCACGGCGTTGGCGACGTCCGACACCTCGGCGCGCGTCGGCACCGGGCTGGCGATCATCGACTCCATCATCTGCGTGGCGGTGATGGTGAGCTTGTTGTGCTCGCGCGCCAGGCGGATCATCATTTTCTGCAGCGCCGGCACCGAGGCGTCGCCGACCTCCACCGCCAGGTCGCCGCGCGCCACCATGATGCCGTCGCTGGCACTCATGATGTCGAGCAGCGCGGCCTGCTTTACCGCCTCGGCGCGCTCGATCTTGGCGATCAGGAACGCCTTGCCGCCCGCGGCGCGCATCAGCTCGCGCGCCATGTACATGTCGGCGCCCGACTTGGGAAACGACACCGCGAGAAAGTCGGCGTTGATTTTCGCCGCAGTGCGGATGTCTTCCATGTCCTTCGGCGTCAGCGCGGCCGCGGTCAGCCCGCCGCCCTGGCGGTTGATGCCCTTGTTGTTGGAGAGCACGCCGCCGTGACGCACCTTGGTATGCACCTGCTCGCCGCGCACCTCGACCACGTCGAGCACGATCTTGCCGTCGTCGAGCAGCAGCACCGCGCCGGCCTCGACGTCGCGCGGCAGCTCCTTGTAGTCGAGGCCCGCGCGCCCCTGATCGCCGAGTTCGCAGCCGGCATCGAGGATGAAAGCCTGCCCCTTGTCGAGGGTGATCTTGCCGTCCTTGAATTTGCCAACGCGGATCTTGGGTCCTTGCAGGTCGCACATGATCGCCACCGTGCGGCCGGCATCGCGTCCGATTTTCTTCACCAGCTCGGCGCGCTTGAGATGGTCTTCGGCAGTACCGTGGGAGAAGTTGAGCCGCACGACGTCCACTCCGGCACGGATCATGCGCTTTTGCAGCGCCGGCACCGCCGCGTCGCCCACCTCCACTGCGAGGTCGCCGCGCGCCACCATGATGCCGTCGCAGGCGTTCATGATGTCGAGCAGCGCGGCATGGGTCACCGCCTCGGCGCGCTCGATCTTGGCGATCAGGAAAGCCTTGCCGCCGGAAGCGCGTAGCAGTTCGCGCGCCATGTACATGTCGGCGCCGGTCTTGGGAAAGGAAACCGCAAGATAGTCGGCGTTGATCCTGGCCGCGGTGCGGATGTCTTCGATGTCCTTCGGCGTGAGCGCGGGCGCGGTC
Source organism: uncultured Bordetella sp. (assembly GCA_964616875.1). GTDB lineage: Bacteria > Pseudomonadota > Gammaproteobacteria > Burkholderiales > SG8-39 > RBG-16-66-20. The sequence continues at coordinate 7,318 of CAZTSJ010000082.1, read as the reverse complement.
AGTCCGCCGCCCTGCCGGTTGATGCCCTTGTTGTTCGACAGCACGCCGCCGTGGCGCACGGTAGTGTGCACTTCCTCGCCGCGCACCGAAACGACATCGAGCACGATCTTGCCATCATCGAGCAGCAGCACTGCGCCCGCGGCGACGTCGCGCGGCAGTTCCTTGTAATCCAGGCCGACGCGGGCGTCGTCGCCCATTTCGCAGGTGGCATCGAGCACGAACTTCTGGCCCTTGGCCAACGTGACCTTGCCCTGCTTGAATTTGCCGACGCGGATCTTGGGGCCCTGCAGGTCGCACATGATGCCGACCGTGCGCCCGGTCCTGGTCGAGATCTCCTTCACCAGCGCCGCGCGCGCGAGGTGATCGTCCGCGCTGCCGTGGGAAAAATTAAGCCGCACCACGTCCACGCCCGAGCGCACCATGCGCTCCAGCATGACGGGGTCGGAAGAAGCGGGTCCGAGGGTTGCGACGATCTTGGTACTGCGGAGCATTTGTCCAAGTGTATCATCGTGTTATGAATGAACTGGTGAAGCAGGACGGACTGCTCGTCGCCTGCCTCTGCGCTGCCTGGTGCAAGACCTGCACGGAATTCCGCAGCACCTTCGACAAGCTCGCAAGAGAAAACGAAAGCGCGAAGTTCGTCTGGCTGGACGTCGAAGAGGACAGCGCGCTGGTTGGCGAGCTCGACATCGAGAACTTCCCGACGCTGGCGGTGTTCCGCGGCGACAAACCGCTGTTCTACGGCGTCACGATGCCGCAAGAGGGCGTGGTCGCGCGCACGCTCGCTTCACTTACGCGCGACGACCGCGATGCAGTGGAGGTGCCGGAGGAGATTGCCGGACTACCCAGCGCGCTGGCGCGCTCCTGACGGTGCTAGGCGCGCGCCTCTAGCGCAGCTACGGCCGGCAGGGTTTTTCCCTCAAGAAATTCCAGGAAAGCACCGCCGGCGGTGGAGATGTAGTCGATGCCGTCGGCGACGCCGAATTTGTTGATCGCGGCGATGGTGTCGCCGCCGCCGGCGATGGAAAACGCTTTCGAGGCGGCGATGGCGCGTGCGATCGTCTCGGTGCCCCTCGCAAACTGGTCGATCTCGAACACGCCGACCGGCCCGTTCCAGACGATGGTGCCCGCCTGCTGCAGGATCGCGGCGAGCTTCGTCGCGCTCTGCGGGCCGATGTCGAGGATCATGTCGTCCGCGGCGACGCCGCGCACCTGCGTTACATGCTCGCGCGCGCGCGCCGACATCTCGGTCGCGACCACCAGGTCCTCGGGCAAAGGAACCTCGGTCGCGGCCATGATTTTCTTCGCCTCCTCGACCAGACCCGCTTCGGCGAGGGATTTGCCAACCGGAAAGCCCTTCGCCAGAAGGAACGTATTCAGGATGCCGCCGCCCACGATCAGTTGATCCACCTTGCCCGCCAGGATTTCGAGCAATGGGAGCTTGGTCGATACCTTGGAGCCGGCGACGATCGCCACCAGCGGACGCGCAGGATGCGCGAGCGCCTTGCCAAGCGCGTCGAGTTCGGCGGCCATCAGCGGGCCGGCGCAGGCGATTTTGGCGAACTTTGCCGCGCCGTGCGTCGTCGCCTCGGCACGGTGCGCGGTGCCGAAGGCGTCGTTGACGTAGACGTCGCAGAGCGCCGCAATCTTCCGGGAGAGCGCTTCGTCGTCCGCCTTTTCGCCGACATTGAAGCGGCAGTTTTCGAGCAGGACGACTTCACCAGGCTTGACCGCGACTCCTTCCGTCCAGTTTTTCAAAAGCTTTATTTCAAAACCCAGGAACGAAGCCAAACATCTGGCTATCGGAGCCAGCGAATCCTTCTCATTGAAGATTCCCTCCTTCGGCCTCCCCAGGTGGGAGGTCACCATCACCGCGGCGCCCTTGCCGAGCGCGAGGCGGATGCCTGGAACGGATGCACGGATGCGCGTGTCGTCGCTGATGGCGCCAGCGGCGTCCTGCGGCACGTTCAGGTCGGCGCGGATGAAGACCCGCTTGCCCCGCAATTCGATGTCGGCGAGCCGTTTGAAGCTCATTACTTCGCCTGGTGAAGGGCGACGGTGACGTCCAGCATGCGGTTGGAGAAACCCCACTCGTTGTCGTACCAGCTGGCCACCTTTACCAGAGTGCCGCCGGAGACCTTGGTGAGCAGCGAATCGACGATCGAGCTGGCCGGGTTGTGGTTGAAGTCCGAAGACACCAGTGGCTCGGTGGTGTATTCGAGGATCCCCTTGAGGTCGCCCTCGGCAGCCTGTTTCAGCGCCTGGTTTACTTCCTCGGCGGTTGTAGTCTTCTTCGCGACGAAGCTCAGGTCCACCACGGAGACATTGATGGTCGGCACGCGAATGGCGTAGCCGTCGAGCTTGCCATTCAAGTGCGGCAGCACCAGGCCCACCGCGGCCGCGGCGCCGGTCTTGGTCGGGATCATGTTCATGCTGGCCGAGCGCGCGCGCCGCAGATCGGAGTGGTAGACGTCCGTCAGCACCTGGTCGTTGGTGTAGGAGTGCACCGTGGTCATCAGGCCCGAGACCACGCCGATGCGGTCATCCAGCGCCTTGACCAGCGGCGCGAGGCAGTTGGTGGTGCACGAAGCGTTCGAGATCACCGTGTCGCTTCCCTTTAACGACTGGTGATTGACGCCGAATACCACGGTGCGGTCCACGTCTTTATCGCCTGGTGCCGAGATGATCACTTTCTTCGCGCCGGCCGCGAGGTGCGCGCCGGCCTTTGCCTTGCTCGTGAACAATCCCGTGCACTCCAGCACGACGTCCACGCCCAGGGCCTTCCAGGGCAACTTGGCGGGATCGCGCTCGGCGACCACCTGGATGTTCTGGCCGTTGACGCGCATGGCATTGCCGCTGACTTCCACCGTGCCCTTGAAACGCCCGTGCGCGGTGTCGTACTTGAGCAGGTGGGCGTTGGTCTTCGCGTCGCCCAGGTCGTTGATGGCCACGAACTGCAGGTCATGCTTCGTCTTGCTCTCGTAAAAAGCGCGCAGGATATTGCGCCCGATGCGGCCGAAGCCGTTGATGGCCACCTTGATCGTCATGAGACTAGGCTCCTTACCACTTTGACTACATTTTCCGGCGTGAAGCCGAAGTGCTTGAACAGATCCGGCGCCGGCGCCGATTCGCCGAAGCGGTCGATGCCCACCACTGCGCCGCGCGGGTCATCGGCTGCGCCGACGTATTTTCTCCAGAAGTCCGTCACACCTGCCTCGATCGCGACGCGGGGCAGGCCCTTCGGCAGCACTTCGGCCCGGTAATTCTCCGGCTGGCGGTCGAACACGCTGGTCGAGGGCATGGATACCACCCGCACCGGGAAATCGAGCAGCTTCTGCGCCGCGAGCGCCAGCTGTACTTCGGACCCTGTGGCAATCAGCACCGCTTTCGCGCCTGGTGCATCCGCCAGAACGTATCCGCCGCATTGAATTTGATTGATGATTTGATCATTTCTATTTACAAACGGCAGGTTCTGCCGGGACAGAAGCAGCGCCGTGGGACCGCTCTTGCGCTCGATCGCCGCGGCCCAGGCTTGCGCGGTCTCGCTGGTATCGCAGGGACGCCAGACATCGAGATTCGGGATCAGGCGCAGCGAGGCGGCGTGCTCGACCGCCTGGTGCGTCGGCCCGTCCTCGCCCAGGCCGATCGAATCGTGGCTGAAGACGTAGATCGTGCGCAGGCCCATGATCGCCGCCATGCGCAGCGAATTGCGCATGTAGTCGGAGAACACGAGGAAGGTGCCGCCGTAGGGAATGAAGCCGCCGTGCAGCGCGAGGCCGTTCATGATCGCGCCCATGCCGAACTCGCGCACGCCGTAGAAGAGATAGTTGCCGCCGCCATCCTTCCCGACGGCTTTCGATGCCTTGACCATCGTCAGGTTGGAACCGGTCAGGTCGGCCGAGCCGCCGACGAGTTCGGGCAGCGCCGGGACCAGGACTTCGAGCGCGTTCTGCGAGGCCTTGCGGGTGGCGATTGTTTCGCCTTTTGAAATTGCGTCCTGTAACAAAGAATCAATCAAAGCCGGGAAGGTGGAAGGCAATTCGCCCGCTACACGCCGCAGGAATTCCTTCGCCAGCGCGGGATTCTCTTTTTCGTAGTCCAAGAAAACACGCTTCCAGCGCCGCTCGGCGCGCTTGCCGCGCTCGCGCGCGTTCCAGCCCTGCCGCACGCCGTCGGGAATCTCGAAGGGCGGGTGCTTCCAGCCGATCGCCTCGCGCGTCGCGGCGACTTCCTTCTCGCCCAGCGGCGCGCCGTGCGCGGCGCCCGTGTTGGCCTTGGTCGGCGCGCCCTTGCCGATCATGGTCTTGGCGCAGATGAGGGTCGGACGGCCACGTTCGCCCCGCTTTCCCTCCCGCCTGGCCTTGCGCAGCGCCCGGTCGATCGCCTCGACGTCGTGCCCATCGACGCTGTGTATTACCTGCCAGCCGTAGGACTCGAAGCGGCGCCGCACGTCGTCGGTGTACCACTGCTTGATGCTGCCCTTGTCCGAATCGATGGAGATGCCGTTGTCGTCGTAGACCGCGATTAGCTTGCCCAGGCCGAGCGTGCCGGCGAGCGCGCAGGATTCGTGCGACACGCCTTCCATCATGCAGCCGTCGCCGAGGAAGGCGTAGGTGCGGTGATCGACGATCTCGCGCCCGGGCCGGTTGAACTCCGCCGCCAGCAGTTTCTCGGCGATCGCCATGCCGACCGCGTTGGAGATGCCCTGCGCGAGCGGGCCCGTCGTGGTCTCGACGCCAGGCGCGAGGCCGTATTCCGGGTGCCCGGGCGTCTTCGAGCCGAGTTGCCGGAAACGCTTCAATTCCGCCATCGGCAGGTCGTAGCCGGTGAGGTGCAGCAGCGAGTAAAGCAGCATCGACCCGTGCCCGTTGGAGAGCACGAACCGGTCGCGATTCGGCCAGGCCGGATTGCCGGGATTGTGGGAAAGGTGGCGGTGCCACAACGCCACCGCGATCTCGGCCATGCCCATCGGCATTCCCGGATGGCCGGAATTCGCCGCCTGCACCGCGTCCATAGCGAGGGCGCGGAGCGCATCGGCCATCTCGCGTTCAGGTGCAGGCGAAATCATCGGGAAACTTATTCGGGGAAGGCGCAAATTATAGCCAAGCGCTTTCCTATAATCCGTCCATGACTGAAATGCCTTTCACCAGCCCGCAGGGCTTTGAAGCTGCCGTCGCCGCGCCAAAACAGGCCGGTGAGACCCACTGGTTTATTTTCAAGGGCGACCGCCTTCTGGTCGAGCTTGGACCGCCCAGTCCAAGGCCGTCGGACGACCCCAGGGTGCCCGCGAGGCCCAGCTGGGCCAGTCTGCCGTTGCAAAAAAACAACAATATCTTGTGGTTTGAGCCAGCCCGAACACTATATCTAGGGCGTCTCGCCGGCACCGATTGCTGGGCCGCGGAAGCACCGGCGGATGCCCCAGCGCCTCCGCCAGGGCTCGCCTGGGAAGGCCTGCGGGCGCTTTTCTCGGTGCTGGAGGACGCGCATTTCGCGCTTGCCGGCCGCGCCATCCAGCTCCTCGACTGGGATCGCAGCCATCGCCATTGCGGCCGCTGCGGCACGCCTACAGAGGCGAAATCAGAGGAGCGGGCGCGCGCCTGTCCCGCCTGCAAGCTTTCCGTCTACCCGAGAATCTCGCCTGCGGTGATGGCGCTGGTGCGCCGTCCCGGCGAGATCCTCCTCGGGCGCAGCCCGCACTTTCCGCCCGGCATGTACAGCGCCCTGGCCGGCTTCGTCGAGCCCGGCGAGACGCTCGAGCAGTGCATCGCGCGGGAAGTCGAGGAGGAAGTCGGCGTGCGAGTGTCGCGAATCCGCTACTTCGCCAGCCAACCCTGGCCGTTTCCGAATTCACTCATGATCGCGTTCGTCTGCGACTGGGAGTCGGGAGAAATCCGTCCGCAAGCCGGGGAAATCGAAGCGGCTAACTGGTTCAAAGTATTGCATTTACCGAAACTTCCAAGCAGAATCTCGATTGCGCGCAGGTTGATCGACGCAGTGGTCGGGGAAATGCGCGGCGAGGCGTGAAGAAAGCGCCGAGCAAGCGAGCAAAACTCGCGTGAAACGGGGGCGTTGAAAAGAATTGAACGACGACAAAGAAAGTACGCCGAGAGGCGGACAAGACGGGGCGCGACCTGAAAGTAGTCAAGGGCCGCGCCTTCTCTTTTTCTGGGGGGCACGGACATGAACGGTCTGCATCTCATCGGTGATCTGAACGCTTGTCGTTGCGATCCGCAACTGCTGCTCGACGGCAAAGGCTTCGAGACGGTTTGTGTGGAGATGGTTCGCGCCGCGGGCCTCACGGTCATGGATGCGCGCTTCCACCAGTTCGAGGGTTCCGGCTTCACCGGCGCGGTGGTGCTCGCCGAATCGCACCTGGCGATCCATACCTGGCCCGAGAAAAAGGGACTCACGCTGGACGTCTACGTCTGCAATTACCAGGCCGACAATTCCGCCAAGGCGCGCCAGCTGTTCGACTCCATCGTGGCGCATTTCCAGCCGGGCGAGGTCGCGCGCCACGAGGTGGACCGCGGCGAGCACCTGCTGATGGAGCCGCTCAACGAGTCCACCGGCTTCTATATCAAGGCCGCGCGCCAGGTGGGCGAGTGGCAGACCAAGTACCAGAAGCTGCAGGTCTACGACACGCCGCACTACGGGCGCATCTTCCGCCTCGACGGCTACAACATGACCTCCGAGCGGGAGGAATTCGTCTATCACGAGAACCTGATCCACCCCGCGCTCGCCGCGCATGCCGCGCCGCGCAAGGTGCTGATCGTGGGCGGGGGTGATGGCGGCTCCTCGGAGGAGGCGCTCAAGCACCCCTCGGTCGAGCAGGTCACCATGTGCGAGATCGACGAGGACGTGGTCAGGATCGCGAAGGAACACTTCTTCGCGGTACACCGCGGCGCCTTCGACAACCCGAAGCTGCGCGTGTTGATCGGCGACGGCATGAAGTTCATCCGCGAGACGGCCGAGCGCTTCGACTTGATCGCGCTGGATCTCAACGACCCGATGGGGCCGGCCGAGGCGCTGTACTCGGCCGAGTTCTTCCAGCAGTGCCGCGCCGCGCTCGCCCCCGGCGGTGCGCTGGTGCTGCACATCGGCGCGCCCGTGGCGCGGCCCGAGCGCGTCGCCGAACTGGCGCAGCGCCTGAACGGCATATTCCGCATCGTGCGGCCGTACACCATGTACATCCCGCTCTACGGCGCGCAGTGGGCGATGGCGGTGTGCTCGGACAAGCTCGATCCCAAGTCGCTGACGGCGGACGAGATCGATCGCAGGATCGAGCAGAGGAAGCTCCAGGACCTGCGCTTCTACAACG
>CAZTSJ010000081.1:0-11282 GCA_964616875.1 uncultured Bordetella sp. | reverse complement strand
CGCTTCGCGATCCTGAAACTGTCGAGCGCGGCGGGCGCGCCGCAGTAGCAGGCGACATGGATGAAGACTTCCTTGATTTCCTGCTTCGTCATGCCGTTGCGGATCGCGCCGCGCAGGTGGATTTCCAGCTCGTGCGGCCGGTTGAGCGCCGAGATCATGGCGAGGTTCATGAAGGCGCGCGTTTTCATCGGCAGCACGCCGCGCGCCCAGCTCGCGCCCCAGCCGTGCTCGGTGACGTAGTGCTGCAGGTCGATGGTGAAGTCGTCGGCGTCCCTGAATGCCTTGTCGACATAGCCCTTGCCAAGCCAGCGGCGCCTTATTCGCAACCCTGCGACGTAGGCCTTGCTGCGCGGTGCGGATTTCGCCATCTGCATTCTCCCTGGTTACATGATCTGGTTGGCGCCGCCCCCGTCGGCGCGCAGCGCCGGCCCCGTGGTCGCCGAGGCAAGAGGCGTATTCATACAGCTGCAATTATGGGCATAGAATCCCCCCGATACAGCAGTAGGGGAGGCTGCGATTCGAGACGAAGACGTGTATGCCCTTACCGATAAGGGCAATGCCAACCTGAAGGCGGCAGGAACCTCGCTTTCGGCGGAGGAGCTCCAGGTGCTGATCCTGATCGACGGCCAGGCGACGGTGGCGCAGGTCGCAGCCGCCGCGCGCAACGTCACCCCGCTGAAGTCCAACGAGATCATGCGCAAGTTCTTCGCCGATCGCATCATCACCACGGCCACCGAGCCGAGCTCCGATGGCTTGGAATCCGGCTTCTTCAGCATCGCCGTGCCCGCCGGTTTTTTCAGCAGCCTTTCGAAGGAGAGCAGCGCCGAGGCCGAGCAGGGCGTTACCTCGCTCAACCAGAAGGGCTACTACGCGCGCATCTCGCAGCGTTTGGCGGCCGCGCGCGTGCTGAAGGAGGGCGAGCAGATCACGGTCCTGGTGGTGGACGACGACCCGGACCTGCTCAAGCTGCTGCGTACCTACCTGAAAATGGAAGGCTACCTGGTGCGTACCGCGGAGAAGCGCGACGACATCCTCGTCGCCCTGCGCCAGCTGCCGAAGCCCGACCTGATCCTGCTCGACGTGCAGCTGCCCGATGCCAACGGCTTCGATGTGCTCGTCAAGCTGCGCCAGCATCCTTACATGCAGGCGATCCCGGTGGTGATGCTGACCGGGGAGGACACGCGCGAAGCCGTGATCCGCGGCCTTCAGGCCGGCGCCGACGGCTACATCACCAAGCCCTTCGAGCCCGACATGGTGGTGCAGGCGGTGAAAGCGGTGCTTGGCCTCGTTGCAGCGTCGCCTGCCGGCGCGGCTCTAGGAAGCCTCGGTGGTCCGCGATGACGGCTCGACGCGCGTACTGCGCGAAACGAGCGCGCCGACCTGGAAAACCGGTGACCGGGTGAAGGTGGTCAAAGGACGGGTCGAGGCGGCCGCCTCGCCAGAAGGAAGAATGCCGACCCCAGGCCGGCAAGCAGCGCGAGGGTGGTGAAACCGGCGCGGTAGTTGCCGGTCATGTCGGCGAGAATCCCCGCGATCATCGGGCCGCCGATCTGGCCGATGGTGATGATCATGAAGGACAAGCCCAGGATCATGCCGATCGCGCTGCGGCCGAAGTAATCCGCGCGCAGCGCCTGCATGAACGGGCCGCGCAGGCCCCAGGCCGTGCCGTGCAGCAGGGCATAAGCGATGATCATCGCGGTGGTCGCGGCGGCGTGGAAGTCGGCGTAGGTGAGGCACAAGAGGCCCAGCATGTGGCCCAGCATGCACAGCGCCGAGAGCTTGCGCTTGTTGAAGCGATCGCCCAGCCAGGCGCCGATGCCCACGCCGCCCAGCTGCGCCACGGTCTGCAGCATGATGGCCAACGAAGCGGCCTCGATGCTGTAGCCCAGGCCTTCCTTCATGTGCGTGATGGCATGGGTGTTGATCCCCGTGACGACGAAGAGCGCGCAGCCGTGGCCGAATGACAGCAGCCAGAATGCGGGCGTCCGAATCGCCTCGCGCGCAGTGAAATCCCGGGTCAGGTCTGTTTTTTCTTTTTTCGATTCAGAATTCAAATCGGGCAAGACACTATCGGCGCCATCCATCTTCAGCCCCATGTCCTCGGGACGGCGGCGGAAAACGAAGGCGAGCGGCAGGCATAGCACGATGATGAGGACGCCAGAACCGAACGCGGTCGCGCGCCAGCCCCAGGTGGCGAGCGCGAGCGCAATCAGAGGCAGGCACAGGCCGCCCAGCGCCATGCCGATCTGCATCGAGGACAGCGCGCGCGCGCGGTGGCGGTCGAACCAGTGGATCAGGGTGACATTCAGCGGAAAGAAACCGCACAGGCTCGCGCCCATCGCGGTGAGGACGAACGCGCCGTAGAAGGCGAGCAGCGAGTCGACGGTGCTGAGCAGCATGAAACCGGCGCCGAAGACCACCACGCCGACGCGGACCATCCACTCGGGCCCCCAGCGATCGAGGAACCAGCCCAGCAGCGGGCCGAGGATCGCGGCTTCGACCTGGTGCAGCGCCGCGGCGCCCGAGAGCTCGGTTTTCGACCAGCCGCGGTCGTCGCGCAGCACCGCGAAGTAGGCGCCGAAGGATTGCATCAGCAGCGTGGACTGCACGAACTGCATCGCGCAGCCCGCGCCGACCATGTACCAGCCGTGGAAAATACGCTTCATCGCTGCGCCAGAGGGTACTCCGCCGGCGCGCGGCGCGGGCGTCAGGTTCGACAGGCTAGACTGCGGCCATGCGCAATGGTTTGGGGCTCGCCTGCGCCGGCCTGGCGGCGCTGGCGGTGGCGATGGGCATCGGGCGCTTTGCCTTCACGCCGCTGCTGCCCATGATGCAGCAGGACGCGGGCCTCTCGGTGGCCGCCGGCGGCTGGCTCGCCTCGGCCAATTACCTCGGCTACCTCGTGGGCGCGCTGTGGGCTGGCGCGATGCGGGTCAACGCGGCGAGCGCGATCCGCGCCGCGCTGCTGACGATCGGCGTGGCGACGCTGGCGATGGCGCTGGATGCCGGTTTTGCCGCCTGGGCGCTGCTGCGCTTCATTGCCGGCGTGGGCAGCGCCTGGGTAATGATCCACACTTCGGCATTGGTCTTGGAGCGGCTTGCGCCGCTGGGGCGGCCGATCCTCGCAGGGGTGCTGTACGCGGGCGTGGGCGCGGGCATCGTCGCTGCCGGGAGTCTTTGCGTGTTCCTGATGGCGCTCGACGCCGGCTCATCGACGGCGTGGCTTGTGCTCGGCATCGCCTCGCTCGCCATTACTGTTTCGCTCTGGTCTTCGTTTGAATCGTCAGATAAAGAAAAAACCAGGCCCGGCGTGCCGCAACGCTGGAGCTGGGAGCAGGCGCGCCTGGTGCTCGCGTACGGCGCCTACGGCTTCGGCTACATCATTCCCGCGACCTTCCTGCCGGTGATGGCGCGCGAAGTAGTGAGCGATCCTGCGGTGTTCGGCTGGGCCTGGCCGGTATACGGCGCTGCTGCCGTGCTCTCGACGCTGGGCGTGGCCCTTTACTCCGGGAATTATGGCAACCGCGCAGCGTGGATCGGCAGCCACTTCGTCATGGCACTCGGCGTCGCCGCGCCGGTTTACTGGCCGGGCGTCGGCGGCATCGTGCTGGCGGCGCTCTGCGTAGGCGGCACCTTCGTCGTCATCACCATGGTCGGCCTGCAGGAAGCGCGCACCGTCGCGGGCGCCGGCGCGCCGCGCCTGATGGCGGCGATGACGGCGGCGTTTGCCTTCGGCCAGATCGTCGGTCCGCTCTCGGTGAGCCTGCTGGTGGGCGCGGGCGGGCCGATTACGGTCGCGCTGCTCGCGGCCTGCGTGGTGCTGGTGGCCGGCGCCTTGCTCTTGATTACTTCTTGGCGCTACTGATCGTGCTGATCGCGCCGAAATCGATTTCGATCTTGCCCACGTCCACGCTCGCCTTCGCCTTGGCGTCGGCGCGCGCGCGCGCGGCGGTATTGAATTCGAGGTTGCCGGCCTGGAATGCCTCGGAGAGGCGGAAGCTCAGTTCCACCAGCTTCTTGTGCTCGGGCTTTTCGCCGGCCTGCGCATGCACCTGCGCCGCGAGCTCGATGAATACCTGCTTCGCCAGCTCCTCGACCTGATCTACCGGTACGACGGGCGCGGCCTTGGCCGGCGCCGGTGCCGATTCTCCCCCACCACTCATGGTCTGGCCTCTTTCAGGTTGTGGACGGACATGCTACTCCAGTAACAGTTGTTCGGGGTATGCGGCTTGCGGCCCTGCGTCCTTGCCGCTCAGGCCGTGCGCGCCCACGCCCAGCAGGCGTACCGGGCGGCGCGCGGCGTCGGTACGATCCAGCAGCGCTGCGCTGCGCTCGATGAAAGCCCGCGCCTCGCGCGTCGGCCGGTCCTGCGTGTGGTTGCGCGTGACGAGGCTGAAGTCGCTGTAGCGCACCTTGATGGTGACGGTGCGCGCGAGGAGATTCTTCTTCTGCAGCGAATCGGCCACCCTCTGCGCCAGTGCCGCCAGTTCGCGCTTCATCTCAATCAGTTCCTCGAGATCCGTCGCGTACGTGGTCTCGGCCGAAATCGACTTCCAGGGGCGATCGGGCGTCACCGCGCGCGGATCGTCGCCATGCGACAGGCGCTTCAGCCACGCGGCCAGGCTGCCGACCGTTTTTTGCAGCGATAGGTCATCGCAATCGCGCACGTCCACAAGCATTTCGATCCCTAACGCGCGCAGTTTTTTCGCCGTCACCGGCCCGACGCCCCAGAGCGCCTCCACCGGCAATTCCTGCAGGAAACTCTCGACGCGCTCTGGCGCGATCACGGTCAGGCCGTCAGGCTTGCGCCAGCCCGAGGCGATTTTGGCGAGGAACTTGTTCGGCGCCACGCCGGCGGAGGCGGTGAGGCCGGTTTCATCGAGGATGCGCTTTTTCAACTGCTTCGCGACCACGCTGGCGAGGCGCTCGCCCCAGAGGTTCTCGGTGACATCGAGGTAGGCCTCGTCGAGCGACAGCGGCTCCACCAGCGGCGTGCACTCGCGCAGGATCGCCATCACCTTTTGCGAGGCGGCGCGGTAGCGCGCGAAATCGGGCCGCACGATCAGCAGCTCCGGGCACAGCCGGAGCGCGCGCGACATCGGCATTGCCGAGCGCACGCCGAACTTGCGCGCCTCGTAGCTGGAGGCGGCCACCACGCCGCGCGATTGCGGCGAGCCGCCCACCGCCAACGGCTTGCCGCGCAGCGAGGGGTCGTCGCGCTGTTCCACCGAGGCATAGAAGGCATCCATGTCGAGGTGGATAATGCGGCGGGGCGCTGCGGGCATGGGAAAGTGTAGCGTTCCGGGCGGCGCGAGGCTGGCAAGGACGGAGGCGGGATGTCGATGCGTGCGTATGTGGCGGTCATGGTGCTCGTCACGGCGGCGGTATTTGTGGTTGGTTTCGGGCGCACCGGGCTGCTGAGCGCGCCCTGGGATCCGGCGGCCGAGGCCGGCGTCCAGCGCGCGCTCGTGCGGCCGACTTTCACCGTGGACCTCGAAAGCGGCACGCCCGGCGCGCCGGGCGCCGACCTGCACTGGGGCATGCAGGCGCGCGACCAGCCTTACCTCGCGTCGTACCGTGCGGCGCTGATCGCGCCGGCCGGCAGCGCGCGCTGGGAGGAGATGGACGCGGCCTATCTTGCGCGCCTTTCCTATGCGCCGAACCAGTACTCGGCCTGGGGGCCGGATGCGCCGCTGAGGAAGGGCGCGGTGTTCGCCGTGCGCACGCGCGAAGGCAACTTCGCCAAGGTCCGCGTTCTCGACATCGGGCGCAGGTACGAACTGAACCTGGAATGGAAGCTGTATGGAACGGCGGTGCTGCAGCCTGAGGCAGCCAAGCCGGCGCCAAATCCCTCGCTCGCCTGGCGCGCCTCGAGCGAGGCAGCGCTCGCCGCCTACCGCGCGCAGCGCTACCAGGACGCGCTCGATGCCTGCGGCAAGGCGGTGGAGACGGCGGCAGAGGCGGGCGCGGAGCATCACGCCCTCGCGCTAGTCACCTGCGGCAGCCTGCTGGGCCTGCACCTTCGCGCCGCGCGGCAGATGGAAACCTGGCTCAGGCAGGGGGTGGCGATCTCGCTCCAGCTCGATCAGCGCGCCATCGTGACTGCGCTCGGTCCGCGCGAAGCCATGCTCAAGGAACGCGGCCTGCGCATGCTCGGCGTGTTCTACCGCGACCAGCAGCGCACGCGCGAAGCGGCCGAAAACTTCGCGCTTGCCGTGGACACGGTGCGCGCGATGCCGCCGCCCGAAACCATGGAGCATCGCCTCGCGCTGCGCTCCGACCTGCACGAGCTGGGGAGCGTGCTGGCGCAGATGGGCCTGCGCGGCACCGCGCGCCAGGCGCTGGGCGAAGCGCGCGAGCTTTACTTGAAGACCGAACCCGGTCATCCTGCTTTGCAGGCCATCGATAGCCAGTTGCAGCGCCTGGTGGTCACCAAGGACGGGGTGCGCCCGCCACAGTAGTCGCGGTTCTGACTCCGCTTTACGTTTTCCGGACAATTCCTTGCATTCCCCGCGCCGGTTTTAGGTAGCGTGGGGTCATGGGCTATCGCATCCACTACGCAATGCGCGACGGCATGCTGCAGGCGGCGGTCTCGGGCAACAGCCTGGGCCGCGGCACCGCCTGCCACGCCGACTCGATCGCGCGCGATATCGCGGCGCAGGCCGGCCAGGCGACGGTGAGCCGCGTGCTGATCGATCTGCGCGGCCTCGCCGACCGGCTCGGTTTCCTCGGTTCCCTCTCGATGGCGCGCAATGAGCGCAACGGCGGCTACCGCGTCGCGGTGGTCGACACGATGGAAAACGACGCCTACTACGCGTTGCACGAAGTGGCGGCGCTCGCCCGCGGTTGCGTGCTGCGGTGCTTCACCAGCGTGGCCGAAGCGGCGCGCTGGCTGCGCAGCGCCCCCGGCCAGGACTAGAAACCGGGCGCTATTGCAGGCGCGAGGTGAGCAGGCGCAGGCGCTCGGCGAGCGAACCCAGCAGCGAACTGGCGAATTCGGGGCTGGTCTTCACCAGCATCTGGAAAGCCTTGCGGCTGATCGGCAGCAGTCCGCAATCGGTCTCGGCCGTGACGCTCGCCATGCGCGGCGAGGATTCGATCAGCGCCAGCTCGCCGAACACACCGCCCGGGCCGAGCCGCTCGACCGTGCTGCCGCCGATGGAAACGGCGACCGTCCCCTCGATCACGACGTACATGCGCATGCCCACCTGGCCTTCCTCGACGATGGGCTTTTTGCGATCGAAGTAGACCGGCACGTCGTCGGATATCCCCTCCGCCAGTTCGGCGAGGCGCGCCGGATCGAATACCGCGGATTCCTTGCGCAGGGTGTCGCCCTTCAGGGTGTCGCTCGAGGCGAGGCGCGCGGTGGTCTCGCGCATCCGGCCGATCAGCATGCTCATGAGCATCAGCGCGAACTCGGGTTTTTCCTTGAGGCCCGCCTGGAACTGCTTGTCGTCCAGCGCGATCACGCTGCAGGCGCTCTTCGCCACCGCGCTCGCAGTGCGCGGGGCGTGCGTGATCGAGGCCATCTCGCCGAAAATGCCGCCCTTGACGACGTTGCCGATGACCTTCTTGCCGGCCACCAGTTCCACTTCGCCATCGAGCAGCAAGTACATCTTGTCGCGCATGAAGAGGAAGGGCCGCGCCATGTCGTTTTCGGCGAAGATGACCTTGCCCTGCGCGACTTTCTCCGGCTTGCCGGCGACTTTGAAGAATTCCAGCGCGACGGCCGGACTGTAGATGCTCATGCTTCCCCCTGGTGTGAGAGTATAAAGGTTCCGCATATCCCACCCAGGAAAGAGCACCAATGCCGATTTCCATGTACCAGGCGAGCGCGCCGCGCTTCGCCAACACCCTGAAGAACCTGTCGGCGATCCTCGACAAGGCCAAGGCGCACGCCGAGGCGAAGAAAATCGACGAGCAGGTGATGACCTCCCTGCGCCTGTACCCGGACATGTTCGCGCTCGCGCGCCAGGTGCAGATCGCCTGCGATTCGGCCAAGGGCGCGGTGGCGCGCCTGGCCGGGGTCGAGATCCCGAAGCACGAGGACAGCGAAACAAGCTTCGACGATCTGAAGGAGCGCATCGCCAAGACGCTCGCCTTCATCGCCACAGTGAAGGCGGCGCAGCTCGACGGCACGGAAGAGCGCGAAGTGGTCCTCAAGCTGCAGGGCAAGGACGTGCCGTTCAAGGGCATGCAGTACCTGCTCGGCTTCGCCTGGCCGAATTTCTATTTCCACGCCAGCACCGCCTACAACATCCTGCGCCACAACGGCGTCGAGGTCGGCAAGCGCGACTTCATCGGCAACCCCTAGCATCTGCCATGCGTCTCGTGATCGCCCAGATGAAGCACGAGACCAACACCTTCTCGCCGGTGCCGACGCCGCTTGCGCGCTTCGCGCACGGCGCGCCCCTGCCGCTCGAAGGACCGGCGGTGCGCGATGCCTACAAGGGCACGGGCACCGCGCTGGGCGCCTTCATCGACCTGGCCGACCAGGCGGGCGCCGAGGCCGTGTTTCCGGTCGCGGGCAATGCGGCGCCGAGCGCGCCGGTGGACGACGAGGCCTTTGAGGCGATGGCCGGACGCATCGTCGCCGCAATATCGCGGGGTTGCGACGCGGTGCTGCTCGACCTGCACGGCGCGATGGTGACGCGCAGCTTCGATGACGGCGAGGGGGAGTTGCTCGCGCGCATTCGCAAGATCGCGCCCACTGTGCCGATCGGCGTCGCTCTCGACATGCATACCAACCTGTTTCCGGCAATGGGGCAACTCGCAACCGTGATCGCGGGCTACCAGACCTACCCGCATGTGGACATGTATGAAACGGGGCTGCGGGCAGGGAAACCGATCTTGTCTTTACTTGAAAAATCTCTCAAACCGGTTCTCGCGTTCGGTCATCGCCCGATGCTGCCGCATGTGATGCGTCAATCCAGTCTGGACTCCCCAAACAAAGAGATTCAAGCAAGAGCGAGGGATATGGAACACCAGGGCGCCGGCAAGGAACACGCTCGCGTGTTGGCCGCAAGCTTCTTCGTCGGCTTCCCGCACGCGGACATTCCGTATGCAGGCTCTTCGGCGGTGGTGGTGACCGACGGCGATGCGGCCCTGGCACACAGGCTGTGCGACGAGCTGCTCGACATGGCGTGGAACGCGCGGCAGCAGTTCGTCTACCAGGTCGAGCCGCTGCAGAAAGCCCTGCTGCGCGCGAAGGAAATGGGAGGTAGAAATACGCGCGGGCCGGTGATGCTGCTCGATCACTACGACAACTGTGCCTCCGGCGGCACGATGGACACCATGGCGGTGCTGGGCGGCATCCTCGATGCAGGTCTCGAAAACGTCGCCGCATTCGCCGTTTTCGATCCGCATGCGGTGGAGCAGATGACGCGCGCCGGGGTCGGCGCGCGCGTCACGATTCCGCTCGGCGGCAACCTGGAGATGCCCGCGCTCGGCCTCAAAGGCAAGCCGCGCATGGTGACGGGCAACGTGCGCCGCATCGTCAACGGCATTTACCGCAACGAAGGCCCGATGGCGCGCGGCGAACTGGCCGACATGGGCGCCTCTGCGGTGCTGGATACGGGCAAGGTGGAAATTGCGGTAATTTCGCGCCACGTCGAGCCGCACGACATCGGCTCGTTCCGCGCGCTCGGCATCGACCCGGCGAGCAAGCGCTACGTGATGCTGAAGAGCCGCGTGCACTGGCGCGCCGGCCTGGGGCCGATGGCCAGGGCCGTGATCGAATGCGCGGGCGAGGGCGTCTGCACGTCAGATTATTCACAGTTGAAATTCAGACGCGTGCGCCGCCCCGTCTATCCGCTCGATCCCGAAACCCGACCGTCCGTCTGAACGGCGTGAGCGGCTAGTGCGCGCTACTGCTTGATGCCAGGCGGCGGAGGCGGGGGTACACCGGCAGGGGGAGGCGGTGGCGCGTACGTGGAGCTGGAAGCCACTGGCGGCCGCGCGCTCTCGAAGCGTCCCGCCATCGGGACCTTGTGGCCCTTGGCGTACATGCACTGCTGGTAACCGATGTCGTAGCGTTGCTGCAGGCTGCGCTGCGAACCCGCGGCCGCGCCTGCGCCCGAGGCGCCGCCAATGATCAGCCCGGCGCCTGCGCCGGTCGCCGCGCCGCGCTGCCCGCCGATGATCGCGCCGGCGGCGGCGCCGATCACGGTGCCGACCGCGGCACTCTTCAGGCCGCTGTTTTCGGCCGCGCCATCGGGCGTGTTGCCGCCGACCTGGCTGCTCGCGAACTGGCGGCATTCCATGTCGTCGGCGCGGAACTGGTCGAAATTCTTGCCGCTGCCCGGCAGCACCATCACGCTCGGGCCGCTGGGCATGCTCACGCAGCCGGAAAGAAGCACAACTGCGAGCAGCCCTGCGCCCAAGGGAGCGATTTTCACGGGAGTTTTCATGATTTCAATCTCGCGTCTTCACATCAACCTGGTTGTGGCGCGACCCGCTGCCAGCCCGAGGCGCATTCCTTGACGTAGGGATAGTAGGCGCGCGAGTCGGCGCAGAAGTACCAGTAAGCCGGCGCGGCGGGCTGCGCCGAGGGCGCGGGTTGCGGGTGCTGCTCGACGTACACCGTCGGCTGCTGCTGGATCACCACCGGCGCCGGACGGTAGTAGGGCGGGTAGTAGTAATAGGGCGGGTAGTTATAGTAGGAGTACGCCGCAAGCGGCAAGCCGAAGCCGAAAACGATGCGCGCGCCGTGGTGATGGTGATGGCGATGCTGGGCGAGCGCAGAACTGGCGATCGTAAATCCCGCGATGGCGAGGGCGAGGGCGAGAATCGTCTTGGTCGTTTTCATGGTGACCTCTTGGACCGAGAGCATAGCCCTCGCTATCCGGCGCAGGCGCACATTTTGGTAATGAAGTGTTTCCAGATGTTACCGGGAGCAAGCTTTGCGGCTCCTTTTTGAGGTAAATTCAACGGCATGGCGGGCGATTTCACTCTCGACCTGAGTCTGCAGGTCGGCAAATACGACGTGCAGAAACTGCTCGGCAAGGGCGCGACCGGGACGGTCTACCTTGCCAAGGACACCTTTTCGGGCAAGGAAGTGGCCCTCAAGACCATCGAGCCCGAGGTGTTCCGCGATCCGGAATTCGGCACGGTGTACCGCTCGCAGTTCCTCAACGAGGCCTCGCTCGCCGGCAAGCTGCGCCATCCGCACATCGTGGCGATCCTCGATGCGGTGGTGGAAGCGGATTCGGGCTACATCGCGATGGAAATCGTCAGCGGCGGCGACCTCGCCCAGTTCGTCAAGCCCGACAAGCTGCTGCCGG
>CAZTSJ010000080.1:0-1597 GCA_964616875.1 uncultured Bordetella sp. | reverse complement strand
CTGCGGCGCTGGTGCGCGGCGATGCCGAACTCTCCTGCCGCTACGGCAAGACTTTCGGTGGGCCGCCGCCGGCCGACGACGCAGTCGTGCTCGCGGGCATCGGCAAGGCGCTCGCCGCGTTTCAGGAGACGCTCGTCAGCGGGCGCGCGCCGTTCGACGAGTTTCGCGACGCGCTCGAAAAGGGCGACCGCGATGGCATGTCGCGCTACCCGCTCCCGGCACAGCGTGGAATGCGCATCTTCGTCGGCCGCGGCAACTGCAGCGCTTGCCATTTCGGGCCGGGTTTCACGAACGGCGAATTCCACGATACAGGCCTGCCTTTCTTCATCGCCGGCGGCGCCGACCCGGGCCGCCATGGCGGCATCAAGAAATTGCAGTCCAATCCCTTCAACCTGCTGGGGCGGCACAACGACGACCGGGGAGGCGCGAGCGCGACCAAGACGCGGCACGTCGCCCTCGAGCACCGCAACTTCGGCGAGTTCAAGGTACCCGGCCTGCGCAACGTCGCCCTCAGCGCGCCCTACATGCACAACGGCAGCCTCGCGACGCTGGCGCAGGTGGTCGCGCACTATTCCGCGATCAACCCGGATCGCCTGCATTCCGATGGCGAGAGCCTGCTCAGGCCGCTGCGCCTGAGCAGCGGGGAATCCGCCGACCTGGTGGCGTTTCTCGAGTCCCTCACCGAGCACGCAAGTACGCTGCAGCCCAGGCGCCCGGGCGCGCCGTGCCGCCCGTGAGCGCGCAAGCACTTAATCCTTCTAGAGAATTTCCTGTAATGAAACCGTAACCTCCGGTTTCTAGACTCGCCTCCGTCAACCAAGGAGACAACGAGTCATGAATTTGAAACATGGCATCAAGGCGCTGGTATTTTTATCCGGCGCGGCGATCGCGGCCCAGGTCGCGTTCGCGCAGCAGATCGTCAAAATCGACGGTTCGAGCACGGTATTCCCGGTGACCGAGGCGGTCGCCGAGGAGTTCCAGAAGGCCAAGAAGCAGGCCATCAAGGTCACCGTCGGCATCTCGGGCACGGGTGGCGGCTTCAAGAAGTTCTGCCGCGGCGAAACCGACATCTCCGACGCTTCGCGGCCGATCCTGAAGGCCGAGATGGAGGAGTGCAGGAAGCTCGGCATCGAATACATCGAGCTGCCGGTGGCCTTCGATGCGCTGACGGTGGTGATCAACCCGAAGAACACGTTCATCAAGCAGCTCACGGTCGCTGAAATGAAGAAGATGTGAGTGCCGGGTTCGCAGGGCAAGGTGATGAGGTGGAAGGACGTGAACGCGCAGTGGCCCGACCAGCCGATGAAACTGTTCGGCCCAGGCGCCGATTCGGGCACCTTCGACTACTTCACCGAAGCGGTGCTGGGCAAGTCCAAATCCTCGCGCGGCGACTTCACCGCCTCTGAAGACGACAACGTGCTGGTGCAGGGCGTTTCGCGCGATGTAAACGGCCTCTGTTACTTCGGCTATGCCTACTACGTGGAGAACAAGGACAAGCTGAAGGCGGTGCCGATCGTCAACGACAAGGGCCAGGCCGTGTTGCCATCGATGGAAGCTGTGATCGCCGGCTCCTACACGCCGCTGGCGCGTCCGATCT
>CAZTSJ010000079.1:0-9633 GCA_964616875.1 uncultured Bordetella sp. | reverse complement strand
ACGTGCAGTACCGCACCATCGGCACCACCCCCAGGCCGTTCTGGGAATCCATCAAGGAATTCCCTACCTCTTGCGGCGACATCGGCTGGAACGCGATGCAACAGATCGCCAGGCTGCTCGCCGAGTTCCGCCGCAACCGGTGGCCGGTGCTCTATCCGCACGTCGCGCCCAAGAACAAGGCCACCGACGGCGGGCGCCTCGCCGCCAAGGTGCCGGCGATCATGAACATTCCGGAAAAGGGCTACGAATTTCCGGCCGAGATCGCGCCGCGCGAAGGCGACGTGCTGATCCCGAAGAAGCACCCGAGCGCGTTCTTCGCCACGCCGCTCGCCAGCCACCTCATCGACCTGCAGGCCGACACGTTGGTAATCACCGGCTGCACCACCAGCGGTTGCGTGCGCGGCAGCGTGGTGGACGGCTTCGCCTACAACTTCCGCATGCTGGTGCCGCACGACGCCGTCTACGACCGCAGCGCCACCTCGCACGCGGTAAACCTGTTCGACATGGCCTCGAAATACGCGGACGTGGGATCCACCGAGGAGATCCTGGAAAAGCTCCGGCCCCTCCGGCGGGCGGAGGCGGCATGATCACTATGGGAGTTGCCACATGAAATGCGATTCCAGAAGTTTCGACCGCCGTCGCGCCCTCGTCGCAGGCGGCACAATGGCGCTGGCCGCGAGTCTGCCGCGATTCGCTGCGGCGCAGGCCGGCTGGAAGCCGACGCGCGACGTTCGGATCATGAACGGCTTTGCCGCGGGCGGATCCGGCGAGCTGGTCTGCCGCATCATCGCCGAGGCGGTGCGTCCCGTGTTCGGGCAGAACGTCATCGTCGACACGCAGGCCGGGGCGAACGGCTTTATCGCCGCGCAAGCGGTCGCGCGCGCCGCGTCCGACGGCCATACCGTCGGCATGGCGACGATGAGCATGCTCACGATCGCGCCGCAGCTGCCCGGCGTGAAGCTGCCGATCAACGTCGAGACCGACCTCACGCCGATCGCCAATATCGCGGGCATCTACAGCCTGCTCGTCGTTTCGCCGGACGCGCCGTTCCGCACGGTTCCGGAGCTGATCGCCTATGCGAAAGCCAACCCCGGAAAAGTCTCTTATGCCTCCGCCGGCGTCGGTTCCGCGCCGCACCTCGCCGCGGAGTTGTTCCGCAGCCAGGCCGGCATCGACATCCTGCACGTCCCCTACAAGGGAGGCGCGCCGGCCATGATCGACGTCGCCGCCGGGCGCGTGCAGATGATGTTCGGCAACCTGTCCGATTTCCTGGGCCAGGTGAAAGGTGGGAAACTGCGCGGCGTTGCCTTCGGCGGCGAGCGCGCTTCGCCCGCGCTCCCGGACCTGCCGCTGATCAAGCAATGGCTGCCGAAGTACAGCGTCAGCAACTGGTTCAGCATCGTCGGCCCCGGCCACCTGCCGGCGAACATCACGGCGGCGTGGAACGCGGCGCTGCAGAAGGGCCTGACGGAACCCGCCATGCAGGCACGGCTGACCGATCTCGGCGCCGAGGTCCTGGTGGGGTCCACGGAGCGCTTCAACGCGGAAATCGTGGCATACCGGTCCAACTGGGCCAGCGTGATCCGCTCCGCCGGCATCAAGGCCGAATGACCGATCGATGCCGTCCGCGCTCTCTGCGCCGTTTTCACTGGCCGGCAAACCCCTGCGCAACCGGGTCGTGCATGCGTCGATGAGCACGCTGATGGCGCGCGAAGGAACGGTGACCGACGCGCAGATCCAGTACTACGCGAACCGCGCCAGCGGCGGCGCCGCGATGATCATCACCGAGCCGCACGGCATGGCCGACGAGCCGACGCAGCACGCGCCGCACAAGACGCGCGCCTGGAACGACGACAACATCGAAGGACTCAAGCGCTGGGCGGAGGCGGTCGAGGGGCAGGATTGCCGGCTGCTCGCCCAGGTCCAGCACCCGGGTCGGGCGCGGCACCATGCCGGCCGGCATGCGGATGCCGGCGGCCCGTCGGCGCTGCCCTGCGATCCGAGCTGGACCATGCCGCGCGAGATGACGCGCGCCGAAATTCGCCGCTTCATCGACGGCATAGCGCAATCCTGCCGGCGGCTGAAGCGCTGCGGCTTCAGCGGCGTCGAGATCTCGGCGGGCCATGGCCACCTGTTCCACCAGTTCATGTCGCCCTGGTCGAACGTGCGCGTCGACGAGTACGGCGGCGACTGGGAAGGGCGCACGCGCATCGTCGCCGAGCTGGTTGCCGCGATCCGCGCCAGCTGCGGCAAGGACTTCATCGTCGGCTTGAAGTTGCCCGGCGACGATGGCATTCCGAACAGCATCGGGCCGGCAGAGGCGGCGATCGTCGCGCGGTTGCTGACCGCATCCGGCGAGGTTGATTTTGTGTGTTTCGCGCAGGGCGCGCATGCGCGTTCGCTGGAAATGCACCTGCCCGACCGCTACGGTCCGCGTATGCCATATCGGGCGCTGATTGCCGGGCTGCGCAGCTCGGTGGCCGGCGTGCCCTTGATCTCGCTCGGGCGGATCACGGACCCCGCGGAAGCAGAAGCCATCCTGGCCAATGGCGAAGCGGAGTTGGTCGGGCTTGGCAGGGCGCTGCTCGCGGACCCCGCCTGGGTTCTGAAGGCGGAGGCCGGCAGGACGAACGACATCCGCTATTGCGTGTCCTGCAATTCCTGCTGGGACACCATCATCACCCAGCATCAGCCGCTCGCCTGCGTGAACAATCCCCGCGTCGCGGCGCCGGACGAAGTGGACTGGTGGCCTGGCCCGGCGGCGGTCAAGCGGCGGGTGGTGATCGTCGGCGCCGGCGTCGCGGGCCTGGAGGCGGCCTGGATCGCTGCGGCGCGCGGGCATGCGGTGACGGTGTTCGGACGCTCCGGCGAGGTCGGGGGAAAGGCGCGCACACGCTCCCTGTTGCCCGGCGGCGAGGAAGTCTCCAGCGTGTACGACTACCAGTTCAGTGCAGCGCAGCGCGCAGGCGTGAAATTCGAACTCGGCGTGTCGGCGCAAGCGGGCGATGTTCTCGCCCTGCGGCCGGACGCCGTGGTCCTGGCGACTGGCGGCCGGATGCTGCCGCCCGCCTGGCTGCCGAAAGACGCGATCGAGGCCGGCCTGGTGCAGGACTTGCGCGACGCGGTGGCCGGCGCAGCGGCGCGCCGCGCGCGGCAGGCCGGCACGGCGGTGATTTTCGATATGGACCATACCGAAGGCACCTACGCGGCGGCGGAGTTCTTCGACGGCCTGTTCGAGCGCGTCGTCATCGTCACGCCGCGCAGTTCCATCGCCGACCTCGCTTCGCTGGTTGGCCGGCAGGGGATTGAGCGGCGCCTGGCGCACAAGGGCATCGACCTCGTGTTCCTGTCCGAGCCGCGCTGGAGCGATGGCATCGAAGAGGGCTGGCTCGATTGCGTCAACGTCTACAGCGGCAAGCGCACGCGGATCGACCAGGTGTCGATGCTTACCTACGCCTCGCCGCGCGTCGCGGAGGATGTGCTGGCCGCGCCCCTGCGCACTTCCGTGGGCGATGTGCGGCTGGTCGGGGACTGCCGCTCGCCGCGCGACCTGCTGGCCGCCACCGCCGACGGCCACGCGGCGGGGAACGCGGTATGAACATCACCGAAACCTTCGCCCACCACGCGCGCGCGGTTCCCGACCGGCCGGCGATCGTGCATGGCGATCGGGTTCTCCTCTTCCGCGACCTCGACCAGCTGGTGAGCCGCACCGCGGCGCACCTGTATTCGCTTGGCCTCACACCGGGCGACGTTGCGGGCGTGGCGCTGAAGGACAGCATCGAGCACCTGGTGATTCTCTCGGCGATGGCGCGCGCCGGCATCGTCATCCTGCCGCTCGACTGGCGCTGGACGCCCGCGGAGCAGGAGCGGGTGGTGGCGCACTTCGGGGCCAGAAAGGTTCTGGTGGAATCAGGCAGGCCGGGGTTGAACGGGGTCGAATGCATTGCCGTTGATCCAACCTGGAATGAACGAGTAAGAAATTCAAATCCAGATCTGCAATTCCCCGAGGGCGATCTCCCTCTGCTGATGTCGCTGTCCTCCGGCACCACCGGCCGCCCGAAGGGCCCGCGCATCCGCCACAGCCAGTTCCTTGCGCGCTACCGGGTGTTCTGGATCAACCTCGGCTTCAACAGCCAGGATCGCTTCCTGTCGGCGACGCCGCTGTACTACGGCGGCGGGCGCACCTTCCCGCTCACCATGCTGTATTCAGGCGGCACCACCTTCATGCTGCCTCCGCCCTACGAGCCCGGGGAACTGTGCGAGGCGATCGAGCGCCACCGCATCAGTTCCATCTTCCTGGTGCCGACCCTGATTCGCCGGCTGGTGACGCTGCCGGCGAAGCAGTTGGAGCCGCTGCGCAAGCTGCGCCTGCTCTTGTCTTCGGGCTCGGCGCTGCATGCCGAGGAGCGGCGCATGCTGCGCGCCCTGTGCGCGGGTTTCGTCGAGTACTACAGCTCCACCGAAGGCGGCGGCGTGAGCTACCTCACCGCCGAGGATCCGGAGAAGTTCAGCGACTCCGTCGGGCGGCCCGTGTTCGGCGTCAATGTGCAGTGCGTGGACAAAAACCACCAGCCGCTGCCCGCTGGCACCGTCGGCACAATCCGCTACCGCGGTCCCGCGGTCGCCGACGGTTTCTGGAACGACCCCGAGGCGAGCCGCGAGTCGTTCCGCGACGGCTGGTGGTATCCGGGCGACCTCGGCATGCTGGATGACAGCGGCTACCTGTACCTGAAGGGCCGCGCCAAGGACATGATCATCCGCGGCGGGGTCAACATCTACCCGGCGGAAATCGAAGCGGTGCTGCAGGCGCATCCGGCGGTGGCCGACTGCGCGGTGGTCGGCTGGCCGTCGCGCGAGTTCAACGAGGAGGTTGCGGCGTTCGTGATCCTGAAAGGCGCCGCGGCGCCAGGAGACCTGCGCGAGGCCTGCAATGGAAAGATGGCGCCTTACAAGGTGCCGAAGGAGGTGTTTGTGGTGAAAGATTTCCCGCGCAACGCCCTCGGCAAGGTGATCAAGGCCGAGCTGAGTTCGAAACTGCCCTCTTTGTGAAGGAGATGTCGTGAAAAAGATGCTCGTCGCGTTGCTGTCGCTGGCGTTCTCGTCCACCGTTCTTGCCCAGGCGTATCCGACCAAGCCGATCCGCCTCATCATTCCCTGGCCTTCCGGCGGCCCGGCCGAGGCGCTCGCGCGCACCGTGACCATGAAGGTGACCGAGGTGCTCGGCCAGCCGTTCGTCATCGAGAGCAGGCCCGGCGCCAACGGCGAGATCGGCACCGCGCTGGTCGCCAAGGCGGCGCCCGACGGCTACGTCATCCTCATGTCGCACCTGGGGCCGACGGCGATCTCGCCGTCGCTGAAGAAGGACCTGCCCTACGACCCGCTCAAGGATTTCGAGCCCATCACGCAGATCATCGCCGGCCCGACGCTGCTGGTGGTGCGCAACGGCCTGCCGATCACGAGCGTGAAGGAGTTGATCGCCTACGCCAAGGCGAATCCGGGAAAATTGAGCTACGCCTCGGTGGGCGTGGCGAGCACGACGCACCTCGCGGGCGAGATGCTCAACGTGCTGGCCGGCATCAACACGCTGCACGTGCCCTACAAGGGCTCGACGCCCGCGATCACGGACATGATGGGCGAGCGCGTGGACTTCGCCTTCTTCGGCATCTCCGGCTCGATGCAGCAGGCGAAAGCGGGGCAGATCCGCATGCTGGCCATCAGCACGCTCAAGCGCTCGCCGAATTTCCCGGAGATCCCGGCGGTCGCCGAGACTGTGCCGGGCTTCGAGCTCAACTCCTGGTACGGCATGATGGCGCCGGCCGGCACGCCGAAGGCGATCGTCAACCGGCTGTCGCAGGAGGTGGCCGCGGCGATGAAGAAGCCCGACGTCGTCGAGTGGATGAAGCAGAACGGCCTCGACCCGGTGGGTTCCACGCCGGAGGAGCACGCGGCGCACATCCGCGCCGAGATCGTGAAGTACGCGAAAGCCGTCAAGGACGCGAAGGTCACGACGACCAACTGACATGAGCGCCGGTCTTTCCAGCCGTATCGCCGATTTTGCTTTTCGATTTGAATGGAAACATTTGACTCAACATCGAAAACAAAAAGTGAGGTGGTTCCTCGCCGACTACATCGGCAGCACGCTCGCGGGCAGCACGCTGCCCGAGGCGGCGAGCGGCTACGTGCTCGCACAGCCGGGCGCGGTGAAGTTGCCGGGAGATGTGAAGGTAAACGGCATGGGTGGCCTGACCGCGGAATCCGCGGCCGTGGCGATGGGCACGGTGGGCGCGCTGCTGCAGATCCACGATGGCTTCGGCGGCGGCGGCAACCATCCCTGCAGCTCCATTGTCTCGGCGCTCTGGGCGTCGCGCGGCAACCGGCCCTTGCACGAGCTGTTCCTGCCGCTGGGGGTGGGCTACGAAGTCGCCTGCCGCCTCGCCAAGTGCTCGCATCCCGCGCAGACGCTGGCGGGTGCTGCGCCCACCTCCACCACCGGCGCCATCGGGGCTGCCGCGGCCGTTGGAAAATTATTGAAATTAGACAGAAAAACCTTGTCCGATGCGATATCGATCGCCGCCTTCACCGTGCCGGTGGCCGCCATGCGCGGCCTGACCGAGCACGGATCGGTGGTGCCGATTCACGGCGGGCTGGCGGCGCGCACGGCTCTGGAGGCAGTGCGACTCGCGGAAGCCGGACTTGCCGCGGGCGAGAACGTGCTGGAAGGCGGCAAGGACAGCGGCCTCATGCAGCTCCTGCGCGGCGACGTATCGGCGCTCGCACCGGAGGCCTGGCACGGCGAGATGCTGGATGGGGTCTTCTTCAAGCCGCTGCCCGCCTGCCGGCATGCGCAGCCTGCGATAGAGGCTGTTTTGGATATTCTTTCCAAGGGTTTTTTAGACTATAAAAAAATCAAGAATATAAAAATTCTCACTTACCCCATGGCTCTCATGTTCGGGCAGCCGCCGCGCGAGTCGCACGAGCTCTACGACCGCCTCATGAGCATGCCCTGGGCGATCGCGAGTTGCCTGGTGCACGGCGGCTTCGGCTTCGACAACGTCGTCGCGCCCGCGCGGGATCCGCGGATCGAGGGGTTGTATGGGTTGATTGAAAGCAGTGTGGATGAAACATCAGCCCGGGAATATCCGAAACGCTTCTGTACCCGCATAGATATTCAAATGAAAAGCGGAGAAACCAGGTCGGGCGAGTGCCGGATGGAATACGGCATGCCCGCCGAGGCCGGGCCCTACTCGCCGCGCGGCACCACCACGCCGCCGCTGGATGAAGACGGCATGCGGCGCAAGTTCTTCGACCTGGCCTGCCGCCGCATCCCGCGCGCCGAGGCCGAGTCGCTGCTGAACCGGATTTTCGAAACGGAAACCGCCGCATGAAACGAAAGCCGAAAATCCAGGCCATCGACATCGTCGCCAATATCTGGACGCAGGAGGCCAACGCGCTGCGGCCGAAGCGCGACGCCTTCTACAAGGGCAAGATGAAGGTGAAGCCGAAAACCGCCGACGGCATCTCGCACAAGGAGATGCTGCGGCGCATGGACGCTGCGGGCATCGAGAAGGCCTTCCTCGTCGCCACGCGTGCCGGCCGACTCGGGCATCCTGCCTGCTACCACCTGCCGTACGAGATGGTGGCGAAAGCGGTGAAGCAGCACCCGGACCGCTTCTGCGGCATGGCCGGCCTGGATCCCTGGGAGGGCATGCACGGCGTACGGGAGCTCGAGCGCGCGGTGAAGGACCTCGGCTTCATCGGCGCGCATTTCTACCCGCACTGGTACGAACTGGCGCCGGACCACGCCAAGTGGTACCCGTACTACGCCAAGTGCTGCGAGCTCGACATCCCGGTGCAGATGCAGGTCGGGCAATCCATGATCTACGACCCGACCTATCGCCTGAAGAGCGTCGGTCGCCCGATCACGCTCGACGCGGTGGCCTGCGACTTCCCCGAGCTGAAGCTGGTCGGCATCCACGTCGGCATTCCCTGGACCGACGAAATGATCGCCATGGCCTGGAAGCACAAGAACGTCTACATCGGCTGCGATGCCCACAGCCCCAAGTACTGGCCCGCGTCGCTGGTGCGCTACATCAACAGCTACGGCCAGGACAAGGTGATGTTCGGCACCGACTTCCCCATCCTCGATTTCGAGCGCACGCGCGCCGAGGTCGAGGCACTGGGCCTCAGGCCCGAGCCGAAGCGCAAGTTCCTGCGTGACAACGCGCTGCGCGTCTACAAGCTGGGCAAATGACGCTACAGCATCTGCAGCTGCGCTTCCCAGCCATCGCGCTTCGCCCAGGGCGGGGGCGAGGCAAGCCCCAGGCGCTGGCCGAGCACCCAGGCGAGGCAGAGGGTGGACGACAGCACGGGCTTGCCGGTGGTGCGGGAAATCTCGCCGATCGCTGCGAGCGTGGGCATGCCGGTCCCGGAGAGCAGGAGGGCGTCCACGTCCTTGCGCTTGAGGCGCTTCGCTGCGGCGAGCGCGTCCGCGCTGGTGACGTTGTAGACGTTGCGCGTGTCAGCGGTGTCGGCTTCCACCTGCACCACCTCGGCGACCCCGATGCCGGCGTCGCGGTAGTAGCCCAGCGCGGCCTCGGTGAGCCAGGCCGGGTAGGGCGAAACGAGCGCGATGCGGCGCGCGCCGATCTTCGCCAGCGACTCGAGGATGGCTTCGGTCGCCGGCACCACCGGGTAGCCGCGGCGCTTCGACAGCTCCGCGAAGGCCGCGCGGTCCTTCTCCACGCCGAGCAGGTAGGAGGAGCCCGTGCAGGCAAAGCCGAAAGCATCGAGCGGCGCGCTGTCGAAGGTGTCCATCGTCGCGTCCAGCGTATGGAAGTAATCGAGCAGCCGCTGGCGCGAATCGGTGCGGCTGCCCTGCAGCCGGGCCGTGATCACGTTGACGCCCGCCGGCGCGAGCACGCGGAACTCCGCCTCCACGGTGGTGTTCGCCTGCGGCACGCCGATGCCGAGCGTTCCCGCTTTTCCGTATTCCCGTTTCGTTTTCATCCTCGCCATTCTAACCAGGAGACACCCATGGTCTCGCACTTGTTCAAGTCCATCGCCGCCCTCGTCGCGGCAAGCTTCGCCGCATCGGCTTTCGCGCAGTCCTACCCGAACAAGCCGGTGCGCCTCATCAACCCCTGGACGCCCGCCGGGCCGGCGGAGCTGCTCACGCGCATCGTCGGCCAGAAGCTCCAGGAGTCGCTCGGCCAGCCCTTCATCGTCGAGAACAAGCCCGGCGCCAACGGCACCATCGGCGCCACCTTCGTCGCCAAGTCGGCGCCCGACGGCTACAACATTCTCTTCTCGCACGTCGGCCCGATGGCGATCAGCCCGGCGGTGGTGGAGAAGATGCCCTACGACACGCTGAAGGACTTCGAGCCCATCACGCAGGTCGCCGCGGGCGCGCTGGTGCTGCTGGTGCGCAACGACATCCCCATCACCAACCTCAGGGAACTGGTGGCCTACGGCAAGGCGAACCAGGGCAAGATGAGCTGCGGTTCGGTCGGCCCGGCCAGCACATCGCACCTCGCATGCGAGCTGTTCCACATGCTGGGCGGCGTGAGCACGATCCACGTGCCGTACAAGGGCTCGGCGCCGGTGATCACCGACATGCTGGGCGGCCAGATCTCG
>CAZTSJ010000078.1:0-3084 GCA_964616875.1 uncultured Bordetella sp. | reverse complement strand
TGGCGCGATGGTGTTCGAGTTTTTCGTTCCGGGCACGCCGCAGATCCTGAAATCGGCGGCCTGCGAATTTGCCCTCTTCGACATGGAGCACGCGGGCCTGGGCTTCGAGACGCTGAAGATGCTCGCGGCCGGCTGCCGCGGCATCGGCATCGAGCCGCTCGTGCGTGTGCCGCGCAGCGAATATCATTTTCTCGCCCGGGCGCTTGATGTCGGCGTGCATGGCGTGATGGTGCCGATGGTCGAGAGCGCCGAGGAGGCGCGCCGCATCGTCGAGGCGACGCACTATCCGCCGCAGGGCAGGCGCGGCGCCGCGTTCGGCGTCGCGCAGGACGATTATTCGGGCGGCGACGTCAAAGCCAAGGTGGCGGCGCTCAACGCGCGCACCCTGGTGATCGCGCAGATCGAATCCGAGCGCGGCATGGCGGAGCTCGAAGGCATCGCCGCGACGCCGGGCATCGACGTCCTCTGGCTCGGCCATTTCGACCTGACGAATTTCCTCGGCATACCGGGCGAATTCGAGTCGCCGAAGTACCTCGACGCTGTGCGCTCCATCGTTGCCACCGCGCGCCGGCACGGCAAGGGCCTGGGCTTCATGGCCGCCGATGCTGGCTGGGCAAAGCGCTACCGCGAACTCGGTTTCAACATGATCGCCGCCGGCCTCGACTCGTCGCTGCTGCAAGCGGCCATCCGCGAGACCTTGAAAGGGGCACGATGACATTCAAACTCGGCATAGTGCGCGACGTGCTCAATGCGGCGGGCGAACCTTCATTCGGCAGCCGGGCACTCGAGGTCTTGAAGGGCAATCCGGTACTCGATTGGGAGTACACGGTGGCTTCGGTGAAGGAGATCACGCCGGAACTGGCGGCGAGCTATGACGCGCTCTATGTGAATTCGTCCCGCGTCAGCGCCGCCACCGTCGCACGCGGGGATTGCCGGCTGCGCATCGTCGCGCGCCACGGCGTGGGCTACGACTCGGTCGATGTCCCCGCGCTGAGCGCGAAGGGGATCCTGCTCACGAACACGCCGCTTGCGGTGCGCCGGCCGGTGGCGGTCGCCACGCTCACGCTGTTGTTCGCCCTCGCCGGGCGCCTTTTTGCCAAAGACCGCATCACGCGCGCCGGGCGCTGGACGGACCGGAACGACCTGATGGGCACCGGCCTGATTGGCCGCACGCTCGGCATCGTCGGTGGCGGCGGTATCGGTCAGGAGCTGCTCAGGGTCTCGGCGCCGTTCGGCATGCGCCGCGTTGTTGCCGACCCCTATGCGAGCGACGAGACCCTGCGCGCGCTCGATGCATCGCGTGTGCCGCTGGAGCAGTTGTTGCGCGAAGCGGATTTCGTCGTGGTTGCCTGCCTCCTCAGCGACGAGACGCGGCATCTGATCGGTGCGCCGCAGTTCGCGCTCATGAAGCAGGGCGCCTACTTCATCAATGTGGCGCGCGGGCCGATCGTGAATGAGCCGGCGCTGATCGACGCGCTGCGCGGCGGGAAAATCGCCGGCGCGGGCCTCGACGTGTTCGAGCAGGAACCCGTCGACCCGGCGAACCCGCTGCTCAAGATGGAAAACGTGATTGTCACGCCGCACGCGCTGTGCTGGACGGACGAATGCTTCCACGCCATCGCGTCAGCGGGCCTGCAAAGCGTGGTCGATTTCTCCCTCGGCCGGCGCCCGGCGCACCTCGTCAATCCGGAGGCCTGGCGCGCCTGAAGCGCGCGCGGCCGCTCACGGCCACGCTGGCAGGCGCGCGGCGTGGCGTTCGAGGCAGGCCAGGCCGAACGCGGTTGGTGCTTGGGCGGGCGCGCGATCGTGGACCGTTCCCAGGCCAATGCGTCTTGCGAGCAGACGCTTGCCATAGCACACGATCTGGTCGATCGACTGCATCAGGAAGGTAAGCAGCGGCAGTGCGTCGCGGTACAGAGCCTCGGCCTGTTCGGCCGCATGTGCGTCGCCCTGCAATCCGGCCCAGACGCGGGCCAGCACATCGCAGGTCTCGGCGCCGGGGATCATGCCGCTTGCGCCGGCGCGCAAGTTGTCCGGCAGCTCCAGTCCGGCGCGGCCGTTCAATACCACCAGCTTTCCTTCCGTCTGCTCGATGGTGCGGCGGATCAGCATCGCCGATCCCTCTGCCTTCAGCACGCGAAAATTCGGATGGTTGCGGCGCAGAGCCTCGATGGATTCGACGCCCAGCCCGACGCCGATGTACTCGGGGGCGTTCTGGATTCCCGCGGGAATTCCCGTGGCGTCGATCACGCGCCCGAAAAAGCGCAGCAGCGCCGCCTCATCGATGCCGGGGAGGCGCGGCGGCTGCAGCACGACGCTGGCGGCGCCGGCGCGCTCCGCCTCGCGCACGAAGTCGATCTGTTCTTCGGGCGTCCGGCCGAACACCGTGACCGAGAGCGGCGCCCGCCCGCCGATCGCTGCCGACGCGGCCTCGAGCAGCGCCGAGCGTTCCTCGCGCGCGAGCTTGGAAACCTCAGTCGCCAGGCCGAGGATTGCGATGCCCTGCACGTTGGCACGCAGGCAGGCACCGATCTGCAGGCGAAAAGCGTCCAGGTCCAACGCACCGTCCGCGTCGAAAAACGCGTATTGCATCGGCACGCTGCCGCGGGGAAGGGATTCGACGGTGTTTCGCATGCGGTACAGCTTATCGAACGGGCGCACGATCGCGAATGTTGCACAGCAACAGTCGCGACATCGTCGGGAAAATAATTGACTTTGCGCGCGCGTGAAGGCAGATTGCACGGCTGCGGTCGCATCGGCCGGATTGACCATTCAAGGGGGAGAGAATATGAAACGCAGAAAGTTTCTGAAGGCGACCGGCGCCAGCATCGCGGCGACCGGTCTCGCCGGAATTCTTGCCGCGCACCGCGCGCCGGTGTTCGCGCAGGCCAACACGATCCACATCCTGCGCTGGAACGATTTCGTGCCGGCCGCCGACAAGGTGCTGCGCGAAGTTTACGTGCCGGAAGTGGAAAAGGCGCTCGGCATCAAGCTCAACGTCGAGACGGTCAATGCCAATGACATCCCGGCGCGGGCCACTTCGGCGATCCAGTCGGGCAGCGGGCCCGACATCCTGATGCTGCT
>CAZTSJ010000077.1:0-2052 GCA_964616875.1 uncultured Bordetella sp. | reverse complement strand
GCGCTACCGCACGCTCACGGTGGGCAGGCATCTGCTTGCGGCGACGCGCGAGCGGCTCGACGAAAAGCCGCTCAAGCGCCTGCCGGACAAGACCCCGCCGATGCCGGCGCCCGCCGACAACCTGAACATCCTGCGCTCGCTCGAGCTCGACCAGCCCATGACCAAGGCGAGGTATGAGAAGGAGCTCGAGAAATGGCAGGGGCGGCTGAACTTCGCGTCGCGCGATCCGCGTTTCAGTGCTCTCTCGGTGGTCGCGGTTTTCGAAGGCAACGATGCCGCGGGCAAGGGCGGCGCTATCCGGCGCGTCACCAGCGCGCTGGACGCACGCCGGTATGCCAACGTATCCATCGCCGCGCCGGGTGAGGAAGAGCGCGCGCAGCCCTATCTGTGGCGGTTCTGGCGCCACCTGCCCAGGCATGGCCGCTTCACGTTCTTCGATCGCTCCTGGTACGGGCGGGTGCTGGTCGAGCGGGTGGAGGGATTCTGCAGCGAGGCCGATTGGCTGCGCGCGTATACCGAGATCAACGATTTCGAAGGCGCGCTGCTGCGCCACGGCACCGTGGTGCTCAAGTTCTGGCTCGCCATCAGCAAGGAAGAACAGTTCCGGCGCTTCAAGCAGCGCGAGAAGGTCGCGTTCAAGCGCTTCAAGATCACCGACGAAGACTGGCGCAACCGCAAGCAATGGAACCAATACGAGACCGCGGTCTGCGACATGGTCGACCGCACTTCGACGTCGCTCGCGCCCTGGACCCTGGTCGAAGCGAACAACAAGTATCACGCCCGCATCAAGGTTTTGAAAACGCTGTGCCGCGCGCTCGAGGACGCTCTCGATCGCGCCGAAAAGTCAAGCGCAGGCAAGCGCGGCAAAAAGAAGAAGTAGGGAGCGCGCGGCGCGCTTCTGCTAGGCTAGCCGCATGGGAATCGCGGCGCGCTGGATCCGGTTGGGCCCGAGCGGAACGCACGAATTGCGTGCGGCCTGCATCGGGCTCGCGACCTCGCAGCCCCGGCGCGCCGCCCCGATTCTCCTCTGGGGGCGGGCGAGCGCAGACATCAGCGGCGACCTGCTCAACGTCGAAGAAGGCCATTTCGCGTTCGTCTTGATTGCGCCGCTGCTCATCGCGCCGGGTCGCGCGTCGCGCTGGCGCGCCTGGGGCCTGGCGCCGGCGCTCGCGACCTATCGCCAGTTCGGCGTGCGCGCCTATCTCGATGCAGACGCCTTGTGCCTGAACGGGCGCAGGATCGGCGCCAGCGGCGCGCTGGCGATCGGCGGCTGCGCGCTCGTCGCGAGCAGTTTCCTGCCACGGCTGCCGAAAGCGCTCGACGCCTGGGTGGAACGCGATCTCGAAGGGGCGTTCCGCGAGCGCATCGAGGCGCAGCATGGCTGGGAGTTCGAGAATTCATGGCCTGCGGCGGCCGAGCGCGCCGCGATCGCGGATGCGCTGGCGGAGGAGCTGGCGGATGCGAAGTAAACGGCGGCAATTGTTGCGCAGCGCCGCCGCGGTGCTCGCGCTGCAAATGGCGTGGCTGCGCGCGGCGCTTGCGGTCGGCTCGATCGAGAAGGGCGTGCACCGCCTGCGCGGCGATGTGCGCGTCAACGGCGCGCCGGCGAGCGAGGGCATGGACATCAAGGGGGGCGACGTCATTACCACCGGCGCCAACAGCGAAGTGGTGTTCGTCACGGGCAAGGACGCGTTCCTGATCCGCGCCAATTCGCGCGTCGAGGCGCAGGGCGTGCTCGGCGCGCTGGTCCTGTCGGGCTTGCGCGTCGCCACGGGCGCGGTACTGTCGGTGTTTTCGCCCGGCGCAGCCAGAACCCTGACGACGCCCACCGCGACCATCGGCATACGCGGCACCGCGGTGTACCTGGAGGCCGAAGCGTTGCGTACCTACGTCTGCACCTGCTACGGCGAGGCGGACCTCGAATCCACGGCCGATCCCGCAGCGCGCGAAACCGTGCGCACATCCCATCATGAGCAGCCGCGCTACGTGATGGGGTCCGGCGCGCCGCAGATGCTGATGGGCGCGCCCGTGGTCAACCACACGGATGCCGAA
>CAZTSJ010000076.1:0-4387 GCA_964616875.1 uncultured Bordetella sp. | reverse complement strand
TCCCGTCGTAGATTCCCCACTATGGCCGCGCTGCCACCCGACCCCGACCACGCCCGCACCCTCGGGATGTTGCTCGACAACATGTCGGACCTGGTGGCGCTGCTCGACACCGAGGGCAGGCGGCTCTACAACAGCCCGTCTTACAACACAGTGTTCGGCGACAAGAATCTCGCGGGCACGGATTCCTTCCGCGAAATCCATCCCGAGGACCGCGAGCGCGTGCAGCGCGTGTTCCGCGAGACGGTGGCGAGCGGCGTCGGGCAGCGCACGCAGTACCGCTTCCTGCTCGCCAACGGCAGCATCCGCTACATCGAGTCGCAGGGCGACGTCATCAAGGACGCCGCGGGCAAGGTCGCGCAGGTGGTGGTAGTGGCGCGCGAAATCACCGAGCGCAAGGAATTCGAGCGGAGGCTGGAGGAGGCCAACCGGCAGCTGGTGGCGACGGTGAACCTGCTGGAGCGGCGCCACCGCGAGAATCTCGTCCTCGGCAAGCTGGGCGACATGATGCAGATGTGCAAGTCGGCCGAGGAATCCCGCGGGGTGGTCACGCAGTTCGTCGACGAGCTGTTTCCCGGCACCTCGGGCAACCTGTACCTGCGCAACTTCGGCAACGACCTGCTCGAGGCAGTGGCGTCCTGGGGCGAGGCGAAGCTCGCCGGCGATCCGGTCATCAGCAAGGACGATTGCTGGGCGCTGCGCCGCGGCCAGCTGCACGTGGTCGAAGACGCGGGCTCGAAGCTCGTCTGCCAGCACCTCATCGTCGCGCCGCATGGCCCCTGCCTGTGCGCGCCCATCCTCGGCAACGGCGAGACATTGGGCATGCTGCATATCCAGCTCGGCCCCGAAGAGGCGCATCTGCCGCGCCCGGTGCGCCTGCAGCGGCTCGAGTCGCAGCGGGCCTGGGCGCTCGCCGTGAGCGAGCAGATCGCGCTCGCGCTCGTCAACCTGAGGCTGCGCGAATCGCTGCGCGCGCAGGCGGTGCACGATTCCCTCACCGGCCTGTACAACCGCCGCTACCTGGAGCAGGCGCTGGAGCGCGAAGTACTGAGGGCGGCGCGCAACGGCCGCACGGTGGGCGTGCTTATGCTGGACCTCGACCACTTCAAGGCTTTCAACGACAGCCACGGCCACGAAGCGGGAGACACGCTGTTGCGCGTGCTGGGGGACTATCTTGTCACCCACGTGCGCGCTGAAGACATCGCCTGCCGCTACGGCGGCGAGGAGTTCGTGGTGATCCTGCCGGAGGCGTCCCTCGCGATGTGCCAGAGCCGGGCCGAGCAGCTCTGGAAGGGCGTGCAGGGCCTGCATGTCAATTTCCACGGCGAGCTGCTGCGCGGCGTCACGACCTCGATCGGCGTGGCGGCGTTTCCCGCGCACGGCAAGACGACGGCCGAGCTGCTGCGCGCCGCCGACGCCGCCATGTACGCCGCCAAGCGCCAGGGCCGCGATCGGGTCGAGATCGCCGCAGTGAAGTGAGCTCCGCGCGACTGCGCGGCAGCAAGGACTTTTTAGCGGGGCTGCTGTTCCTCGCCATCGGCGCGGGGGCGATGCTCGTCGCGCGCGACTACCATTTCGGCACCGTGATGCGCATGGGGTCGGGATATTTCCCGACGCTGCTGGGCGGGATCCTGGCGTGTTTTGGTTTGTTTTTGGTAGTAAGGGCGCTCAAGTCGAAAGAAACGGCGGTGCTCGCCTGGGGCTGGCGGCCGCTGGCGTGCATCGTGGCCTCGATGGTGGTGTTCGGTTTTCTGCTGCCGCGCTTCGGCCTGGTGCCGGCGGTGGTAGCGCTGTTTTTCGCGGCTGCGGCGGGCGGGCGGGAGTTCCGGGTCCGGGAGGTGCTGATACTCACGGCGGTGATGACTGCCTTTGCCATGGTGGTGTTCCTCTATGTGCTGAAGCTGCCGTTTCAGATGTTCCCAGGGATTTATTTTTTGTGATTGAAAATCTTGCCCTGGGATTCAGCGTCGCCTTCACGCTGCAGAACCTGGGCTACTGCTTCGCCGGGGTGGCGCTCGGCACATTGATCGGCGTGCTGCCGGGCATCAGCCCGCTGGTGGCGATCGGGATGCTGTTCCCGCTCACTTTCACGCTGCCGCCGGTCGCCTCGCTCATCATGCTGGCGGGGATCTACTACGGCGCGCAGTACGGCGGCTCGACCACCTCGATCCTCGTCAACCTGCCCGGCGAGACGGCCTCGGCGGTGACCTGCATCGACGGCTACCAGATGGCGCGCCAGGGGCGCGCGGGCCCGGCGCTCGCGATCGCGGCACTGGCCTCGTTCTTCGCCGGCTGCGTCGGCACGCTCCTGATCGCGCTGGTCGGGCCGCCGCTTGGCGAATGGGCGCTCGCCTTCGGGCCCTGGGAATACTGCGCGCTGATGGCGATGGGCCTGGTGGGCTCGGCGGTGCTCGCGCAGGGCGACGCGGTGAAGGGCCTGGCGATGGTGGTGCTGGGCCTGTTGCTCGGCGTCGTCGGCACCGACGTCAATTCAGGTGTCGCGCGCTACACCTTCGGCGTGCCGGAGCTCTGGGACGGCATCGGCTTCACGGTGATCGCGGTGGGCCTTTTCGCGGTGGCCGAGATCGTCATCAACCTCGAATCGAACCAGCCACGCCAGGTGTTCACCGACAAGCTACCGCGCCTGATGCCGAGCCGCGAGGATCTCAGGCAGTCGTCCTGGCCCGCGGTGCGCGGCACGGCGGTGGGGTCGCTCTTCGGCATCCTGCCGGGAACCGGGCCCGCGCTGTCCTCGTTCGCGGCCTACATCCTGGAAAAGAAGATCGCGACGGACCCTGCGCGCTTCGGCAAGGGCGCGATCGAGGGCGTGGCGGCGCCTGAGGCGGCGAACAATGCCGCGGCGCAGACCGGCTTCATCCCGACGCTGACGCTCGGCATCCCGGGCAGCCCGGTGATGGCGCTGATGGTGGGGGCGATGATCATGCAGGGCCTCACGCCAGGGCCCGGGGTGATCGCCGACAAGCCCGAACTCTTCTGGGGCATCGTCGCCAGCATGTGGATCGGCAACCTGATGCTGCTGGTGCTCAACCTGCCGCTGGTGGGCCTGTGGGTGCGGCTCCTGCGCGTGCCCTACCGCTGGTTGTTTCCGTCGATCGTCATGTTCTGTGCGCTTGGCAACTACAGCGTGAGCAACAATCCGGTGGACGTGTATCTGTGCGCCGGGATCGGCGTGCTGGGCTACCTGCTCGCGAAACTGGAGTGCGAGCCGGCGCCGCTGCTGCTGGGCTACGTGCTCGGCCCGCTGCTGGAGGAACACCTGCGCCGCGCGATGCTGCTCGGGCGCGGCGACGCGTCGCAGTTCTTCACGCGGCCGATCAGCCTCGCCTTCATGATCGGCACCGCGCTGCTGCTTGCGGCGCTGATCGTGCCGGCGCTGCGCAGATCCCGCGCCTAGAGCGCGCGGTTAACGCGCAGTTACCTACCTATTGCCGCGGCCGTCGGCGCTCTCGGCATCCCAGGGCTGGTACGCCACGCGCTTCGCCTTCAGTTCTTCGCGCCGCTTGTCGAGGGCGCGCGAGGACGCCGAAATGAACCAGATCGCCATCACGACAATTAGTGCGATGACGATTCCCACACCGAGCAAAGGCAGTTGGAAGCTCATGCTTGACCTCCGGAAGAGATGCGCAAGTGTTGATCCGCAAGCACGCGAAGACCAGAGGGTGGAGAAAATATTTCCGGATTCGGCGACAGTGACAAAATGCCACTGTCGCGGATCGGTGACACTGCGGACCCGCCTAAGCGGGGACGATAAATTTGCCGGTCAGGTTGCAGTGCCCGTTCAGGTCGCAGTTCCCGCGGTGCGCGCGAGCTGGCAGCCGTTAGTGCGCCAGCTGCCGTCGGGCTGGCGCTGCATCGGATAGATCGCGATCCAGGCACGGCCTTCGGCGTCGGTGAGGCGCACCGGCTGCACCAGCTCGCCGTCGACGATGAGCGGCGCCTCGAAGGCGACGCTCCTGGGCCGGTAGACCACCGCGTAGGAGCCCTTGACCATCGCCATGAAATTCTCCGCGCTGCCGAAAGTTTCGCGGATGCCGGGCGTCGCGAGGGAAAAGGCGCGTGCCGCGTCGTCCTTGCGGAAGGCGTCGAGCTGCGCCTCGATGACGGCGCGCACCGCGCGCGCGTCCTCGGGCGGCACCGCTTGCTGCGCCGCGGCGAGTAACGAGGCGAAAGCCAGAAGCAATACCGCAATAAATCTCATTGCTAGCGACTTGGCTGTTCCGCGAAGATTCGCTTCGCGATCCTGAAACTGTCGAGCGCGGCGGGCGCGCCGCAGTAGCAGGCGACATGGATGAAGACTTCCTTGATTTCCTGCTTCGTCATGCCGTTGCGGATCGCGCCGCGCAGGTGGATTTCCAGCTCGTGCGGCCGG
>CAZTSJ010000075.1:0-2077 GCA_964616875.1 uncultured Bordetella sp. | reverse complement strand
GTAATTTTCGCCTGCGGCGCCCAGCGCCACGAACAGCGGCAGGAAATGCTCGTCGGTGGGATGGGCACGCGCGCCGCCGGGAGTGAGTGACCGATAATTCACCAACGAATTCCATTCCTTGGAATCTATTTTTTCTTTTACCCAGGACTGGAATTCGCAGACATAGGCGAGCGGCGGCCCGTCGCGGCGTTCGCGCAGGTTATGTGTCATGTGTCCCGAGCCGATGATCAGAATTCCCTCGCTGGCGAGCGAGGCGAGCGCGCGGCCAAGATCCAGGTGGTGCTTCGGCCCAAGCTCGGTCTGCACCGAAACCTGCACCACCGGAACATCCGCCTTCGGGTACATGTAGAGCAGCGGCGACCAGGCGCCGTGGTCCAGACCGCGAACTGGGTCTGTGGTGGCTTTGAATTTATTTTCCTGCAATAACTTAAGTGCACGAGCAGCAACATCCGGTGCACCCGGTGCCGGGTACTGAATTTCGTAAAGCGGTTTCGGAAAGCCGTAAAAATCGTGGATCGTTTCCGGCTTTGCGGCGGCGGTGAGCGCGGGACTGGCGGTTTCCCAGTGCGCCGACGCGATCAGGATCGCCTGCGGGCGCGGCAGCGTGCGCCCGAGTTCCTCCCACACGCCGCGCACCGCGCCCGGTTCGAGCGCGTGCATCGGCGAGCCGTGCGACAGGAAGAGCGTAGGCCGTGAGGCAGCCATCACGGGATTATTTCACCAAACCATTGGCGCGCGCCGCGTTCTCGCCGGCGATCCTGCCGAATACCGCGCCGTTCGTGAGCCCCGTGCCACCGGGGTAGTTGAACCAGAAGATGCCGCCGACCAGTTCTCCCGCCGCGTACAGGCCCGGAATCGGTGCGCCATCTGAGGAAATGACCTGTGCCTGGGAATTTATTTTTAGTCCGCCAAAACTGAAGGTAATCCCGCAAGTCACCGCGTAGGCCTCGAAGGGCGGGGTGTCGAGCGTATTGGCCCAGTTGCTTTTGTTTATCTGGAGATTTTTTGTACACCTTCCATCCTTGATGTTGGGATTGAAGGGGATGTCCGTCTGAACCGCCGCGTTGTAAC
This sequence comes from uncultured Bordetella sp., assembly GCA_964616875.1. Lineage (GTDB taxonomy): Bacteria > Pseudomonadota > Gammaproteobacteria > Burkholderiales > SG8-39 > RBG-16-66-20. The sequence continues at coordinate 1,006 of CAZTSJ010000075.1, read as the reverse complement.
GCGTGATCTCCTCGAGCGCGGCGGCTTGATTCGTGTCTTCCAGCTTGCCCACGAGTTCTTCCAGCGTGTTGCCCACGCGCTTCGTCACTTGCTTGATCTTGTACTCGTCGCGCAATTGCGCCTTCACCTTGGCATCGAATATCTGCCAGGCGAACTGGCCGGGCTGCGAGAGGATCACGCGGCCGTACTTGGCGTAGGTGTAGTTGCGGAAATCGGCGCCTTCGTCCACGAAGCGCTTGCCCTCGGCATTGAGGTAGATGCCCCAGGGATAGGAATGCTTCTGGAACTGGTCGCCCACGGCGAGGTCGCCGAACTCGGGGGCGTTGCGTTCCCAGGCCACCGCGTGGCAGCCGGACCAGTTGCCGGTGGGCGCCGCCCCGGCTGCGAGCGCCATGCGGATTCCGTCGCCGGTATTGAAGCGCGTGCCGCGCACCTCGGCGAGCTCCCAGCCCGGGCCGAGGTAGCGCGTGCGTTGCTCGGGATCGGCCTGGAAGCCCCCTGCAGCGAGAACGACTGATTTTGCGCGCAGGGATTTCGTCTTTCCTTCATGTTTAACAACGACTCCGGTAACCCCGGAATCATCGGTCAACAGTTCCTTCGCCCGCGCCTCGTACCAGATGTCGATGCCGTTTTTCTTCGCGATGCCGATGAGCGACTCGACCAGGCCCGGTCCGCCGCCGACGGCTTCCACCGTGAGCCCGCCCCAGAACTTGAACTTGCCGCCGATATTGAAGGCCTGGCGGCCCCAGGCGGCGGTGAAGCGCACGCCCTTGGAGCGCATCCACTCGACCGTCGCCAGGCTTTGCTTTACCAGTATCTCGGTCAGGTCCGGATCGCAGCGGTACTCGGTGACGCGGCCCATGTCGTCGAGGAATTGCGCCTCGGTGTAGGTGCCGAAATCGCTGCGCGCGATCTCGGCGTCCGACAGGTCCGGCATCACCTTCTTCAGGTCTGCCACGCCGTCGTATGCGACGCGCATCAGGCCCGCGGTGAAGCGCGAGTTGCC
>CAZTSJ010000074.1:0-1525 GCA_964616875.1 uncultured Bordetella sp. | reverse complement strand
AAGGTCGAGCACGTTGTTGATCAGGCGCAGGAGGTGCTTGCCGCTGGTCTGCATCTGCGCCAGTGGCGGCTGCATGTCGCCCGGCACCGCGCCGTAGACATCGCCCAGGATCATCTCGTTGAAGCCGAGGATGGCGTTCAGGGGCGTGCGCAACTCGTGGCTCATGCTGGCGAGGAAATTCGACTTGTGCTGGCTCGCGACTTCCAGCTGGCGGCCCTTGTCCTCGATCTCGCGAAACAGGCGCGCGTTCTGGATCGCCATCGCCGACTGGGTGGCGAAGGTCTTGAGCAGCTCGACAATTTCGGGCGCGAACGCCCCCGGCGACTTGCGCGTCACCGACAGGGCGCCGATGACGTGCTCCTCGCGCCGCAGCGGTACCACCAGCACCGCCCGGTACCCGGCGCGGATGAGGGCGTCGCGCAGGCGCGTCTGGTAGCTCGCGTCCATGACATCGGAGATCTGCACCGGCATGCCCGTCAGCGCGGCGCGTCCGACCGCACCCTCGCCCTTGCGGATCGGCGTACTGCGCAGCAGCGCGAGATATTCCTCGTCCACGTTCTCGGTCGCGCGCAGGTGGAACTCCTCGGCGCGCTCGTCGTATTCGTAGATCGAGCCGCCATCGAGCCCCGTCAGCTGCACGGCGCGCGAGACGATGGTTTTGAGCACCGTCTCCAGATCCAGCGTCGAGCTGATCGCCTGCCCCACCTCCCCCAGCGCCGTCAACTGCCCCACCGAGCGCGTCAGCGCCTGCGTCTGCGCCTGCAGTTCCTTGAACAGCCGCACGTTCTCGATCGCGATCACCGCCTGGTCGGCGAAGGTCTGCAACAACGCGCGCTGCTTGTCGTTCAACCTGAAGCCCGGCTCGGGATGAGCCAGGGCAAGCGTGCCGATGCCCACGCCCTCGCGAACGAGCGGCACATGCGTAAACGAGCGGAAGTTCGTTACACGTCCCGTGGCTTTGGTCGCAGCAGGGGCGTCCGGCCCCTCCGAGTCCAACACTTCCATGATCCGGCCTGCCACTATCGTTTGCGAAATCAGATTCTGGTTGGCGTCGAAAGGAACCGGATAAACACTTTCCACCAGCTTTCGGAATCTCTCTTGCGAGAAATTAGACCCCCCGCCAGCGCGCAAATAGATGAGGTTGCCCTCCAGCATATTGATACCGGTGTTGCAGGGCGCGAAAAGGCGTGCAGCGCTCTGCACGATGGCATCGAACACTGGCTGCACATCCGAGGGCGAACTGGCGATGACCTTGAGAATCTCCGCGGTCGCCGTCTGCCGCTCGAGCGCCTCCTTGGTCTCGTTGAACAGGCGCACGTTCTCGATCGCGATCACCGCCTGGTCGGCGAAGGTCTTGAGAAGCGCCAGCTGCTTGTCGTTCAGCTTGCGGCCCGCCTCCGGGAATGTAAAAGTGATGGCGCCGATTCCGACGCCGTCGCGCACGAGCGGCGCGATCGTGTTTGAGCGAAAGCCGCCAACGCGGCAGACCGCTGCCATGGTCGGGGGAAGGCCCTGCGCTTCGGTA
>CAZTSJ010000073.1:0-11592 GCA_964616875.1 uncultured Bordetella sp. | reverse complement strand
GCCCTGTGGTTCGTCGACATCGACGCACCCGGGGACCTGCGGCTCGCGATGCGCTCTATCGCGTCACCGCGAACGGAACCTGCGAAATCAAGGCGCGCGGACTCAAGGTGTCGAGCGATGGGACGACCCGACGGCGCAACGACGGACGTCGAGGGCGGCCGATTTCGCCGCAGCGCCCGTCGCACGCTTCCCGCTGCAGGTTCTATGCCGCGGCGTACGCGGCGCGCGCCCACTGTTCGGCGGTCGCGGGATCATTCACGCATACCGCCCTCTCCCCTACCACGCGCGCGGCGCGCTCGAGGAGCTGGATGTCGGCCTCGTGCTGGCGCGCGACGTGCGGATCCTCGAAGAAAATCACCCGATCGCACTTGCCTTCGAGCAGCAGGCGCGCGATCTGCGCGTCTCCGCCGAGCGGGCCCGAGAGCATAGGCACCACCCAGTCGCGCACGCCGCGCTTGCGCGCCATGGCGTTGAGCAAGCTGCCCGTCGTTCCAGTGGCCACACGTGTTCGAAACTGCGACAGCAGCGTGAAATACTTCCGCGCAAACGCGGTCATCGCTGGCTTGTGGCGGTCATGCGCCACCAGCGCGACGCCCTGCTTCGAGAAGAGATTCTTTCGCGGCAATCGCCCCGCGCACTGCGCCAGCCACTCGTCAGCGCCTGCAAAGGTCGAAATGAAGGGCTTGCCGTGCACCACGCACTGGCGCTTCAAGGCCTGCGCCTCGGGGAATACGGACGTCGGATCGTTCGGGTCGACCAAGTAAATCACCAGATCCAGCGTGAGATCCGGTTCCGGCGCGACCACTTGCGCCACCATGCTCATCAGGCCGCCCTCGAAACCGCGCGGCAGACGGACCAGGGACCGGTGCTGCGTGAGCACGCGGGCGGAACGGATGGCCTCCCAGGTCCCGCCGACCGCGACGATGTTTGCTTTTGTGAGAACCGGGCCATGGCGTTTCAGCAGCCGGATCAACTGGGACCGCGGGCCCTGCCGCAACGACCGGCTTGCGGCCAGGCCGATGTTCAACGCGGATCGAGCCTTTCGTAGATGCGCACGGCTTTGGAGGCGATCCACGGTGCGACGATCCGGTCGAAAGTCTTGAAATGCTCCGAGGCCAGGTGCGCATCGAACGCGGCGCGGTCGTCATAGACTTCGTACAGGTAAATCGCCTGCGGTTTCGCCGGATCGGCGCAGACCTCGAACTGCCGGCAGCCGGGCTCGCGTTCGCGGCTCGCCGTGGCGTTGGCGATCATCTGCGCGCGGAATTCATCGAGCTGCTCCGCCTTGATGTCGAATTCGACGGTAACGACGTACATTTTCTTTCCTTTCAGACTGGATGTTTCTTGCGCAGTTCGGCGACCTGGTCTGGCGTAAGGCAGCGGACCTTTTCGTGTCGCAGCAGCAGGAAGAGCTTCGCGGTCGCTTCGAGTTCCTCGACCGCGTCTGCCGCGGCCGACAATGACGATCCGGCGACCACCGGGCCATGGTTGGCAAGCAGCACCGCGTGATGCTTTCGGGCGAAGCCGCGCACGGCCTGCGCGAGCGCCATGTCGCCCGGCGCATAGTAGGGAACCAGCGGCAGGCTGCCTATGCGCATCACGTAGTAGGCGGTGAGCGGCGGCAGCACGTCCGCGGGATCTACGCCTTCCAGTACCGAGACCGCGACTGAATGCGTCGAATGCAGATGCACCACCGCCGCGTTCCTCTCCCGTTCCTCATACATTGCAAGGTGCAGGAAAGCTTCCTTCGACGGCGCATCGCCTGAAACCAGCTTGCCTTTCCAGTCGAGTTTGGACAGCCGCGCCGGATCGAGCCGGCCGAGGTTGGAGCCGGTGGGCGTGAGCAGCCAGCCGTCGCCGCATTTCGCGCTGACGTTGCCGGTCGAGCCGTGCGTCAGGCCGCGCTCGTAGATGGACGCGCCCAGGCGGCAGATGTCTTCGCGCAACTGCGTCTCGCTCATGACTGCATTCCCAGTGCCTTGGCGAAGAAGTCGCTGGTGCCGAAGTTACCCGATTTGAGCGCGAGTGCGATACGCGGCTCGCCCGTCGTCACGGTCCAGGGCACGCCCGGATCGATCTGCGGGCCGATCCGCAATGCTTGCACGCCGAGCGCCTTTACGACCGCGCCGGAGGTCTCGCCGCCGGCCACCACCAGGCGGCGCACGCCCTGCTCCGCCAGACCCTTGGCAATTCGCGCCAGACACTGCTCGACCAGTTCGCCCGCGCGCTGCGCGCCGAGGCGCGCTTGCGCCTTGCGTACCGCGTCGGGAGCGGCGCTGGCGTATACCAGAACCGGCCCCGCCGCGAGCAGCGGTTTAGCCCACGCGAGCGCGCCGGCGGCAAGATCCGCGCCGTCGGCGAGCTGCAGCGGATCAATGCGAAACCCAGGATGCGCTTGCAGCCAATGCGCGACCTGCGCGTTGGATTGCGCCGAGCAACTGCCCGAGAGCACCGCGGCACGCCCGCCGACCGCGGGTAGCGCGGCATCGCCGCCTCTGTGTACGCCGAAATTCGCGGGCAGCCCCATGGCGATGCCCGAGCCACCCGTGAGCAGCGGCAGCTGCGCGCAGGCCGCGCCCAGGGCAAGCAGGTCTTCGTCCGCGACGGCGTCCACGATGGCGTAGGCATGACCCGTCTCTTTCAGCTTCACAAACGCCTCGCGCATCGCGGCCGCTCCCTGGCGGACGGTCGGCAACGGAACCAACCCGACCTTGCGCTTCGTCTGCCGGCCGAGCACGCGCGCAAGATTCGCGTCGCGCATCGGCGTGAGCGGATGGTCCTTCATCGGCGAATCCGACAGCAGCTGCTCGCCGACGAAAAGATGCCCGAGGTACACCGTGCGCTTGTTGGTCGGAAACGCCGGGCAGGCCACGGTGAACGCCGCGCCCGTCGCGTCGAGCAGCGCATCGGCGACCGGACCGATATTGCCCGCGTCGGTCGAATCGAAGGTGGAGCAATACTTGAACAGGATCTGCCGCGCGCCATGCCTGCGCAGCCATTCGAGCGCCGCAAGCGATTGCGCTACGGCTTCGGTAGGCGCGATGGTGCGCGATTTCAGCGCCACCACCACCGCGTCGGCGTCTTCCGGCGCGATTCCCGCCGGCACACCGATCGTCTGAATCGTGCGCATGCCCGCGTTCTGCAGCATCAGCGCGACGTCGGTCGCGCCGGTGAGATCGTCAGCGATGCAGCCGAGGCGCATTTAAAGGATCAGCTGCGGCAGGATCCTGGTCAGCCACGGAAAATACGTTATCAGCATCAATACTGCCACGGTCGCCGCCATCAGCGGCACCAGCGCCCGCGTGATCTCCCCGATGCCCGCCTTGGCCAGCTTGGCGGCGACGAACAGGGTGCCGCCCACCGGCGGCGTGTACAGCGCAATCGCGAGGTTGGCGGTCATGATCACCCCTAGATGCACCAGGTCCACCTTGAACACCTGCGCGAGCGGCAGGAACAGCGGCGCCGTCAGCAGCAGGGCGGGCAGCGGCTCGATGAAGATGCCGAGAACGAGGAGCGAGATATTCACCAGCAGCAGGAACACCCATTGCGCATGCGAAACATCCTGCACCCAAGCTGCAAGCTGCATCGCCACCTGCTCGGCGGTAAGCAGCCACGCGAGCGCTGCGGTCGCGCCCAGCACCAGCATCACGGTGGCGCTGGTCTGGAAGGCATTCAGCAGCAGGCGCGGCACGTCGCGCCAGCCGATATCCCGGTACACGAGCAGCGAAACCGCGAGACCATAGACCACGGCCACCGCCGCCGACTCCGTCGGCGTGAAGAACCCCGACCAGATGCCGCCGACAATGATCAACGGCATCAGCAGCGCCGGCCCGGCGGCGCGGGTCGCGGCCCAGATTTCGGCCGCCGATGCGCGCCGGCCGCCCGTATCGCAGCCGGTCTTCCTGCCATACCAGATGCAGACGACGATCAGCGCCAGCGCGCAGACGACTGCCGGAACGATTCCCGCCATGGATAGCGTGCGCACCGACACGCCGGCGGTGAAGGCATAGACCAGGAACGGAATGGAAAGCGGCATCAGCAGGGCGAGCGTGCCGGCGACCGACAGCAGCGCCGCCGCAAAACCCCGCGAATAGCCGCGCTGGATCATCGCCGGGATGACGAGCGAACCGATCGCGGCGGTGTCCGCGATCGCCGAGCCCGAGACGCCGCCGAACATGAGGCAGGACACGACGGTTACCACGCCAAGGCCGCCGGGCAGGAAGCCGAACAGGGCATGCGCGAAGGCGACGATCCGCTTGCCGACACCGCCCTGGGAGAGCAATTCACCGGCGAAGATGAACAGCGGCACAGCGATAAGGATGAACGGTTCGACGCCGCCGACATAGGTCAGAAATATGGTCTCGAGCGGATACGAAAGGCCCAGCGCCCAGATCATGCCGATGGTGGTTGCGAGCAGCGCGTATACCAACGGCACCCCGCCCAGCGCAATCAGGAAGAACACCGCGAACACTGTCGCGACGAACACCTAGTGGCTCCCGTAGCGGTCCGCCGCCGGAACGCCGCGTGCGATCTGCACGGCGTCCCATGCGACGAACACCAGGGTCGCCCCCGCGCCCACTGGCAGCGCGAGATACTGCCAGGCCATCGCAATGCCCAGCACCGTCAGTTCATTGCCCCAGCTCGCATTGACGATGCCGATGCCGAACCAGAGCAGCAATGCCAGCACCGCGGCGCCGACCGCCAGGACGGCCAGGTCGGCTACAACTCGCGCGCGGCCTTGCGTTTTGTCGATGAATTCGGTGATCGACATATGGGCGCCGCGCCGGGCGGCGACCGCGCCACCCAGAAACGTCACCCACACCATGAGCAGCTCCGACAATTCCGTGGTCCACGCCATGTCGCGCTGGAACACGTGCAGCACCACATTGACGAACACCAGCGTGACCATGAGCGCGCCGATGGCGACCACGCTCCAGTCGAGCGTGGCGCCGAGCGCCCGGATGGGCGCCGGCGCCGCCGGTTGCGGCGGCAGCAGGCTCACTTCGAGGGCAGGGCCTTGCGCACGGACTCGGCGTCGGCGAGGACCGCGTCCACGTCGGCACCGAACTTCTCCTTGGCCTTGGCGTAGGCGGGCTGCACCGAAGCGCGGAACGGCGCCAGGTTCGGGCGCGCGATCTTGGCGCCCTTTGATTCCATGTCCTTCAGCAGCCGTTCATCGTTGGCGCGAATCTCCTTGCGCATCCAGTCGGCAACCTCGCGCCCGGCCTTGGTCACGGCATCGCGGTCAGCCGGCGAGAGCTTTTGCCAGGTCTTTTCCGAGATAGACAGGGGAATCGGGCTGTAGACGTGCTGGGTCAGCGTCACGTGCGGCGCCACCTCGTAGAACTTGTTGGCATGGATGGTATCGATCGGGTTTTCCTGGCCCGCCACCGTGCCCTGCTGGATCGCCAGATAGACTTCGGTCACCGGCATGATCTGCACGTTGAAACCCATCGCCTCCAGCAGCCAGCGCTGCATCTCGTTCGGGTAGGTGCGCAGCTTCACGCCTTTCGCGTCGGCTGGCGAATTGAGCGGCTGCTTGGTGGTCATCGAACGGAATCCCGCTTCCCAGGTGGCGACGTGGCGGAAGCCCTTGGCCGGTCCCTTGTCGAATTGCGCTTTCAGCCATTTCGATTCGTCATAGAGCTTCCAGCCCTGATCGTAACTGTCCACCAGGTAGGGCATGAGCATGAGGTTCAGCGTCGGGACATGCGTGGCATAGGTCCCGGTGCCGGTGACGGTGAAGTCGATGCCGCCGAGCTGCAGTTGCTCGACCGCCTTGGGGTCGTTGGCGAGCTGCCCGGCCGGGAACACCTGGACCTTGTAGCGGGCGCCGGTGAACTGCTCCACTTTCTGAGCGAACATTTCGGCCGCTTTCTGCCGCGTGCCGCCGGGCTGGTCGGTGTGGCTGAACTTGAGCACCGTCTGCGCCTGGGCGCCACCGGCGAATGCTGCGGCTACTGCGAATGCAATGAATGATCGGCGTTGCATGGTTTCCTCCTTGGGTTAATCGGGTTTGAAGCTGGCAATCTCGACGCGGCGCCTCCCGGCATGCGAGGCATACACCGCTTCGAGCAAATTCATATTGGCGAGGTAATCGCGACCGCTGTTCTCGAGCGGCGCGCCCTCGCGCAGGTGGCGCACCACGTGCGCCTGCAGCGCATCGCAGGCGCCACCGCCGAAGGTGTCGTCGCGGCCGCGGTCGTAGCGGTGCTCGGCTTCGGCCTGCTGGTGCGGCTTCCACCACAGGCGCGCATCGCCGTCCAGACGCAGTACGCCCGCCGAGCCCTCAAGCCACATCTCGCCCATGGTGCGGCGCGTGTTCTGCGCGACATGATCGTTCAACCGGTTGCCGTCGAACAGGCCGGTCGTTCCGCCCTCGAACTCAAACACGATATAACCGGCGTCCTCGCCGGCAATCACGGGGTTCATCTTGCGCAGCAGGGCAGTCACGGCGAGCGCTTCGCCCATCAGATAGCGGAACGTGTCGATGAAGTGGATCGCCGTCTCGTAGACGAGCAGACGCGGCATTTTCTGGAAATAGGGCTGGCGATCCAGGTAAGCGTGCGGCCCCTGCCCGTCTCCAGGCCGCAGGCGGAAGGCAATGGAATGCAGCTTGCCCAGGCGCCCCGCTTCGATCAGCCGCCGCGCCTCGCGAAAATGCGGCATGAAGCGGAAGTTCTCGTGCACCACGAGCGCAGTTCCGGCGCGTTCTGCGGCATCGACCAGCGCCACCGCCTCCTTGTAGGTGGGCGCGAGCGGTTTCTGGCAAATCATCGGCAGGCAACGCCCTGCCACCTCACGCACCAACGCGAGGTGTGTCTGCGGCGGGGTGACGATGTCGATGAGATCCGGCTTTGCTTTGTCGAGCATCTCGCCAACTGACGCGAACGCAGGCACGCCCTTGACCCGGGAAACCTCGAGATCGCACCAACCTACCAACTCTGCCTCGCCGATGCTGCGCCAGCCGCTCAGGTGGAATTGGCTGAAATAGCCCGCGCCGACCCCGGCGACGCGCAGGCGCTTCATAGGCTGGACAGTACCGCATCGCGGATCGCGGCGGTGCCATCTTTTCCGCCCAGTTCGAAAGGCCGCAGCCGCCCGGAGGCAAACACCGCGTCCACCGCGCGCTCGAGCCTGCCCGCTGCTTGCGCGAGCGCCTCGTTGCCCGATCGCTCGGCGAGCCAGTCGAGCATCATCGCCGCCGAGAGAAACGTCGCGGTCGGATTGGCCTTGCCCTGGCCGCAAATGTCCGGCGCGGAGCCGTGGCAGGGCTGGAACAGGCCATGCGCATCGCCCACGTCGGCTGAGGGCGCCATGCCCATGCCTCCCACCAGCGCCGCCGCCTGGTCCGACAGGATGTCGCCGAACATGTTCTCGGTGACCATGACGTCGAACATCCAGGGCTTGCGCACCAGGTCGAGCGCGGTGGCGTCCACATAGTGGTGCTTCGCCGCCACGCCCGGATGGCGCGCCGCCACTTCGTCGAAGACCCTGCGGAAAAACGCCATCGAGACGAACACGTTCGCCTTGTCGATACAGGTCACGCTGCCTGGCCTGCCGCGCAGCTTGCGGCGCTCGGCGAGCCGGAAGGCGAATTCATGCACGCGCTGCGATCCCGCCCGCGTGATCACCATCGTGTCGCGCGCCTCGCGATCACCTTCGACCACGCCCTTGCCGCGCGAGGCAAACAAGCCCTCGGTGGACTCTCTGATCAGCACCAGGTCGATGTCCTTGGCGCGCGGATCGGCGAGTGCCGGCGGCACGCCCGGAATCGCGCGCGCGGGGCGAACGCCGGCGTAAAGTTCCAATCGAAAGCGAAGATCGAGTTGGGGTGCGATTTCGGTGCCGTCCGGATAACGGATTTCCGGCCAGCCCATGGCGCCGAACAGGATGGCGTCGGCCGCCTTCGCCGCCTCGAAGGTCGCCTCGGGGAGCGCTTCGCCGCTCGCCTTGTAATGCTGCGCGCCGGCCGGGTAGTGCGCAAATCGCAGATCGAATCCCGCGCCACGCTGCAGTCTCTCCAGAATCGGCAATGTCGCTTCGATCACTTCGACGCCGATGCCGTCGCCGGGCAGCACGCAGATTTCGAACTGTTTTTTCATACCTGGTTCATCCGGTGGCGTTGCAGGATTTCCGTCAATTCGCGGCTGCCGCGCTCGCGGTGCGCGCGGTGCAACTCGCGCGCCGCCACCGCGTCTCCACGGCGGATGGCATCGACGACCGCGAGGTGTTCGCGGGTGGAATGCGTCGGCGGCGGGCGCATGCGCAGCGTGATCATGCGCGCGCGGTGCGCGCGGTCCCAGTAGTTGAACACCACCGCGGCGAGCTTCGCGTTGCCGCACATCTGCACCAGCTGCCGGTGGAAGCGCTCGTCCGCGTCCGCCCAGGCATCCAGGTCATCGCGCTTGAGAGCCTTTTCCATGTCACGCGAGGCCTTCTCAAGCGGCGCCAGCTCGGCCGCCGAAGGTCTTGCCTTCGCCACCAGCTCCGCGGCCATGGATTCGAGGCTGGTGAGGATCTCGTAGATCTCGCGCATGTCGGCAGGTGACACCGGCAGCACTCGAATGCCATGCCTTGGCACGACTTCGACCAGGCCCTCGTTGGCCAGGCGGATGCAGGCCTCGCGCACCGGTGTGCGGCTCATCCCGAACTCCAGCGCGAGCGCGCCCTCGAGCGCCTGGGTGCCCGGCGCCCAGACGTTGTCGAGGATCTTCTGGCGGATCACCCGGTAGGCGGTGTCCACCATCGATTCTCCCTGCGGATGCGGTTGGGGCCTTGCCATCGCCATCAGTCCAGCCGCACCTTCGCGATGCGCGCGACCTCGCCCCACTTGGCAATCTCGGCCCTGATGAAATCGGCGAAGGCCTGCGGCGTGAGCGGGTCGGGGATGCCGCCACGCTCGATGATCCGCTCGCGCATCTGCGGCTCGCGCAGGATCGCTTGCGTGTCCGCGCTCACCTTGTCGACGATCGCCCGCGGCGTGCCGGCCGGCAGCACGAAACCGGACCAGCCCACGCCGGCGAAACCGGCATAGCCCGCCTCGGCGACGGTCGGCACCTCCGGCAGCTGGGGTGCGCGCTGCGAACTGGTCACCGCGAGGATCCTGATCTTGCCGCTCCTGATGTGCGGCAGCGCGGAGGCAAGGCTGTCGACCATCAGCGGCACCTGACCGCCAAGCAGGTCGGTCATTCCCGGGCCGCTGCCCTTGTACGGAATGTGGACCAGGTCGATGCCCGCCGCGGCCTTGAACAGTTCGCCGGTCATGTGCTGCGCAGTGCCGGGGCCGGCGGAGGCATAGTTGATCGTCCCCGGCTTCGCCTTCGCTTCGGCGACCAGTTCGCGGATATTCGCCGGCTTGAACCCCGGATGCGCGACCAGCACCAGCGGCACGACGAAGATGTTGGACGCGGGCAGGAAATCCGCGATCGGATCGTATGGAATTTTCGCGTAGATGTTCGGATTCACCCCGAGCGTGCCGCTGGTGCCCACGAGCAGCGTGTAGCCATCCGGCGCGGCCTGCTTGCCGGCCATGACGCCCGGCACCCCGCCGCCGCCCGCGCGGTTGTCGATCAACACCGACTGGCCCCAGACCTGCGACAGCCGTTCGGCGACCATGCGCGCAAATATGTCGGCAGCTTGGCCCGGCGGAAACGGCACGATGACGCGCACCGGCTTGGCGGGATAGGCCTGCGCGAGCACCTGGAAAGGCGCGGCGAGGGCTGCGAGCAGAAGAATCAGGAACAGGCGGGTCATGTCGATCTCCTATTGGTAGTTCCAGTGCACGGGCGGAGCCCCGGCGACCGGCGAGCGGAAAGTTGCAATGGCATCGCCCAGCAGGCAGCCGAGATAGGCGGTGCGCAGGTCCGGCCCGCCGAACGCGAGGCTCGAAATGTTTCTCAGGCGCCGGCTCTTGATGCCGTCCAGGTGCGGCCGGCCCATTTCGCCCGCCTGGAATGCCTGTTCGACCCAGGCAAGGTGCGCGGCGTCGCAGTCTTCCAGCATCACCCGCTGCGAGCCGTCGGGCGCGACCCGGATCACGCGGTTGGAGACGACGCTGGTGATCCACACGCCGCCGTCTGCGTCGAAAGAGAGACCGTCAGGATAGGTACCCGCGCCAAACCGGGTCACCACCTCCCGCGCCTGCAGCCCGCCGTCGGCGGCAATGCGAAAGCGCGTCAGCCTGCGCGCGAAGGTTTCATTCACATACAGGAACTTCCCGTCGGGACTGGGCAGCGCTTCATTGGTGTAGCCCAGGCCGTCGGCCACCACGCGCGCACCCCGCGCATCGCACAGGACGATGAAGCCGTCGGCCACGTCGGCGCGGTAGGCTGCGGCGCGCGGGGTCTTGCGGGTGCTGACCGTGATCCATACGCGCCCGAGCGCATCCACATGCACGAAATTGGTCGCCGGCAGATCCAGGCCGTCGGCGCGAAGCACGAATGGGCGCACCGAGCCATCGCGCGCCAGCTCGTAGACCCCGCCCGAGGTATCGCCGAGATCGGCGAACAGGAAATTTCCGTTGGCACGCAGCGCGATCCCGTTCGGGCGCGCCGGGCGGCCCTCGGGCAGCGTGCAGGCGTACAGCGCCTGGCTGCCGTCGGCGCGCACGTGCGCAACCCCGCCGCGCCAGTCCGCCGTGTACAAGTCGCCCGAACGGGTCGCAAGTACGCACTCGGGCCGCACCAGGCCTTGCCCGACGAACCTGACGGCATCCAGCGCAATGCCCGGGGGTTGCATCAGATCGGCGGCAGATTCCATTAGTGTCGCCGTTAATGTATGCGTTAAATCTGCCGACAGTCAATCGATCGCCCAACCCGCATTTTTTTACCAATAGCGACTCGCGAGGCGACATAAGCGCCATTGGGCGCCGCGGCGCCGGGGCTGGGGAGCGTGAGGAGGGCATGTCATGGAACGTTGTGCCGCCAGCCTCGGATCGATTTTCCTATCCGTTGCTGACGCTGCCGCTGCATCCCCACTTGACCGGCGTGCCGCATCGCATCGGTTTTTTCTGCGACATTCTCGACATGCTGCTTGCCCGCGGCGACACCGTGTTCATGGTCGGCCGGCAGATTGCCGACTGGTACCTCGGCGAGTGCAGGCGGCTGGGCGGCGCGTGATGTTTTTTCGAAAGGACGACAGATGCCGGTGATTCTGGGCAGTGGCGCGGATCGCTATCGCGTGGTGGAGGATTGGGCGAAGCTCCCCGAGGGCTGGGAATTCAAGGACGCGGCGGCGGTCGCCTGCGATAGCAAGGACCGCGTATACGTTTTCAACCGCGGCGAGCATCCGATGATCGTGTTCGACCGCGAGGGTAATTTCCTCAAGTCCTGGGGCGAGGGCAGCTACCCGCGCGCGCACGGCCTGCACATCGACGCCAACGACATCCTCTACCTCACTGACGACGCCGGCCACGTGGTGCGCAAGTGCAACACGGAGGGCAAAGTGCTGCTGGAACTGGGTGTCCCGGGGAGGCCCGCGCCGTACATGAGCGGCGAGCCTTTCCACCGCTGCACGCACACCGCGCTCTCGCCCAAGGGCGAGATCTACGTCAGCGACGGCTACGGCAACGCCAAAGTGCACAAGTACTCC
>CAZTSJ010000072.1:0-2906 GCA_964616875.1 uncultured Bordetella sp. | reverse complement strand
CCTACTTCGTGCCGGCTGCGCCCGCCGGCGCACGTACCGGGGCGGTGCAGCTGAACGACGTCTACGTCGACGAGCGCCGCATTGTGTACGCGGTCGATCGCCACATCGGCGGGCTCTACATTCTCGAAATGACGATTTGATGGTGCCTGCAGAGCGCGATCCTGCGGTGCGCGACCCTCTCGCCGGGCGCGACACCGGCTGCAGCACGCGCATCGTCTTCACCACGCGCGAGTCAGTCGCGTCGCTGATTTCCGCCGACGGCGCGCTGTCGGTACGATAGCAACCATGCCGGTCATTTCCTACTTCTTTGGCATCTATGTCCGCATGTACCACGCCGACCATGGTCCTGCGCATTTCCATGTCGAATACCAGGGTCACGAGGCCCTCGTTGTGATCGAGTCCGGCGAGATCCTGGCCGGACGCCTGCCGGGGCGTGCGCTGCGCCTCGTGCGCGAGTGGTCCGAGCAGCATCGAGAGGAGTTGCGTGCTAACTGGAAACGGGCGCAGAATCTCGAACCATTGGAGCGGATTTCTGGGGCGGATGATGATTAAGCTTGTTTCTGCGAAAGCACTGGGCGCCAAAGCCCTGCGGCTGACCTTCAGTGACGGCAGCGAGGGCGATTTCGATTTTTCCTCCGTCCTGGCCAGGGATACAGTGCTGACGCGGCCGCTTGAACAGCCTGAGTACTTCGATAGATACTTCCTGGAGCTCGGTGCGCTGTGCTGGCCGAATGGATTGGAATTCAGCGCTCGCTCGCTGCACGAAACGCTCGAGGCCGCAGGTGCCCTGCGGCACCATGCGGCAGCGTGACGTGATCGATCCCAACGCCAGCGAGGAAAACCCCGCCATGGCTGGTACCGTCAACACACGCAACCTGTATTCATTAGCAGCCGCCTTGATCCCAAAGCGCGGCACTAAGACGATTCGATCGGACGAGGTGCGTCAACTCGTCCGCAAGGCGTTCCGTCGCCCGCGCACTCGTTGACAGCGCTTCGCCGATCGCGCTATTCAATCCGGTATTTCAGTATCCTGCTGCCGTAGACAGGCTGCTTTGCTACTCGATCACCCGGTCGGCGCGCAAAAGGACCGCCTGCGGGACCTTGATTCCGAGCGCCCTGGCGGTTTTCATGTTGATCACCAACTCAAACCTGGTTGGCTGCTCGATAGGCAGATCGCCTGGTTTCGCGCCCTTCAGGATCTTGTCCACATAGGTCACTGCGTAACTGTAGAAGTTCCTCGCAGTCTGGCCGTAAGCCATCAGACAGCCTTGCTCTGCCATTTCCGTGACTCCACCGGAACTCGGGATTCCGCTGGAGAGCGTGAATTCGGCGAAAGATGCCATGAATGGACCCGTCGACGGCGAGTTCGCGATGAAAAATGCTTCGGATTTCCTGCGCCTGAGCGCCTCCAGCGCGTCAGCGAACCCCGAGGACTTGCCTTCCGCGAAGAAAAGGTCCAGCCGCCGCTTTGCCGCGATACTTTGAATCGCCCTGCCCGCCGGGTTCTCCCAATCTCTCTTCGTGCCGACGAACGCGAGGCGTCGCGCCTTGGGAAGCAATTCGAGAAAAATTTCCAGCCGTTTTTCTTCCGAACTTGTCCCCACATCAGTCACCAATCCGGTGACGTTTCGGCCGGGCCGAGCGAGGCTGTGCGCGAGCCCAGCGCCTACCGGATCGATACTCGAGGCCATCACGATCGGAATACTGCTCGTCAATTTGCTGGCCCGTAGCGCTTGGCCGGTGCCGTCCAGAAGGATTACATCAGGCTTCGTGTGCACGATATCTGCCATCAGGTCGTCCATTCCCTGGGCATCAAGGCCATACCTGGATCGGCGATCGAGGATGAGGTTGCGCCCTTCAATATAACCAAGCGCCTTCAAACGATCGACAATCGCTCGCATCGCCGGGGAAGTCGGTACCGGTCCGGCAATCGCCTCGGCCGGCATCGGTACGGAGATCGTGATTCGATGGACCTTGTCCGCACGCTGGGCGAACGCATGGCGCGGCAGCGTTCCCAAGGCGAGAATCGCTATCAGAGCGTCACGTCTGATCATCCCGGCAATTCGCTCGCCGTCACCTCGGCGCGCAGGCCCTCGGCCTCAGCGTTTGAGTAGTTGAGTTCAATCTTGACGCCGTTCGGATCGAACATGAAGAGCTGATACAGCCCCTCGTCGTCCACCTGGCGCTGCTTGAAATCGACGCCGAGCTTTTTAAGGTGCGCAATCATGCCGCGCAGCCCGGTGGCGCGGAAGGCGAGATGATCGATAACTCCAGTTCCTTCAATTACCTCAGACTGCTGGCCGACATATTCTTTCCGATTTTCCGAAATGTCTTTGCCGCCTACCGTCACATGAACGACGTCCTTATCCCCGAGATAAAGCCAGAACACCGGGAATTTGAAATCTGGGTTCGGCCCGACGCGCATGCCGAGCACGTTGACGTACCAGGCACGCGTTTTTTCCATGTCCGCGGTCTGCAGCAGGAAATGCTCGATGTGGCTAAGCGGCATAGTCGAGCTCGATCGTCAGGCCGTTGCAGTCCTTGAAGAAAACCTGCAACGCGGCTGCGTTGCCGGCAACCCGCTGCTCCCGCCACGGAATGCTGTTCTGCTCCAGCCGCGCCTTCGTCTCCGGCCAGGCGGTGGCGTTGAGGGCGATGTGGTCGAAACTCCCAGTGCTGCCTTTGGTCGATGCGATCTCCTTCAGGCTGATATGCAGCACCGGATGGTCGCCGGTGTAGAGCCACCATCCCGGCCTGCCGAAGTTGGGGCGGAAGCCTTCCACCCAGCCGAGCACCTCGCGGTAGAAGCGCAGCGTCTCCTCGACCTGCGAGGGCGAGATGACGATGTTGAAATGATCGACCAGCCCTACTGCCATCGCGCAGCTGCGCTACTTGTGCGGCCGGCT
>CAZTSJ010000071.1:0-6637 GCA_964616875.1 uncultured Bordetella sp. | reverse complement strand
GTCGCTCTTACACGGCGAATGTCGGCGGTTCGATCCCGTCAGCACCCACCAGAACGACAATTGGAGCGGTAGTTCAGTTGGTTAGAATACCGGCCTGTCACGCCGGGGGTCGCGGGTTCGAGTCCCGTCCGCTCCGCCAACGCTTTTCTCCTGGGTACAGATGTTCGATTTTGTCGCCAAGCACAAGCGCATCCTCCAGGTCGTCCTCTTCCTGACGATCATCCCGTTCGCGTTCTTCGGGCTGGAGTCCTATACCCGCAGTATCGGCGCTGCGCAGGATGTCGCCACCGTGGACGGTACCCCGATCACGCAGCGCGAGTTCGCCGACGAAGTGCGCCAGCAGCAGGAGCGGCTGCGCGGGATGCTGGGGCGCGGCGCCGACCTGTCGATGCTCGACACGCCGGAGCTGCGGCTCGCGATCCTGGAGTCGATGATTTCGCAGCGCCTCGTGATGGTGGAGGTGGTGAAGTCGCGCCTGGTGATTGCCAAGGACGACGTGGTCGCGGGGATTCTCGCCGCGCCGGAATTCCAGGAAGGCGGCAAATTTTCCAGCGAGCGCTATCTTGCCTACCTCAGGGCCCGCGGCGTCTCGGACGAGGGCCACGTTGCGCGGCTCCGCGTGGAAGTGCCCGGCGCGCGCCTCGCCGGCGCGATCAGCGAAACCGCGTTCCAGCCGCGCGCGGTTGCCGAACGGCTGGTTGCCCTGCAGACTGAAAAGCGCGAGGTGGCGGAAGCATTCATCGGCGCCGACCAGTTTCTCGGCCGGATCAAGCTGGATGACGCGAAGATCAAGGCCTACTACGACGCCAACCTAGCGCAGTTCAAGCTGCCTGAGCGCGTGCGCGCGGAATACCTCGTGCTCTCGGCCGAAGAGCTGAGCCGGGGCGAATCCGCGACCGACGCCGAGCTCAAGGAAGCCTACGAAAAGCAGGCGGGCCAGCTGGGGGTCGCGGAGCAGAGGCGCGCGAGCCACATCATGGTGGCGACGAAGGACGAGGCCGAGAAAATCGCCGCCGAGGCACGCAAAGCGCCGCAGCGCTTCGCCGAGCTGGCAAAAAAGCATTCGCAGGACCCGGGTTCGTCCGAGAACGGCGGCGACCTGGGCATGAACACCAGGGGCGCACTGGCCGCGAAGAGCCTGGAGGAGGCGATCTTCAAGCTCAAGCAGGGCGAAATCAGCGATCCCGTCCAGTCAGAGTTCGGCTTTCACGTCCTGCGGCTCACCGCCGTCCAGGCGGGCAAGACCGCCTCCTTCGATGAACTGAAGAAGGACCTGGCCGCCGAGATCGTGAAGCAGAAGGGGGCGAAGAAGTTCGCGGAAATCGCCGACGCCTTCAACAACCTGGTGTACGAGCAATCCGACAGCCTGAAACCCGCCGCCGAGCGCTACAAGCTTAAAATCGCCCAGAGCGCCTGGATCGCGCGCGCGCCTTCGCCCGCGCAGGGCGTGCTCGCGCACCCCAAGCTGCTCGGCGCGCTGTTTTCGCCGGATTCGATCCAGCAGCGCCGCAATACCGACGCTGTGGAAGTCGCCGCGGGCGTGCTGGTCGCCGCGCGCGTCGCCGAGCACCAGCCCGAATCGCAGCGCCCTCTGGAGGAGGTCAAGGCCGAGGTAGAGCGCAGGCTTTCGCTGCGCGAAGCGGCGGCCATGGCGCACAAGGAAGGCGCGGAGAAGCTCGCGCTGCTCGCCAAGGGAGGCGACGCGGGTCTGAAGTGGGGTGCGCCCAAGGCCGTGTCGCGCCTCGAAACGCAAGGATTTTCCGCGCCCGCGCTGCGCAAGGTGATGATGGCAGCCGTCGCCACGTTGCCGGCGCACGCCGGCCTGGAGGCGGGCGACAGGGGTTACGCGATCTACCGCGTGACGAAGGTGATTGCGGGTGAGTCACAGGCGCTCGCGCCGGGCTCGGGGGAGCTTGCGATGATCGATCGCCAGGCGGGCGGCGAGCAGCTGGAAGCTTATATTTCCAGCCTGCGCGCGCGCGCGAAGATCGAAATCAACCGGGCGAATCTGGAGAAGAAGTAGGTCCGGGTCCCGCGATCCCGCCGACGACGCGGCTGAAGCCGCCGTCGACCATGAGTATTTCCCCGGTAATTCCGGCTGCAAGGTCCGAGAGCAGGAACACCGCCGCGTTGCCGACCTGATCGATGGTCACATTGCGGCGCAGCGGCGCGTTTTCCTCGACGAATTTCAGAATCCGGCTGAAGCCCGCGATGCCGGACGCGGCGAGCGTCTTGATCGGGCCCGCCGATATTGCGTTCACGCGGATGCCCTTCGGTCCGAGGTTGGCCGCGAGGTAGCGCACCGAGGCTTCGAGGCTCGCCTTGGCGAGTCCCATCGTGTTGTAGTGCGGCACCACGCGCTGCGAGCCGAGGTAGGTGAGGGTCAGCAGCGCGCCGTTGCGCCCTTCCATGAGCGGCAGCGCGGCCTTGGCGAGCGCGGGAAAACTGTAGGCCGAGATGTCGTGCGCCTCGCGGAACGCCTCCCGCGAGAGGCCGTCCAGCAGTTCGCCGGCGATCGCTTCGCGCTGGGCGAAACCGATGGCGTGCACCAGGCCGTCGAGCCCGCCCCAGAGCGCGCGCAGCGACTCGAACAATGTCGCGATCTGCGCGTCGCTCGCGACATCGCAGGGATAGACGGCGCTGGAGTCGAAATCCTTTGCCAGGCCCGCGACACGGTCCTTGAAGCGATCCCCGACGTAATTGAAGGCAAGCTCGGCGCCTTCGCGGCGCGCGGCCCGGGCGATGCCGTAGGCGATCGAGCGGTTGCTGAGCAACCCCGTGACGAGGAGCTTTTTTCCGGAGAGGAGTCCCATCGGGGCATTATACTTTCCGCCATGCGAATGCTGCTGCTCCCGCTGCTGACTCTGGCGCTGTTGCCGGCGGGATGCGCAGAAGTCTGGAACGACCCGTATCCGGTGGCCGACCGGGGCAAGAACATTCTGTATTCGGTGTTCGCCGATCGCCCCAAGCACCTGGATCCGGCGCAGTCGTATGCCTCGGACGAAGCGCTTTTCACGCGCCAGGTGTACGAGCCGCCGCTGCAGTACCATTACCTGAAGCGGCCCTACGAACTGATTCCGCTCACCGCCGCGGAGATTCCCGCGCCGCGCATGATCGAAAAGAACGGCGCGACCTACAGCGTCTATGACGTGCGCATCAAGCCCGGCATCAAGTTCCAGCCGCACCCGGGATTTGTCCCAGGAAATTTGGCCTTGAAAAAGCCGGATGTGGCAAAGCTCAAGAGCCCCTACGACCTGCCGCTGGGGACGCGCGATCTCAGCGCCGACGACTACATCTACCAGATCAAGCGCCTCGCGCACCCGCAGCTGCATTCGCCGATCTTCGGCCTCATGGCCGAGTACATCGTCGGCCTGAAGGAATACGCCGAGCGGCTGCAAAAGGCTTCGCAACCGGGACAATGGCTCGATCTGCGCGAACACCCGCTCGAGGGCGTCACGCGGGTGGATGAGCTTACCTATCGCGTCACGCTGAAGGGGCGCTATCCGCAATTCGTCTATTGGCTGGCGATGCCCTTCTTCGCGCCGATGCCCTGGGAGGCGGACCGGTTCTTCCAGCAGGCGGGCATGGCGGAAAAGAACTTCACGCTCGACTGGTGGCCGGTCGGCACCGGGCCCTACATGCTGTCTCAGAACGACCCCAACTCCCGCATGGTGCTCGAGCGCAACCCGAACTTCCGCGGCGAGCCGTATCCGGCGCAAGGCGAGGAGGGCGACGAAGCGCGCGGCCTGCTCGCCGATGCGGGCAAGACGATGCCCTTCATCGACCGCGCGGTGTATACGCGCGAGAAGGAAGGCATTCCGCTGTGGAACAAATTCCTCCAGGGGTACTACGATCTCTCGGGGATCGGTTCCGACAGCTTCGACCAGGCCGTGCGCGTGTCCATGGAGGGCGAGGCATCGCTCACGCCTGACATGGAAGCGCGCGGCATCCGCCTGGACACCTCGATTGCACCCACCATCTTCTACCTCGGCGTCAATTGGCTCGACCCTGCCATCGGCGGCGTGAAGGGAGGAGAGTCAGCGGAGCGCGCGCGCAAACTGCGCCAGGCGCTGGCGGTCGCGGTGGACTGGGAGGAGTACCTGTCGATCTTTGCCAACGGCCGCGGCGTGCCCTCCCACAGTCCGGTCGCACCTGGAATATTCGGCTACCGCGAAGGCGCCGCGGGCATGAACCCGGTGACGCACGAATGGAAGGACGGCAAGGCGCAGCGGCGGCCGATCGAAGCGGCGCTCAAGTTGCTCACCGAAGCCGGTTATCCCGAAGGGCGCGATGCGAAGACCGGCCAGCCCTTGGTGCTCTACCTCGATACCACCGGCCGCGGCCCCGGCGATAAGGCGCAGATCGATTGGTGGCGCAAGCAACTCGCCAAGCTCTCGATCCAGTTCGAACCCCGGCAGACCGACTGGAACCGGTTCCAGGAAAAGCTGCGCAAGGGAAGCACGCAGTTGTTCATCGTGGGCTGGAGCGCCGATTACCCGGACCCGGAGAACTTCATGTTCCTGCTGCACGGGCCGCAGAGCCGCGCCAAGAACCAGGGCGAGAACGCGTCGAACTACGCCAACCCGGAATTCGACGCCCTCTTCGAGCGCATGCGCAACATGCCCAGCTCGCCTGAACGGCAGCAACTCATCGACCGCATGACCGAAATATTCCGCCGCGACGCGCCCTGGATCGGCGGCTTCCATCCGAAGAATTTCGCCCTGTTCCACAGCTGGCTCGGCAACGCCAAGGCGAACGAGATGTCGGACAACAAGCTCAAATACCTGCGCGTCGACGCCCGCAAGCGCGAGGCCCTGCGCCGGGAGTGGAACCAGCCGGTGCTCTGGCCGGTCGTTTTGATACTGCTTTTGTTGATCGCCTCGATTGTGCCGGCTGTGATCTCGTATCGAAGGCGGGAGCGCATGGCGGCGCGCCCGGCCACCTGACGCGATGTTCGCTTACATCGTCCGCCGCGTGCTGTACGCGATTCCGATCCTGGTCGGGGTCAACCTGATCACCTTCGCGCTGTTCTTCATCGTCAACACGCCCGACGACATGGCGCGCATGCAGCTGGGCGCGAAGCGGGTGACCCCGGAGGCGGTGCAGAAGTGGAAGGCCGAGCGCGGCTACGATCTTCCGCTGGTCTGGAACTCCCGCGAGGAATCGTTATTCAAAAAGGCAGGCAATACGATATTCGCGCAAAAATCCGCAAAACTTTTCGTCTTCGATTTCGGCTACTCGGAGGACAAGCGCGACATCACGAATGAAATCAAAGCCAGGATGTGGCCCAGCCTCGCGCTCGCGGTGCCGATCTTCCTCGTCGGCCTTGCGGTATGCATCACTTTCGCGCTGCTGATGGCGTTTTTTCGCGCCAGCTACCTCGATTTCTGGGGCGTGGTGGCCTGCGTCGCGATGATGTCGATTTCGACCCTGTTCTACATCATCGGCGGACAGTACATCGCCTCCAAGTTGTGGCACCTGGTGCCGATTTCGGGCTACGCCGGGGGCTTCGATGCGGCCAGGTTCCTCGTCCTGCCGGTGCTGATCGGCGTCATCGGCGGCATCGGCTCGAGCAGCCGCTGGTACCGCACGCTGTTCCTCGAGGAAATGGGCAAGGATTACGTGCGCACGGCGCGCGCCAAGGGGCTCACCGAGTCCGTGGTGATGTTCCGCCATGTGCTCAAGAACGCGATGATTCCGATCCTGACCGGCGTGGTGGTGGTGATTCCGACGCTGTTTCTCGGCAGCCTGTTGATGGAATCGTTCTTCGGCATCCCCGGCCTGGGCAGCTACACCATCGACGCGATCCAGGCGCAGGATTTCGCGGTGGTGCGCTCGATGGTGTTCATCGGCTCGGTGTTCTACATCGTCGGGCTGATCCTCACCGATATTTCCTACACCCTCGTCGATCCGCGCATCAGGCTGGAATAGGCAGAAGCAGCGCGTGCCCGTGGTCCTCGTCACCGATGTGCTGGTCTGGTTGCTCGTAGCGGCCGCCGCCGCGTACGCGTTCTACTGCCGGCGCCAGCCGCATCTCGCGCTGCCCTGGGCACGCGTCTTCAGGAGCGCGGCGGCAGTGGCCTCGTTGGTCGTGCTCGCCGCCTATATTGGCCTGGGCCTGCTGGATTCGCTGCATTTCCGTCCGGCGCTGGCGCAAAAAGCAGGCGAGCAGAAGGCCTATTCCTCGGACGTGCTGTCGGTACTCGATCTTGCGCTCGTGCATCTGCGGGGACGGGGCGAGAAGACCTACTCGGCGCCCCTCGCCACACGCTCCTACGCCAAGGAGCAGGTCGAACTCCCCGACGGGCGCCAGCTGCGCGATTTTCCGCGCCTGCGCTTTGGCGGCGCCCACCTGAAGGACGAGGGCGAGTGGGAAGCGGACGTAGCGAAGCGGACCCTGGCCGGATTTGGCGTCGCGATTGCGCTGCTGCTTTTGCTGTTGCCGGTGATGAGAATTCTCAGGCGCAAGCGATCCGATATTCCCTGGCATGCCGCGTATGGCGCGCTCGCCGTTCTGGCCTTGCTGGCCGGACCGGCGCTGGCGCTGTCCTCCGGATATCACGTGCTGGGCACCGACAAGGTGGGGCAGGACATGTTCTACCTCGCGCTCAAATCGGTACGTACCAGCCTGGTCATC
>CAZTSJ010000070.1:0-38601 GCA_964616875.1 uncultured Bordetella sp. | reverse complement strand
TGCCCGATCGAGATCTGGCCGCAGTAACCGACCAGCAGGTTGAGGCCGATCGCGGCGAGCGCCAGGATCAGGAACGGGATCAGCAGCGACAGGAACAGGTAGTCGGTGGCAAGCAGCGGCACCCCAACGAATGCGAACACGAGCAGGCCCGCCATGAACACGCGGTCCTGCAGGATCGGCAGCATCTGCTGATCCGAGGCATAGGTGGATTTGAACTGGCCGTTTTCGCGGTAGAACATGGTCAGACCCGGTCGATGTGCTTCTCGCCGAAGAGGCCTTCCGGACGCACCAGCAGGAACAGCAGCGCGAGCATATAGGCGAACCAGTTCTCGATACCGCCGCCGGCGAGATCGAAGGCCTTGACCATGACCGGGCCGAGGAACACCTCGGCCATCTTTTCGCCGACGCCGATGATGAGCCCACCGACAATCGCGCCGGCGATGGAGGTGAAGCCACCCAGGATCACCACCGGCAGCGCCTTGAGCGCGACCTGCGAAAGCGAGAACTGGACACCGAGCTGTGAACCCCAGATCACGCCGGCCACCAGCGCGACGAATCCGGCCACCGACCAGACGATCACCCAGATGCGGTTGAGCGGTATGCCGATCGACTGCGCCGCCTGGTGGTCGTCCGCCACGGCTCGCAGCGCGCGGCCCGTTGCCGTTTTCTGGAAGAAGAGCGCCAGGCCCGCGACCAGCGCGGCAGCGACGAGCGCGGCGACGAAATCCTCCTTGTTCACCAGGATGCCGCCCTTGAAAACGCCCTCGAGGATCATCACCGGTTCCTTGGCGATGCCGAGGTCGATCTTGTAGATATCGCTGCCCCAGATGGTCTGGCCGAAGCCGTCGAGAAAGTAGGTCACCCCCAGCGTCGCCATCAGCAGCGCCACACCCTCCTGGTTGACGAGCGGGCGCAGCACCAGCCGCTCGATCAGCCAGGCCAGCACGACCATAATTGCAGTTCCAAGCACGATCGCGAGCCAGAGCGGCATCACTTCGGCCATGCGGGCGACCGCAAGCGCCGCGAACAGCACCATCGCGCCCTGGGCGAAGTTGAATACGCCCGAGGCCTTGAAAATCAGCGCGAAGCCGAGCGCCACCAGCGAATACAGCACCCCGGCCATGAGCCCGCCGAGCAGCACCTCGATGTAGAACCCCGGCGACGAGGCGCCCGTCGCGAGCGGCAGCGCGAGGCCGATCAACAGCACGGCGCCGAGCAGAAAGACCGGCCAGTTCTTCTTCATGGTGCTAGTGACTTACGCCGAGGTAGGCGTCGATGACAGCCGGATTGGCGCGTACTTCGTCCGGTGTGCCGTCGCCAATCTTCTTGCCGTAATCGAGCACCACGACGCGGTCGGAAATATCCATCACCACGCTCATGTCGTGCTCGATCAGCACGACGGTGGTGCCGAAATGGTCGTTCGCGTCGAGGATGAAGCGGCACATGTCCTGCTTTTCCTCCATGTTCATGCCGGCCATCGGCTCGTCCAGCAGCAGGATGCGCGGCTCCATCGCCAGCGCACGCGCGAGATCCACCCGCTTTTGCAGGCCGTAGGGCAGGCGGCCCACCGGTGTCTTGCGGTAAGCCTGGATTTCGAGAAAATCGATGATGCTCTCGACTACCGCACGATGCTCGATCTCCTCTCGCAGCGCCGGGCCGATGCGCAGCGCCTGCAGCAGGATATTGGAGTGCATCTTCAGATTGCGCCCGGACATGATGTTGTCGAGCACCGACATGCCCTTGAACAGCGCCAGGCTCTGAAACGTGCGGGAGATGCCGCTCACCGCCACCTCGTGCGGGTCCATGTCGTGATACTCGCGGCCCTGGTAGCGGATGGTGCCTTCCTGGGGATGATAGACGCCGTTGATGACGTTCAGCATCGAACTCTTGCCGGCGCCGTTGGGACCGATGATCGCCCGCACTTCGTGCTCGCGGACGTCGAACGATACGCCGCTCAAGGCCTTGACGCCGCCGAAGGCAAGCGACACGCCCTCGACGGCGAGGATTACTTCGCCGATTCGGTGCGCCCGCGCATTTGCCATACCCGTCATCAGGCCGCTTTCCTCGCCGCCGCCCGCGGAAAGGTCTTCGTGTCGCGAATTTTCAGGTCCGCCGAAATCGAGCCGGTGCGGCCGTCTTCGTAGCGCACCTGCGCCTCGACGTGCACCACCTGCTTGCCGCCATAGAGGGCGTCCACCAGTTCGGCGTACTTTTCGCCGACGTGGAGGCGCCGCACTTTCCGCGTACGCGTGAGTTCGCCATCGTCGGCGTCCAGTTCCTTGTGCAGGATCAGGAAGCGCTGGATTTGCGAACTGGCGATCTCGGGCTCCTCCGCAAGGTCGGCATTGACCTTCTCGATGCACTCGCGCACCAACCCGTACACCTCGTCGCGCGACGCGAGGTCGACGTAACCCGAGTACGGCATGCCGCGCTTCTCGGCCCAGTTGCCGACCGCGTCCATGTCCATGTTGATGAAGGCGCAGACGCGGTCGCGGCCGTGCCCGAAGGCCACGGCTTCCTTGATGAACGGGAAAAACTTGAGCTTGTTCTCGAGATACTTCGGTGCGAAGAGCGAGCCGTCAGAGAGCTTGCCGACGTCCTTGACGCGGTCGATGATCTTGAGGTGCCCGTCGGCGTCGACATAGCCGGCATCCCCGGTGTGGAACCAGCCCTGCGCGTCCTTCGACGCGGCAGTGGCTTCCGGGTTCCGGTAATACTCCTTGAACAGTCCCGGCGAGCGAATTAGGAGTTCCCGCTCCGGCGTGAACGAGAGTTCAACGCCCTTTACCGCCGGGCCGACGGTGTCGGCCTTCACCTGGCCGTTGGGCTGGACGCAAACGAAGACGCTGGTCTCGGTCGACCCGTAGAGCTGCTTGAGGTTGATGCCAAGCGAGCGGTAGAAGCGGAACAGGTCCGGTCCGATCGCCTCGCCCGCGGTGTAGGCAACGCGTACGCGGCTCATGCCGAGGACGTTGCGCAGCGGGCCGTAAATCAGCAGGTCGCCGAGGCGATACAGAGTCCGGTCCGCGATGCTCACCTCCCTGCCGTCGAGCAAGGCGCCGCCGACGCGCTGCGCCAGCCCCATGAAATATTTGTAAAGGCCGCGCTTGATTGCGCTCGCGTCCTCCATGCGGATCGAGACCTGCGTCAGCAGCGCCTCGAGCACCCGCGGCGGCGCGAAATAATAAGTCGGGCCGATCTCGCGCAGGTCAGTCATCAGGGTTTCGGCGGATTCCGGGCAGCAAATGCAATAGCCGGTGACGAACGGTTGCGCGTAGGAAAAGATGTTCTGTCCGATCCAGGCCGGCGGCAGGTAGGCGAGCACCACGTCGCGATCGCTCAACCCCTCCATTTCGGCCGCCGTCGCGGCGCGGTCGATCATGCTCGCATGGGTGAGGACCACGCCCTTGGGCACGCCGGTCGTGCCGGAGGTGAAGAACATTGCCGCGGTGTCCGAACCCGCGCCTTTCGCGATCTCGGCTTCGAGGAACGCCGGATCGCGGCGCATGGATTCGCCGCCAAGCTCGATCAGCTTGTCACAACTCATCAGCTGGGACTGGGTGTAATGGCGCATGCCGCGCGGCTCGTCGAAGTAGATATGCGCGAGCGTCGGGCATTGGGGCAGGATCTCGAGCAGCTTGTCGACCTGCTCCTGATCCTCCGCGACCGCATATGCGATGGCTGCGTTCTGGATCGGAAACGCCATCTCGGCCGCTGCCGCGTCCTGGTAGAGCGGCACCGAAATGCCGCCCAGGCACTGCGCAGCGCACATCGCGGCGTACACGCGTGGTCGGTTGTCGCCCACGATCGCCAGATGGTCGCCGCGCTTGAAACCCTGCGCGGCGAGGCCGCAGGCGAGCGAGCGCACCTCCTCGGCGAAGCGCTGCCAGCTCCAGGTCTGCCAGATGCCGAGATCCTTCTCGCGAATCGCCGGACGCCCCGCCCGCACCTGGGCGTGGTGCATCAGCAGCTTCGGGAACGTATCGCACGTATCCTGGCCGGAAAGACTCTCCGCCATATATTCCCTCCTCTAGGGCAGGCGCGGATTTTATAATGCGCAACAGTACTTTTGCACGGAATGATCAAGATGCAGGGAATCGAGCATTGGACGGCGAAGGGCGAAGTCAGGCTGTTCCTGTGGCGCAAAACTCCAGCTGCCGCGGCGAATGGCACGATCCTGTTCGTGCACGGCTCCTCGATGGCTTCGCAGCCGACCTTCGATCTCGCTGTGCCCGGCCGGCCGGATTCGTCGGTGATGGACTGGTTCGCCGCGCGCGGCTTCGATACCTGGTGCCTGGACAACGAGGGTTACGGCCGCTCGGACAAGCAGCGCCCGATTAACTTTGACATCTCAAACGGGGCAGATGATTTGGATGTTGCGAGTCAGTATGTATTGAAGAATACCGGGGCAAAGAAACTTCTGCTGTACGGCATCTCCTCTGGCGCGTTAAAGGCCGCCCTGTTTGCCGAGCGGCATCCTGAACGCGTGGCGCGTCTGGCGCTGGACGCCTTCGTCTGGACCGGCGAGGGCAGCCCGACGCTCGCCGAGCGCAGGAAGCGCCTGCCCGAGTTCAGTGCCAGGAACCGCCGGCCGATCGACCGTGCCTTCGTGCAGAGCATCTTCGCACGCGACCATCCCGGAACCGCCGACGCGGCGACCGTGAGTGCCTTCGCCGACGCGATTCTCGCGCTGGACGATTCGGTGCCGACCGGCACCTACGTCGACATGTGCTCGAAACTGCCGCTGGTGGATCCGGCGCGGCTCAGCATGCCGACCATCGTCATGCGCGGGCAGTACGACGGCATCGCGGGCATCGACGACCTGATGGAGTTTTTCAAGCGCCTGCCCAATCCCGACAAGCAGTTCTGCGTCATGCCGGGCATCTCGCACGCGAGTTTCCAGCAGAAGAACTACCTCGTGGCCTACCACATCCTGCACGCGTTCTTCAGCCAGCCGGCGCCCGTTTACCGGGGTTAACTCATGCGAATATTTCTTTTGATGCTTGTAGTCCTGATAGCAGGAACGACGCAAGCCCAGACCTATCCTTCCCGTCCGATCCGCCTGGTCGTGCCCCTCTCGCCGGGCGGCTTCGCCGACGTCCCAACGCGCATGCTGCTGCCGCGGCTGTCGCTGGCGCTGGGCAAGCAGGTTTTCGTCGAGAACAAGCCCGGCGCGGGCGGCACCATCGGCGCTGACTCGGTCGCGAAAAGTGCGCCGGACGGACACACGCTGCTGGTCAGCGCGACGCCGCACGTCATCAGCGCGCATTTGTATCGCACCCTGCCGTACGATTCGCTCAAGGATTTCGCGCCCATCGCGCTGTTCGGCTCAGGCCCCTACGCTCTGGTGGTCAATGCGCAGCAATTGCCCGTGACCTCGGTACGCGAATTGATTGCCGCCGCGAAGGCGAAGCCGGGGCGAATCGATTACGCCAGCTCCGGCAACGGCAGCGCCCAGCATCTCGTCAGTGCGCTGTTCAACACGCTGGCGGGGATCGAGCTCAACCACGTGCCCTACAAGGGCAGCGGCCCGGCGATGCAGGATCTGCTCGGCGGCCAGGTAGCCGTATCCTTTGCCGGCATTCCCAATGTCATTTCCTCGGTCAAGGCCGGCAAGCTGCGTGCGCTGGCGGTCACCACAGCGAGCAGATGGAGCGAACTGCCCGATGTCCCGACCGTTGCCGAAGCCGGCGTCCCGGGCTACGAGGCGACGCTCTGGCTGGGGCTCGCCGCACCGGCCGGCACGCCGCCGGAGGTCGTCAACCGCCTGTACGCGGAAACCGCCAAGGTCCTGCAGGACCCGGAATTGCAGCAAAGCTTCCGCAGTGCCGGCGTCAATGCCACGGTCATGAATCCGCAGGAGTTTGGCGCCTTCATCCGCGCCGAATACGAAAAATGGGGTCGCGTGGTGCGCGCGACCGGCGCCACGGTAAATTGAACGAGGAGGCTGCATGACTCGAGAAATCGTCGAGACGCTGAAAAGGATCCTCAAGGCCCGCAGCATGACCTACGCGGATCTCGCAACGGCGCTGCGCGTCTCGACGCCGACCGTCAAACGCCTGTTCTCGCAGCGCACCTTCACCCTCGAGCGCCTGGAAGAGATCCTCCGCGTGCTCGAGATGGATTTCTACGAATTGGCCCGCATGAGCCATGGCCGGCGCAGCGGGCCGGTCGAGCTCACATTGGAGCAGGAAACCGCGCTCGCCAAGGATGCACGCCTGTTCTCGGTCTTCTGGCTGCTCACCAACGAATGGCGCTTCGACGAAATCGTCGCGGAATTCAAGCTCGGCGCCGCCCAGATCACCGCCTTCTACGCCCGGCTCGAGCGCCTGCGCCTGATCGACTGGCGCCCCGGTAACCGGGCGCGCCTGCGGGTGCCGAAGCACTACGTCTGGCGCACCGGCGGACCGCTGCGCAAGGCCTACGGCCTCAGGGTAATCACCGAGTTCATGCGCTCGCGTTTCGACGCACCGCACGATGCGTTCCACTTCGAGGCGCAGGAACTCTCCAGCGAATCGGCCGTGGTGGTGAAGCGCCGGCTCGAGCGCTTTGCGGCCGAGATCAACGAATTGGTGGAGATCGATGCCTCGGTGCCGGCGAAGAAGCGCGTCGCACTGGGCGTCCTGCTCGCCTGCCGGCCGTGGAGCATTTCCATCGTCCACGCGCTGCGCGCGGACGCCGACGCGGCAAAGGCACAGCCTACATATTCCGCCGGTACTGCCCCCCGACTTCGAACAGTGCGTGCGTGATCTGACCCAGCGAACAGACGCGCACCGCATCCATCAGCACCGCAAACACGTTCTCGTTGTTGATCACCGCCTGGCGCAGGCGTTCGAGCATGGCTTTTGAAAGGGAAGAATTTTCCCCCTGAAAAGCGCGCAGCCGTTTCAACTGGGACTGCTTTTCCGCCTCGCTCGAGCGGATCAGCTCTATTTTCGGCGGCGCCTGGCCGGCGCCCGGGCTCCTGAAGGTGTTGACGCCGATGATCGGATAGGAGCCGTCGTGCTTGCGGTGCTCGTAGAGCATCGACTCTTCCTGGATCTTGCCTCGCTGGTAGCCAGTCTCCATCGCGCCCAGCACGCCGCCACGCGAACTGATCGCTTCGAACTCCTTGAGCACGGCTTCTTCTACCAGGTCGGTGAGCTCTTCGATGATGAACGAGCCCTGGTTGGGGTTCTCGTTCGTCGCCAGGCCCCATTCCTTGTTGATGATGAGCTGGATCGCCATCGCGCGCCGCACCGATTCCTCGGTGGGCGTGGTGATCGCCTCGTCGTAGGCGTTGGTATGCAGTGAATTGGTGTTGTCGTAGGAGGAGATCAGCGCCTGCAGCGTGGTGCGTATGTCGTTGAAGGCGATTTCCTGCGCGTGCAGGCTGCGGCCGCTGGTCTGCGAATGGAATTTGAGCTTCTGCGAGCGCTCGTTGGCGCCGTAGCGGTTTTTCATCGCCACCGCCCAGATGCGGCGCGCCACGCGCCCGATCACGCTGTACTCCGGGTCCATGCCGTAGCTGAAGAAGAACGACAGGTTGGGCGCGAAATCGTCGATCTGCATGCCGCGCGCGAGGTAGGCCTCGACGAAGGTGAAGCCGTTCGACAGCGTGAAGGCAAGCTGGCTGATCGGGTTCGCGCCGGCTTCGGCGATGTGATAACCGGAGATCGACACCGAGTAGAAGTTCTTCACGTCGTGCTCGATGAAGTACTGCTGGATGTCGCCCATCACCTTGAGCGAGAACTCGGTGGAGAAAATACAGGTGTTCTGCCCCTGGTCTTCCTTGAGGATGTCGGCCTGCACTGTGCCGCGCACCGCTGAAAGTGTTTGTTTTTTTATCTTTTCAATTTCATTCAAATCAGGAAGGCGTGAATTCAAATTCCGAAATATCTCAACTTGCTGATCGATGGCGGTATTGAAGAACATCGCAAGAATGGTCGGCGCCGGGCCGTTGATGGTCATCGACACCGAATTGTTCGGCGCGCACAGGTCGAATCCCGAATAGAGCACCTTCATGTCCTCCAGCGTCGCTATGGATACGCCGGAATTGCCGACCTTGCCGTAGATGTCGGGCCGCTCGTCAGGGTCGAAGCCGTACAGCGTCACCGAATCGAAGGCCGTGGACAGGCGCTTTGCCGGCATGTCCTTCGAGAGCAGATGGAAGCGCCGGTTGGTGCGGAACGCATCGCCCTCCCCCGCGAACATGCGCGTCGGGTCCTCGTTCTCGCGCTTGAAGGGGAATACCCCGGCGGTAAATGGAAATGCACCGGGCAGGTTCTCGCGCCATTGCCAGCGCAGGATCTCGCCCGCATCCTCGAATTTCGGCAGCGCTACTTTGGACACTTTGGTGCCGGAGAGCGTCGTGCTGGTGAGCTTGGTGCGCAGTTCGCGATCCCGGCTCTTGGTCGCGAATTCCTCTCCCGTGTAGGCCTTCACCGTCAGCGGCCAGGAATCGAGCAGCGCCTTCGCCTGCGCGCTGAGCGCGGCACTCTTTGCCTCGATCAGCGCGTCCAATACCGTGGTGCCGCTCATGCGCCTGGCGGCGAGCAGACTCTGCCGGTCGCGTGCGAGGCGCGATTGCTGCAAGCCCTCCTCGTGGTAGGCGCGCATGGACTCGGCGATCTCGGCCAGGTAGCGCGCCCTCTTCGCCGGTACGACGACGTGAACGTCCGAGGAATGCCTGGCGTTCACGGCAGGCAGAGTTCCTGCCGAAAGCTGCAAGCCCTTTGCCGCCAGTTTTGCCGCGATGCCCTGGTAGAGCGCGGTGACGCCATCGTCGTTGAAGCGCGAGGCGACGGTGCCGTACACCGGCATCGACTCGGGCGACTGGCCGAAGGACTGCCGGTTCCTCTGCACCTGCTTGCGCACGTCGCGCAGCGCGTCCTCGGCGCCCTTGCGGTCGTACTTGTTGATGGCGATGAAGTCGGCGAAGTCGAGCATGTCTATTTTTTCGAGCTGGCTCGCGGCGCCGAATTCCGGCGTCATGACATAGAGCGATACGTCCACCAGCGGCACGATGGCCGCATCGCCCTGCCCGATGCCCGAAGTCTCCACGATCACGAGATCGAACCCGGCCGCCCGGGCGGCGGCGATCACCTCGGGCACGCAGGCCGCGATCTCGGCGCCAGATTCGCGCGTGGCGAGCGAGCGCATGAAGACGTTCGGGCCGTGGATGGCGTTCATGCGGATGCGGTCGCCCAGCAAGGCGCCGCCGGTCTTGCGCCGCGTGGGGTCCACCGAAATGATCGCGATCTTCAGCCGGTCGCTCTGGTCGATGCGCAGGCGCCGCACCAGTTCATCGGTGAGCGAGCTCTTGCCTGCGCCGCCAGTGCCGGTAACGCCAAGCACTGGAGCTTTTTGCCTTGCCGCTTTTTCACGAATATTTGTTTTCAGTTCTGAACCGCAAACCCCAAGTTCCAATGCCGTGATGGCCCTCGCCAGGGCGCGGAAATCACCCGCTTTGAGCTCGGTGGGGAGCTGCTCGACCGGATTGAAGTCGCAGCGCGCGAGCATGTCGTTGATCATTCCCTGCAGCCCCATCTTCTGCCCGTCTTCAGGGGAGTAGATGCGCGTGACGCCGTAGGCCTGCAGTTCCTCGATCTCCGCGGCCACGATCACGCCGCCGCCGCCGCCAAAGAGGCGTATCTGATCGCCGCCGCGCGCGCGCAGCTGGTCGAGCATGTACTTGAAGTACTCGATGTGGCCGCCCTGGTAGGACGAAATGGCGATGCCCTGCACATCCTCCTCGACCGCGGTGGTCACGACGTCGTCCACCGAGCGGTTGTGCCCGAGGTGGATCACCTCCGCGCCGGAGGCCTGCAGGATGCGCCGCATGATGTTGATCGAGGCGTCGTGGCCATCGAACAGGCTCGCCGCGGTGACGAAGCGGATCTTGTGCTTCGCCTTGTAGACCAGGTTCTTCGACTGCGACAGATCAGTCATAGAGGCAAGGATCCCTCCTCAGGGGCCGAATAGCGTACTTGACGTTTACGTAAACGTCAATTGCGGCGACGCCGGACAAAACTAGTCCCGGTAGCTCGCGTCTTTCGCGTCCACCAGCCGCTGCATCGCGGCGAACACATCGTCACAGGTGCGCTTCTCGCCGGGACCGGATTCGCGCACCGTTTGCGCGAACACTTCATCGCGAATCGGATTGAGCGGGCCCGCCGCGCTCGCGGCGACCTGCACGTCGCAGGCGCGCTGCAGCGTCCAGAGCGTCATATAGGCCTCCTGCACCGACGGGCCCCAGGCGAGCAGGCCGTGATTGCGCAGGATGACCGCCCGTTTCCTGCCGATGCTCGCGACCAGGCGCTGCTTCTCGCCGTCCTCGACCGTGATGCCCTCGAAGTCGTGATAAGCCACGCCGCCGTAGAGTTGCGCGGCGTAGAAATTCGTCGGCGAAAGCCCATCCTTCAGGCAGGCGACGGCCATGCCGGCGGTGGTATGGGTGTGCATGACGCAGTGCGCATCCGGTAAAGCTGCATGAATTGCACTGTGGATGACTAAGCCGGCGCGGTTGACCGGGTACCTCGTCTCTCGCACCGGATTGCCCTCGATGTCGATCAGCACGAGGCTGGAGGCGGTGATCTCGCTGTAGTGCAGGCCGAATGGATTGATCAGCAGCAGCTTTTCCGGCCCCGGCACCCGCAGCGTGATGTGGTTGAAGATCATTTCCACCCAGCCCAGGTGGTTGAATATGCGGTAGCAGGCCGCAAGTTGCACGCGTGCCTCGCGCTCCGCCTTGCTCATCGACAGCTTGCGCACGGCCCGCGCCGTGCCCTGATGGTAGACCGTCATTTGAAGTCGAAGATACGCTCTGAGTATTAAAAGGAAAACGCGCGGAGCGCGTTTTGGCCGCGCACGCGCTCCCGCGCGCCATCGGGCAACCGGTCCACGCGCGCGAGGCAGCCGATCGGGTCGCCGATGGTGTGCGGATAATCCGAGCCGTAGAGCACGTTCCCCGAGCCGAACACGTTTACCGCCATCGCCAGCGCGTCGTCGCTGAATACCACGGCGTCGGCGTAGATGCGCCGAGCGTGGAGACTCGGTTTCTCCTGCGTCCTGGTGCGGCAGGCGGGGATGTGCTCGTAGCACTGGTCCATGCGGCCGATCAGGTAGGGCAGCGTGCCGCCGCCGTGGCTGGCGATGATTTTCAGTTTCTGGAAGCGATCGAAGAAGCCGTCGTAGATCATGCGCGCCACCGCGAGCGTGGTATCGGTGGTGAAGCCGATCGAAGCGACGAGCTGGAAATGCGCCATTTCCATCTCCGCCACGCCGGGCGGTGCGGTGGGATGAATCAGCACCGGCAGCTTCGCGGCGTCGATCGCCTGCCAGATCCTCGCGAAGGCGGGGTCGGTGAGAGGCTTGCCGCCGATGTTGGCGAGCACCATCACCCCGCAAGCACCGGCCTTGAGCGAGCGCCTGAGTTCCGCCAGCGCCGCCTTCTCGTATTGCCACGGCAGGGAGCAGAACCACTGGATCCGGTCAGGCCAGGTCTTGCGCGCGCCGGCCATCTCATCGTTCATCACCTGCGCCGCCTTGAGGCTCACCGCTTCGTTGCCCCAGTACACGTTGGGGCAGGTCAGCGACACCACCGACACGTCGATGCCGACCCGATCCATGTTCCTGATGCGCAGGTCCCAGTCGAACATCTCGGGCACCGGCGTCATGAACGGCGCGCCGTCCAGGTGAATGGCGCGCAGCCCGCCCGTCACCGCCTTGAGCGTGTAGCGCGGTCGGCCATGCTTCTCGAGCAGCTTGAGCCACTCGTTGTTGAGCATGTGGGTGTGGACATCGATAACGATGCTCATTGGAGCTTGATTCCCGCGGTTTTTATGACCTGCGCCCACTTGCGGGTTTCTTCCCGGATCATGGCGGCGAACTCCTGCGGCGTGTTGGTGAGGGGCTCGGCGCCGGCGGCGAGCGCGCGCTCGCGGATTTCCGGGACCGACAGCGCCGCTGCTATTTCCATGTTCAAACGGTTGATGATGTCGGCGGGCGTATTCGCCGGCGCCACGGTACCGAACCAGCCGATCGCCTCGTAGCCGGGCACGCCGGCTTCCTCGAACGTCGGCACCTCCGGCGCTGCGACGATGCGGCGCTTCGAGGTGACCGCGAGCGCCCGCATTTTGCCGGCCCGCACGTGCGCGATCGCCGAGGGCACATCCACGACTCCGAGCGGCACCTGTCCGCCGAGTACGTCGGTAGAAACCGGGCCGCTGCCCTTGTACGGAACCGGCTGTAACTTGATGTCTGCCATCATGTTGAAAAGTTCGCCTGCCAGATGCATGGTCGAGCCGTTGCCGCCGTAACCGACCGCGATCTCTCCCGGTTTCGCCTTTGCCGCTTCAATCAATAGCTTCAACGAAGGCGGTTGTGACGGATGCGCGACGAGGAAAAACGGGATCATGGCGAGCATCGAGACCGGCGCCAGGTCCTTCTCCGGATGGTACGGCATGCTTGGATAGAGGCTGATATTCGAGGACAGCGCGCCGGCTGCCGCGAGGCCGATGGTGTAGCCGTCCGGCGGCGCCTTGGCGACCGCGTCGACGCCGAGCATGCCGCCCGCGCCCGGGCGGTTTTCGACCAGCACCGGCTGGCCCATGCGCTCGGCCATGCGCGGCGCGATGGCGCGCGCGATCAGGTCAGAACTGCCGCCCGGCGGGAACGGGACGATGAAGCGTATCGGCCGGCTCGGGTAGCTCTGGGCGTGGACGGCAATGGACAGGAACGCGGTGACCAGCAAAGCAAGCAGTTTCATTGCACCCTCCTCCGGGAGAGCGCAAGACTAGAGGCAGGCGAAGCCAAAATCAAATGATTCCGGTGGTTGTTTCGTACGTGCGATCGCCGACGGCGTGGTGATGATGGTCGTGGGCGTGTTCCATAGGCTCCTCAGACAGCAAAACGCTTGCCGAAATCCCGCAGCACTTCGCGCGCGCAGTTGTGACCTGGTGCGCCGGTAACGCCGCCCCCCGGGTGCGTGCCGGAGCCGCAAAGGTACAGCCCTTTTACGGGAGAACGGTAGTCCGCGTATCCCAGCAGCGGCCGCGCCGACCAGAGCTGGTCGAGCGAGAGCTGGCCATGGAAGATATCGCCGCCGGTGAGGCCGAACTCGCGCTCCAGGTCGGCGGGCGACAGCGCCGAATGCGCGATCACGCTTTGCCGGAATCCGGGCGCGCTTTCTTCCACCACGTCGAAGATGCGCTCGATGGCTTCCTGCTTGCGGCCCTCCCAGTCGACATCCGGTGCGAAGTGCTGGCAAAAAAGGCTCGCCACGTGCGCGCCCTTGGGTGCAAGAGAGTCGTCGAGCGTGCTCGGAATGACCATTTCCACGATGGGTTTGCGCGCAATGCCGTTTTCCCGCGCATCCAGGTATGCCCGGTCCATGTAGGCGAGCGAAGGTGCCAGGATGATGCCGCTCGCATGGTGCGCACCCTCCTGCGGCAGGCAGGAAAAACGCGGTAGCGATGACAGCGCCACATTCATGCGGAAGGTGGCCGAACCGCACTTGTAGCGCTCCACGCGGGCAACGAACTCGGCCGGGAGGTCGCTCCTATCCATCAACTTCAGAAATAGCAGCTTCGGATTGACGTTGGCGACGACTGCCCTGGCTTCGAGCTGCCTGCCGTCGGCGAGCGCAACCGTATTCCCGCTCACGCGGGCGACCGGCGCCTCGCAGGTGATTTCCACCCCCAAGCGTCGCGCTTCGGCCGCGAGCGCCTCGCTGATCGCGCCCATGCCGCCGATTGCATGTCCCCAGATCCCCCGTTTGCCGTTCACTTCGCCGAAACAGTGATGCAGCAGAACGTAGGCGGTGCCGGGATGGAAGGGGCTGGCGAAATTTCCGACCACCGCGTCGAAGCCGAATACCGCCTTGATCGGCTCGGAATCGAACCAGCGGCCGAGCAGGTCGGCTGCGCTGCGGGTAAAGAGCTCCAGCAGGTCGCGTTGCGATTCGATATCGAGTTTCCTCAGCCTGCCGCCGAACTTCAAGGCGCGAAACAGATCCGCCATCCCGCCGCCGGCATTGGGCGGCGTTTCGAGCACCGTCGCACGCAGCACGTCGGCGACCTTTGCAATGGTCTGGTAGTAGTCGGCCAGCCGCCCGGCGTCATGCGGCGAGAATTTCGCCACCTCGCGCTGCGTCGCCTCCAGGCCGCCGCCCACCTTGAGATAACCGCCCTCCACGGGCAGAAAATTGGCGATCGGCCGCTCGACGATGCGCAGCCCGTGCTCGGCGAGCCGCAGCTCGCGGATCACCTTCGCCTGCAGCAGACTCACCGTGTATGCCGCGACGGAGTTGCGGAAGCCGGCGTGGAATTCCTCAGTGACCGCAGCACCACCGACCATGCTGCGCCGCTCGAGCATTCTTACCTTGAGGCCGGCTTGGGCGAGATAGCAGGCGCACACCAGGCCGTTGTGCCCGGCGCCGATGATGATAACGTCAGCGATGAAGCCGGATTTCACTCTACCGTTACGGACTTCGCGAGGTTCCTGGGCTTGTCCACGTCGCTGCCGCGCGCCAGCGCGGTGTGATACGCGAGCAGCTGCAGCGGCACCACATGCAGGATGGGCGAGAGCGGACCGTAGTGTTCGGGCAGGCGGATGACGTTCACTCCTGGCGAGGAAACAATGTGCGTGTCGGCATCTGCGAGTACGTACAGCTCGCCGCCGCGCGCCCGCACTTCCTGCATGTTGGATTTGAGTTTCTCCAGCAGCGCATCGTTCGGTGCCA
Organism: uncultured Bordetella sp.; assembly: GCA_964616875.1. GTDB lineage: Bacteria > Pseudomonadota > Gammaproteobacteria > Burkholderiales > SG8-39 > RBG-16-66-20. The sequence goes on along the minus strand of CAZTSJ010000070.1, from coordinate 23,879 downwards.
CGGTCACGACCGGCATCGCGGCAGTGACCAGCGCGAGCGGCCCATGCTTCAACTCCCCGGCCGGGTAGGCCTCGGCGTGGATGTAGGAAATTTCCTTCAGCTTGAGCGCGCCCTCGAGTGCGATCGGGTAGTGCAGGCCGCGGCCGAGAAACAGCGCGTGTTCCTTCTTCGCGAACCGTTCCGACCACGCGATCACCTGGGGTTCTAGCGCGAGCACGGCGGCGATCGCCTTGGGCAGGTGCCTGAGGCTGCGCAGGTGCCTGGCCTCTTCCTTGACGGAGAGTCTTCGCCCGAGCTTGGCGAGGGTCAGCGCCAGCAGGAAAAGCGCGACCAGCTGCGTGGGAAAGGCCTTGGTCGAGGCGACGCCGATCTCGACGCCGGCATGCGTGAGGAATTTCAGCCGCGTTTCGCGCATCATCGCGCTCGAAGCGACGTTGCAGATCACGAGCGTCCTTTTCTGCCCGAGCGAGCGTGCGTGCTTGAGCGCGGCGAGCGTATCCGCGGTCTCGCCCGATTGCGATACCAGCACCACCAGCGTCTTCGCGTCCGGTACGCTGTCGCGATAGCGATACTCGCTCGCGACTTCGACCTGCACCGGAATGCGCGCCAGAGACTCGATCCAGTATTTTGCGGTGAGCCCGGAGTAGTAACTGGTGCCGCAGGCGAGGATCAGTACCGATTTGACGCCGCGCAGAGCTTTGCCGCGGGGATCCTGGAACAGTTCCGGGGAAACGCCTTGGATTCCCGCCAGCGTGTCGCCCACGGCGCGCGGCTGCTCGAAGATTTCCTTCTGCATGAAGTGGCTGTACGGCCCGAGTTCCGCCGCGACGCCGCTGGTCTGCACGGTTTTTACCGCGCGCTTCGCCTCGCGCCCGCGGGCGTCGAAAATCCTGAAACCGTCGGGGTCGATCTCGGCGACGTCGCCTTCCTCGAGATAAGCGATGCGGTCGGTGATGCCGGCAAGCGCGAGCGCGTCCGAGGCGAGGAAATTCTCGCCGCTGCCAAGGCCCACTACGAGCGGGTTGCCGGCGCGGGCGCCGACCACGCGATGTGGCTCGCGCTTCGAGACCAGCGCAATCGCATAGGCGCCGTTCAGGCGCTTGACGGCGCGTTGCACGGCCTCGAAAAGGCTCCCCGCATACAGGCTATGCACCAGGTGCGCGATCACCTCGGTGTCGGTCTGCGTCTCGAAAACGTAGCCCTTCGCCGTCAGCTCGTCGCGCAGCTCTTCATGGTTTTCGATGATGCCGTTGTGCACCACGGCAATATCACCGCGCGAAAATATGGGGTGGGCGTTGCTGGTTACGGGGGCACCGTGCGTTGCCCAGCGCGTATGCGATATGCCGGTGCGCGCCGCCACGTGCTTCTTCGCGATCTGCGAGGCAAGATCCGATACGCGCGCGACGCTGCGCAACCGCTGCAGCCGGTTCTTCGCGAGCACTGCAACGCCGCAGGAGTCATAGCCCCGGTATTCGAGGCGCCGCAGGCCTTCTACCAGGACCGGGACGATGTCGCGCCTGGCCGCCGCGCCGACGATTCCGCACATGGCCTACTTCGCTCCGGCCGTTTTCTTGCGTGGCGGGGTCCAGCGCGGCAGCGATACCTGCTTCGCACGCGCCAGCGTCAGCTGCCCGGGTGGTGTGTCCTTGCTGATGGTCGAACCGGCGCCGATGTAGGAGCCCTTCGCGATCCGCACCGGCGCGACCAGCGTTGCGTCCGAGCCGATGAAGCAGTCGTCCTCGATCACGGTGCGGTGCTTGTTGACGCCGTCATAGTTGCAGGTGATGGTGCCGGCGCCGATATTGACGCGCTCGCCGACCTCCGCATCGCCGATGTAAGCGAGGTGGTTCGCCTTCGAGCCGGCGCCGATTCTGCTCGCCTTGACCTCGACGAAGTTGCCGATGTGCACGCCCGTGTCCAGTTTCGCTCCAGGACGCAGCCGCGCGTAGGGACCGATGCGGCAACCGGCGCCGATCTGGGCGTCCTCGAGCAACGAAAACGCCTGCACGTCCGTGTCCGCCGCGACGGTGACATTGCGCAGGATGCAGTTCGGCCCGATCTTCACCCGGTCGCCGAGCCTGACCCGGCCCTCGAAGACGCAGTTGACGTCGATGCTCACGTCCTCGCCACAGGCGAGCTCGCCGCGCACATCGACGCGCCAGAGATCGGCGAGCGCCACGCCCGCCTCGAGCAGGGCCTTTGCCTGCGCATTCTGGAAAGCGCGCTCGAGGATCGCCAGTTCGTGGCGCGAGTTCACGCCGGCCACTTCATGGGCAACGACGGCCTTCACCGCGCGCACCGGCGCCCTGCCCGCAGCGGCGATTCCGATCACATCGGTAAGGTAGTATTCCTTCTGCACGTTGCGGTTCGCGACCTTCGCCAGCCAGCCGGCGAGTCGCGAGGCATTGCCCGCGAGAAAACCCGCATACCATTCGCGGATCGCGCGTTCGGCAGGTTTCGCGTCCTTGTGCTCGACGACGCGCGTCACGCGTCCGCGCGCGTCGCGAACCACGCGCCCGTAACCGGTGGGATCCGACAGCTCGCTGGTGGCGATGGCGACTCCTCTGCCCGCCGCGCGCACCAGTTTTCGCAGCGTCTCCCGCCGCACCAGCGGAACATCACCATTAAGCACCAGCACGGTGGCGGCGCGCGGAATCCTCGGCAAGGCCTGCATCAGCGCATGCCCGGTACCAAGCTGTTTCGCCTGCGCCACCCACTCGACCGGCGCGCCAGCAAAGGCCGCCCTAACGTCAGCGCCGCGGTATCCCTGGATTACGAATATGCGCTCCGGCTTGAGCGCCATCGCCGCATCCAATACGTGAGCAAGCAGCGGCCGGCCGGCAATCCGGTGCAGCACCTTTGGCAGCGCGGAATGCATGCGCTTGCCCTGGCCGGCGGCGAGGATGACGACGTGGAGTGGCATCGGGGGTCGGGCCCCGGATTCTAGCCGACTGCAGCGGGCCAGGAAGGGGTACGGGGGAACCTCGGTTCCCCTGTTCCTAACTCCGCAGGCTGAGCACGTTGTAGGCCGGGACCGGCTTGCTAAGGCCCTTCAGCGTCAATTCGCCGACGTGCTCGGCTTCGATGCGCTCCTCGACCTTGCCATAGACCCGCTGCGATATGAGCACGTGGCCCGCGCTCGCCTCGCCGCAGAGGCGCGCGGACAGGTTGGTCACCGGGCCGATAGCGCCGTAGTCCCGCCTGCCTTCGAAGCCGATGGCGCCCATCGTCGCGTAGCCATTCGCGATCCCGACCCCGAAACCAAGCTCGTGACCGCGCTTCTTCCAACCGGAACCAAGCGCCGCCACCGCGGTTCGCATTTCGAGCGCCATGCGTATCGCGGCGAGTTCGGGCTCATCCAGCGGCAGCGGGTCATTGAACAGGATCATCACCCCGTCGCCGGCGAAATGTTCCACCGTCCCTTCGTGGGCCAGCACGATGCGCCCGATTGCGGCGTGGTATTCGCGCAGCACACCCATCACCTCCTCGGGCTCGGCGGTCTCGGAAAACGCGGTAAAGCCGCGCAGGTCGGTGAACACCACCGTGATTTCGCGCCGGTGGGTCTTGAGCGGATCGTCCACCTCGCCGGCGAGGATCATGTCGCCGACGCGCGGCGAAACGAAGCGCTTGAGGCGCGCCAGGCGCTCGATCTCGCCCACCTGCTCGGCAACGCGCTTCTCCAGGTTCGCGTTGAGAGCAGCGAGTTCGTCGTGCAGGGCCTTCACTCTGAGCGAAGACTTGACACGCGCGAACAGCTCGGGCTGGTTAACCGGTTTGGAGAGGAAATCGTCGGCGCCCGCCTCGATGCCCTTGACGCGTTCCTGCTGCGGATCGAGCGAGGTGCACATGACCACCGGCAGCAGCACGGTCGCCGGGTCGGCGCGGATGCGGCGGCAGACGTCGTAGCCCGAGAGCCCCGGCATCATGACGTCGAGCAGCACCAGGTCGGGTTTCTCGGCCGCAATCCTGGCAAGCGCCTCCTCACCGTTCACCGCCGTCGATACCTGATAACCCTTCGAGGCCAGCAGATCGCTCAGCAGCTTGATGTTGGCCGGCGTGTCGTCGACGACGAGGATCTTCGCCGGCCCGCTCATGCGCGGCCCGATTCAAGCACTCGTTTCACGGTCTCGAGGAATTCCTTCAGGTTGATCGGCTTGCCGATAAAACCATCGAAGCCGGCCTCGGAGATCTGGCTGCGATCGGCCGACATCACCGAGGCCGTGAAGGCCACGATCGGAATGCGCGCGCAAGCCGGATCGGCGCGCACTTGCCGCAGCGCCTCGATACCGTTGATCCCCGGGAGCTGGATGTCCATCAACACGAGGTCGGGCTTCTTTGCGATGGCCATGCGCACGCCGTCCTCGCCGGTCACAGCCTCCAGCGTGGCGTAGCCCCTGGACTGCAGCACGTCGCGCGCGAGTTTCATGTTCTTCTCGTTGTCCTCGACGATCAGGATCGTGCTCATAGGCCGAGCGGAATGGTGAAGGTGAATGTGGAGCCCTTGCCCGGCTCGCTTGCCAGCCGGATCGTGCCGCCATGCAATTCGACGAAACGTTTTGTAAGGGCAAGGCCCAGGCCCGTGCCTTCCGCCTTGCGCGTGTAATCGGTCCCGACCTGCTTGAATTCCTCGAATACGACCGTCTGGTCGGCTGCAGCAATTCCTACGCCCGTATCCGAGACGGAGACTTCAAGCACATTGGCGGCAGGCTTGGCCGCCACGCCCACTTTGCCGCCTTCGGGCGTGAACTTCACGGCGTTCGAGAGCAGGTTGAGCAAAATCTGCTTGAACTTGCGCTCGTCGCCCCGGAACATGGCGAGGGACGGATCCACCTCGAGGTTGAGCGATATGCCATTGCGCTGGGCTCGTTCCTTCACCAGCGTCATCGCGTTCTCCAGCGCCGAGCGCAGGTCGAAATCCGCAATGTCGAGCTCCATCCGCCCCGCCTCGATCTTGGACAGGTCGAGGATGTCGTTGATGAGGGACAGCAGATGCTTGCCGGAGGAATGGATGTCCTGCAGGTAATCGAGCTGCTTGTCGTTCACTTCGCCGAACATTTTCTCCACCAGCACCTCCGAGAAGCCGATGATCGCGTTCAGCGGCGTCCTCAACTCGTGTGACATGTTGGCGAGGAAGTCCGACTTGTGCTGGTTGGCGATCTCCAACTGCCGGCTCTTGTCCTGGATCTCCCGGAACAGGCGCACGTTTTCGATCGCGATCACCGCCTGGTCGGCGAACGTGGCAAGAAGCGCAAGTTCCTTCTCGGTGAAGGCTCCCGGCTCGGCGCGCAGGACATTTAGAACGCCAATCGCCTTGCCCTCACGCTTGAGCGGAACGTAGAGACCGGAACGAAACCCTATCGCGCGCGCCAACTCTTTGCCCAATGAAAATTGCTCGGGCTCCTTGTCGATGTCCGGAACGTGAATCAGCCGGGACTCGAAGATGCATTTTCCACTCCAAGTGGTGGTGTCAAGCGGTATCTCGTTCGCACCGGTGACGTCACCGCTGGTGCTGGCGCGAGCCCGAAACTTGATCTCGCTGTCCTGCACCAGTCCGAGCGAAACGCGACTACCCCGGAATATAACCAGGCAACTGCGTACGATGGCATCAAATACCGGCTGCGTGTCGTTCAGCGAGCCGCTGATGACTTTAAGAATTTCAGAAGTGGCTGTCTGTTGCGCGAGCGTTATCTGCAGCTCGGCAGTGCGTTCTTCCACCTTGCGCTCAAGACCCGCATAAGACTCGCGCAGTTGAGCGGACATGCGGTTGAACTGCTCGGCCAGCGCCTGCAGCTCGTCGCCGGTCCGGATGTCGATGTTCTGGTCCAGATTGCCTTCGCCGATGCGCGCGGCGCCCTCCTGCAGGGTGCGGATCGGGCGCACCATGCTGCGCGCCAGCCACATCGCGGCGAGCGCCGAGATCAGCAGGCCGGCGACGATCAGCGACACAGTGCGGATGATGGTCGCATTGAGCGTCTCGTAGACCTCGGACACCGGCTGCTCGACGAACACTTTCCAGCCCAGGCTTTCGATGGACGCATAGGCGGTGAGCACCGAGGCGCCGGCAAGGTCCTGTGCGACCAGGGCGAACGTGTCCGGGGCGTCCTTTCCCAGCGCGAACCTCACCTGGGGCAGCTTGGACAGGTCGGTCTTGCGCAGCACCAGCCCGATGTCGGGGTCGGCGACGAGGTGGCCCGTTCCATCCACGACATAGGCCTTGCCTTGCTTGCCGATCTTGATGCGGGTCACCACGTCCCACACGAACTTGAGGTTCACGTCCGCGACGGTGATGGCGCCGACTTCGCCCTTCGAGCGCACCGCCATCGACATGTAGGGCTCGGTCTCCTTGCGGAAATACACCGGGCCAAACCAGGTCTGGTCCGGCTTCGCACCCTTGAAAGCGGGTTCCCCCGAGCGGTCGATGCCGGAGTCGATGACGTTCATCCCGAGCCGCGATACGGCAATCCGTTCGCGGCCATTCGCATCGATCTGCACCGTGTCGGTGATCGCCTGCACCAGCCGCTGCAGCTTGAAAAACTCGATCATGCGCTGCTCCGTGCTCCCGGTCCCGGTGCCCAGTTGCGGCAGCGCCGCGAACGCGAGTTGCTGCTCGATCTGGCGGATGAACTGCTCGATGCGCGCGGCGGCAGCGACCGCCTTCTCCCGCTGCAGACTCGAGAGCGCGACCTTGTTCTCCTGGTACGAAAAGTACAACCCGATTGCGCCCGATATCACGAGCGCGCCGCACACCAGAGCCATGATCAGCAGGAAATACTTGCGGAACAGCCGCCCGCGCTCGATCGCGCGGATCTCGCGGTTCTGTTCGATGGCGGCGTCGAAGGGCTTCAAACGGCGTGGATCCGGCTATGGCAATTGCTCATCCAGCGCAGTATAGCGACGCCCCCGGGCGAGGGGCGGCGGGACTAGCGGACGGCGACCGTCAGCACAGGACCGATCTCTGTATCGAGGACCGCGACTTCCTCCAGTACGAGTTGCGCATGCTGCGTTGCTGCCTTGGCCGGCCACGCCAGGGTGACCACCACGGCGACCAGCAGCAGCAGGCTCGGGATCATCATGGTCAGGAACTGCAGGTGCTCTTTGAGGTTCATGCTCGCCCCCCTTCAATGGAATGCGAGCTCAGCGTAGACCTGCCAAGCACCCGGCACAGCGACGGAATGCGGCTCGGGGCTGTGCGAAAAGCACATCCCGGCGGCGGCCTACCAGTGTTCCGGGGGTTTGCGGTGCAGCACGATCCCGGTGCGGGACTGGGTAAGGTAGCCGCCGGTCGACAGGTCCTTGAGGATGCGGCTGACCATTTCGCGCGAAGCGCCGATACGGCTGGCGATATCCTGCTGGGTAAGGCGTTGCGGGATCGCGAGTTGGCCGCCCTTGTCCTCGGCCAGCTCGAGCAGCAGCCTGGCCACCCGGCCGTAGACGTCCATGAGGGCGAGGCTCTTCACGCTGGCAGTGAGCGAGCGCACGCGGCCGATCAGCTTTTCGATCAGGCTCAGCGCGAAGGCCGGGTTGCCCACCACGAAATCGTGGAAGTCGGCTTTCGGCACCACCAGAAAGCGCGAGGGCTCCAGCGTCATGATCGAGGCCGAACGCGGACCCTCGTCGAGCACCAGCTCGCCAAAATACTCGCCGGCGCCCTGCGTCAGGAGCAGCACTTCATTGCCGCTATCGTCGCTCACGAACACCTTCACCCGCCCCTCGAGGATGACGTAGAGCGAGTCTGTCTTGTCGCCCTCGGTGACGATGATGGTGTTTTTCGGGTAGCTGCGCGATATGCCGTGGGCGCCCACGGCCATCAGGTCCGCGTCCGAGAGCGTGTAGCTGCGTTGCCCCGTGGCAGCCATGCGCCCGCCTGCCTAGCGCGGCAGCTCGGAGAAACCCATGAGGAATTCGTCCACCGCGCGCGCCGCCTGGCGGCCTTCGCGGATCGCCCACACCACGAGCGACTGGCCGCGGCGCATGTCGCCTGCGGCGAACACCTTCGATACCGACGTCGCATAAGCAAGCGCGCCCTCCGTCTCCGCCCTTGCGTTGCCCCGCGCGTCCTTTTGCACGCCGAATTCCTCAAGCAGGGACGGCACCGGCGCAACGAAGCCCATCGCCAGCAGGACCAGATCGGCGGGCAGGTCGAACTCCGAACCCGGAATTTCGGCCGGCTTGCCGTCCTTCCACGCCAGCCGCACCGCCTTCAGGGTCTTCACCCTGCCGCCTTCGCCGGCAAGCATTTTCGTCGCGATGGACCAGTCGCGCTCGACGCCCTCCTCGTGCGACGAAGACGTGCGCAGGCGCGTCGGCCAGTAGGGCCACACCGGATTGCGCTCCACGTCGGGCGGCATCGGCAAGAGTTCGAATTGCGTCACCGAAGCTGCGCCGTGGCGATTCGACGTGCCGACGCAGTCCGAGCCCGTGTCGCCACCGCCGATCACGACGACATGCTTGCCGCTCGCCCAGAGTTCGGGCACGCCGGCGTCGCCCGCAACGCGCTTGTTCTGCAGCGGCAGGAACTCCATCGCGTAATGCACGCCCGCGAGCTCGCGGCCGGGAATCGGCAGGTCGCGCGCGACCTCGGCACCGCCCGAGAGGACGATCGCATCGAATTCGGCGAGCAGTTTCTGTGCCGCAATCGACTCCGTAGCCCAGTCCGGCACGCCCTTGCCGGGCTTCTCTATTCCAACCCGGATCCCGGTGCGAAATACCACGCCTTCGGCGGCCATCTGCTCCAGACGCCGGTCGATGACGCGTTTCTCGAGCTTGAAATCCGGAATTCCGTAGCGCAGCAGGCCGCCGATGCGGTCGTTTTTCTCGAATACGGTTACCGCGTGGCCGGCGCGCGCGAGCTGCTGCGCGCAGGCAAGGCCCGCCGGACCCGATCCGACCACGGCGACCTTGCGGCCGGTCTTGTGCGCGGCCGGTTGGGCATTGACCCAGCCCGACTCCCAGGCTTTGTCGATGATCGCGTGCTCGATCGACCTGATCCCGACGGGGTCCGCGTTGATGCGCAGGACGCAGGCTTCCTCGCAGGGCGCGGGACAGATCCGGCCGGTAAATTCCGGAAAATTGTTGGTCGAGTGCAGCGTTGCGATCGCCTGCTGCCAGTCCTCGCGGTAGATCAGGTCATTGAAGTCGGGAATGATGTTGTTGACCGGGCAGCCCTGCATGCAAAACGGAATGCCGCAGTCCATGCAGCGCGCGCCCTGGATCTTGGCCTCCTCGTCGGGCAGCCGCAGATAGAACTCGCGATAGTGTTTCTTGCGCGCATCCCGGTCCTCGTGCGGCTCGTCCACGCGCACATATTCCAGGAAGCCGGTGATTTTGCCCATGCGCTGCGTAGTTTCCGGATTATGCCGCGAGGCCGTGTCTGGCCAACCCGTGCCTGGCGGCGAGCTCGCCCAGCGCGCGCCGATATTCGTTCGGGAATACCTTGACGAACTTCGGCCGGTACGCATGCCAGGATTCGAGGATCCGCTTTGCTTGCGCGCTGCCGGTGAGGCGGGCGTGCAAACCGATCAGGTGCTTCACTGCGGCTTCATCCGATTCGCCCTTGTGCCAGAACTCGCGCGCCAGCTTCGCTTCCTGCTCCGTTTCGGCAAGCATCGCCTCCAGCGTGACCATGGCGGTGTTGCAGTATTTGGCAAAGCTTCCCTGCTCGTCGAGCACGTAGGCGATGCCGCCCGACATCCCGGCCGCGAAATTCCTCCCGGTGGCGCCCAGAACCACGATCGTGCCGCCCGTCATGTATTCACAACCGTGGTCGCCCAGGCCCTCGACCACCGCGCGCGCGCCCGAATTGCGCACCCCGAAGCGCTCGCCGGCAACGCCGCGGAAAAACGCCTCGCCTTCGATCGCGCCATAGAGCGCGACATTGCCGGTGATGATGTTTTCGGTCGGCTCGCCGCGGAATTTGGCCGACGGCTGGACCGAAATGCGGCCGCCCGAGAGACCCTTGCCGCAATAGTCATTGGTGTCGCCGATGAGATCGAGCCACACGCCGCGCGCGAGGAAGGCGCCGAAGCTCTGCCCGGCGGATCCCGCGAGCCGCACATGTATGGTCTCGTCGGGCAAACCTTCGTGTCCGTAGCGCTTGGCAATCTCACCCGAAAGCATGGTGCCGACGGTGCGGTTGATATTGCGGATCGGCGTTTCGATGGTCACCTTTGCGCCGCGCTCGAGCGCCGGCCGGGCCAGTTCGATGAGCCGATTGTCGAGCGCCTTTTCCAGGCCGTGATCCTGCGTCTCGCAGTGGTGGCGCGCCGGGCCGCCCAGGTGCACCGGCGGCACGTCCGGCAGGTGGAAGATGCGGGAAAAATCGAGCCCCTTGGCCTTCCAGTGCTCGATGCCCTGCTGCGTCTCGAGCAAGTCGGCGCGACCGATCAGATCCTCGACGCGCCGCACGCCGAGCCGCGCCATGAGCTCTCTGGCTTCCTCGGCGACGAAGAACAGATAGTTCACCACGTGCTCGGGCCTGCCCTCGAATTTTCTGCGCAGCACCGGGTCCTGCGTCGCAACGCCGACCGGGCAGGTGTTGAGGTGACATTTGCGCATCATGATGCAGCCCTCGACAACGAGGGGAGCAGTTGCAAAACCGAATTCATCTGCGCCCAGTAGCGCGCCGATGACCACGTCGCGGCCGGTCTTCATCTGCCCGTCCACCTGCACCGCGATACGTCCGCGCAGCCGGTTCAAGGTCAGCGTCTGCTGGGTTTCCGCGAGGCCCAGTTCCCAGGGCGTGCCGGCATGCATGATGGAGGACCAGGGCGAAGCCCCGGTGCCACCGTCGTGGCCGGAGATCGTGACGTGGTCGGATTTCGCTTTCGCGACGCCGGCCGCGATCGTCCCCACGCCGACTTCCGACACCAGCTTCACGCTCACCGCAGCGGCCGGATTCGCGTTCTTCAGGTCGTGGATCAGCTGCGCGATGTCCTCGATCGAGTAGATGTCGTGGTGCGGCGGCGGCGAGATCAGCTCCACGCCGGGGGTCGAGTAGCGCAGCTCGGCGATATATTCGGACACTTTCTGGCCCGGCAGCTGCCCGCCTTCGCCCGGCTTCGCGCCTTGGGCGATCTTGATCTGCATCATCTCCGCCGACGCCAGGTACTCCGCGGTGACGCCGAAGCGGCCCGAGGCGACTTGCTTGATCTTGGACTTGAGCGAATCGCCTTCCCTGAGCGGAATGTCCACTTCAACCCGCTCCTTGCCGAGGCGGGACTGCATGCTTTCACCCGCCTTGACCGGTGCGTAGCGCCGGCGATCCTCACCGCCTTCGCCGGTGTTGGATTTGCCGCCGATGCGGTTCATCGCGATCGCGAGCACCGTGTGCGCCTCGGTCGAGATCGAGCCCAGGGACATCGCGCCGGTGGAAAAGCGCTTCACGATTTCGGCCGCGGCTTCGACTTCCCCGATCGGCACCGGCGTGCACTGGTCGTATTTGAACTCGAACAGTCCGCGCAAGGTCATCTGGCGCCGCGCCTGCTCGTTGATCAGCGCCGCGTACTCCTTGTAGGTCGTGTAGGAGTTCTGCCGCGCCGAATGCTGCAACTTCGCGATCACGTCGGGCGTCCACGCATGCTCCTCGCCGCGCACGCGCCAGGCGTACTCGCCGCCCGCGTCCAGCATCCCCTGCAGCAGGGGATCCTTCTCGCTGAACGCCGCGCGATGGATGCGCAGAGTCTCCTCGGCGAGTTCGAGAATGCCGATGCCGCTCACCTTGGAAGCAGTGCCGTTGAAGTATCTGTCCACCAGATTGCGCGACAGGCCTACCGCCTCGAAGATCTGTGCGCCGGTGTAGGACATGTAGGTCGAGATGCCCATTTTCGACATCACCTTCTTGAGTCCCTTGCCGACCGCCTTGACGTAGTACTTGATCGCCTTCGAGCCCGCGGCAGGATCGCCGTCGTTCGCCGCGAGCAGCGTTTCCAGCGCGAGATACGGATGCACCGCCTCGGCGCCGTAGCCGCCGAGCAGCGCGAAGTGATGCACCTCGCGCGCAGAACCGGTCTCCACCACCAGCCCTGTGGATGTGCGCAGGCCCTTCGCCACCAGGTGCTGGTGGATCGCCGAGAGCGCGAGCAGCGCCGGGATCGCGACGCGGTCCCTGTCGAGCAGCCGGTCGGAGACGACGACGATGGAATAGCCCGAGCGCACCGCATCCTCGGCCTGCGCGCACAGCGACGCAAGCCGCGCCTCGATCGCCTCCTTGCCCCAGGACGCCGGGTAGGTGATGTCGAGCTCGAGCGAGCGGAACTTGCCGCCGGTGTAGCGCTCGATGTGCCGGATCTTCTCCATCTCGTAGAAGTCGAGCACTGGCTGGCCCACTTCCAGCCGCAGCGGCGGATTCATCTCGTCGATGCCGAGCAGGTTCGGCTTCGGCCCGATGAAGGACACCAGCGAGGTCACCAGCTCTTCGCGGATCGGGTCGATCGCCGGATTGGTCACCTGCGCGAACAGCTGCTTGAAGTAGTGGTAGAGCGTCTTGTCTTTCTTCGACAGGATCGCCAGCGCAGCATCGTTGCCCATCGAGCCGGTCGGCTCTTCGCCTGCCTGCGACATGGGCAGCAGCTGGAACTTGAGATCTTCCTGCGTGTAGGCAAAAGCCTGCTGACGGTCGATCAGCGGCACCGCGGACTTCAGCGGCGAGGTTTTTTCGGTCTCGACGTCGTCGAGCTTGACGCGGATGCGCTCAATCCATTCGGCGTACGGCTTGGCACCGGCGAGCGCTTCCTTCAGTTCCTTGTCGTCGATGATGCGGCCCTTCTCCAGGTCGACAAGGAACATCTTGCCCGGCTGCAGGCGCCATTTCTTGACGATGCGCTCCTCGGGGATCGGCAGGCAGCCGCATTCCGAGCCCATGATCACGAGGTCGTCGTCGGTGACGATGTAGCGCGAGGGCCGCAGGCCATTGCGATCGAGCGTCGCGCCGATCTGGCGCCCGTCGGTAAAAGCAATTGAAGCCGGGCCGTCCCAGGGCTCCATCATCGCCGCGTGGTATTCGTAGAACGCGCGCCGGCTCGGATCCATCAGCGTGTGGTTTTCCCACGCCTCCGGAATCATCATCATCACCGCGTGCGCAATCGAGTAGCCGCCCATCACCAGCAGCTCGAGCGCGTTGTCGAAGGACGCGGAATCCGACTGGCCGGGGTAGATGAGCGGCCAGATCTTCGCCAGGTCGTCGCCCAGCACCGGGCTGGAAATCGCGCCTTGGCGCGCACGGATCCAGTTGACGTTGCCGCGCACCGTATTGATCTCGCCGTTGTGGCAGATCATGCGAAACGGATGCGCCAGGTCCCATGAAGGGAAGGTGTTGGTCGAGAAGCGCTGATGCACCAGCGCCAGCGCCGATTCGACGCGGGGGTCCTTCAGATCGAGGTAATACTCGCCGACCTGGTTGGCGAGCAGCATGCCTTTGTAGCAGAGCACGCGCGCCGACATCGACGGCACGTAGAACTCCTTGCCGTGCTCCAGGCGCAGCGCCTGGATCGCGTGGCCGGAAACCTTGCGGATGATGTAGAGCTTGCGCTCGAGCGCATCGGTGACCGTGACGCCTGCGCCGCGCCCGACGAAGACCTGGCGGATCACCGGCTCGAGTTTCTTCGCCGGCTCGGCGAGGTCGGCGTTGTCAACCGGGACGTCGCGCCAGCCGAGCAGCGCCTGGCCTTCGTCCTTGATCGCGCGCTCGATCTCGTACTCGCAGGCGAAGCGGCTCGCCGGATCGCGCGGCAGGAACACCATGCCCACCCCGTACTGGCCGAGCGGCGGCAGGCGCACGCCGCGTGCGGCCATGTCTTCGCGCAGGAAGCGGTCCGGGATCTGGATCGTCACGCCGGCGCCGTCGGAAAGTTTCGGGTCCCAGCCCACCGCGCCGCGGTGGTTGAGGTTCTTCAGGATCGTCAGGCCCTGTTCGACGATGCTGTGCGATTTCTTGCCCTTGATGTGCGCAACGAAGCCGACGCCGCAGCTGTCATGTTCGTTTGCAGGATCGTAGAGACCTTGTGCCTCCGGGTGAAATCCAGAACTCATGCGTATGTGATTGATCTAAAAAGTGTTTCGGCAATTTTCGCCGCGCCGCACAAAAATTGAGGGCGAACTTTGAAATATACCCGTGGAACCACGGGCTTACAAGGCACCGCGCGAGCGCGGTCAACCCCAGGACGCCGCCGACGCCTATGGCGCTGCAGCGACGATGCTTTCACGTACGAGTGCAGGGTCGAGGTCGCCGCGCAGTGCCGCACGGCCCAACCCTTCGAGCAGGATATAGCGGACCCGGCCGCCGGCGGCTTTCTTGTCGACCTGCATCAATTCGAGGTAGCGCTCAACCGGCAGCGCGGGGCCCCGCACCGGGAGGCCTGCGCCTGCCACCAGAGCCCTGACCCGGTCGGCCTCGTCGCGGCGCAACGTCCCGGTGCGCACCGACAGTTCGGCCGCCATCACCATCCCGGTGGCGACCGCTTCGCCATGCAGCCACTCGCCGTAGCCGGCCCCGGCCTCGATGGCGTGACCGAAGGTATGGCCGAAATTCAGAATCGCCCGCAGGCCGGATTCGCGCTCGTCGGCGCCGACAACCTGCGCCTTCAATTCGCATGAGCGGCGCACCGCGTGGCCGAGCGCGGCGCGATCGCGCGCCAGCAGCTTGGCCATGTTGGCCTCCAGCCAGCCGACAAACTGCAGATCAAGCACGCAGGCGTGCTTGATCACTTCCGCAATCCCGGCGCGCAGTTCCCGGTCGGGCAGCGAATCGAGCGTCGTGACGTCGGCGATTACTGCGAGGGGCTGGTGGAATGCGCCGACCATGTTCTTGCCGCGCGCGTGGTTGATCGCGGTCTTGCCGCCCACCGAGGAATCCACCTGCGCGAGCAGCGTCGTCGGAACCTGGATCAGGTCTACACCGCGCTGGTAGACAGCCGCCGCGAACCCGGCGAGGTCGCCGACCACACCGCCGCCCAGGGCGACCACCACCGCGTCGCGGCCGCAGCGCGCGGCCAGCAGCGCGTCGATGACGCGATCGAGCGTCGCCCAGGCCTTGGCCCGTTCGCCGTCCTCGATCAGGATCGGCACCACCGCTCCAGCGCCGGCCTGCCCGAGCGCACGCTGCACGCGCTCGAGATAGAGCGGCGCAACGACATTGTTGCTGACAACGGCAACGCTTCTCGAGGCGACGTAGCGCGCATAGATCGTCGCGTCGTCGAGCAAGCCGGGCCCGATGTGAATCGGGTAGGAACGATCGCCCAGACTCACGCTGAGAGGCTGCATATGCCCTCCAGGCGGGCGAGCAAATCCTTCGCCAGCGTCTGCACGCTCTGCTTGCCGGTGTCGACCACCAGATCGGCGACCTCGCGGTACAGCGGATCGCGCTCGGCGTAGAGTTCTTCGAGCCTTTTCTGCGGATCCGCGGTAGCGAGCAGCGGCCGGTTACGGTCGTGCCACACGCGCTGCCAGAGATGCGCGGGGCGTGCATGCAGGTAGATGACGGTACCGCGCGTTGCGATCCGGCGCCGGTTCTCCTCTGCCAGCACCGCGCCGCCGCCGGTGGCGAGCACGGCATTGTCGAGCGCGCAGAGCTCCGCGATTACCTGGGTCTCGCGCGCCCGGAAACCCGCTTCGCCCTCGATGTCGAAGATCACCGGGACGCGCACCCCGCAGCGGCGTTCGATTTCCTCGTCGGCGTCGAAAAAGTCCCGCTTCAGGCGCCGCGCGAGCAGGCGGCCCACGGTGGTCTTTCCAGCGCCCATCATGCCGACAAGGATCAGGCTGCCCGCGGGTTTCACGATGTCATTCTACGCAGATGGAAAAATGTGCAGGCAGAAAACAAAACGGCCGGGAGAGCCCGGCCGTTTCGCAGTTCCTGAAGCGCCGGTCAGCGGACGGTCATGCGCTCGTTCACGATCCGGGGCGTGATGAACACCAGCAACTCGGTCTTGCTAGTGGTACTTACCGAGTTCTTGAACAGGAACCCGATGTACGGCAGGTCGCCGAAGAACGGTATGCGCGTGGTGTCGTTGCGGTCGCGCTGGTCGTAAATGCCGCCGATCACGACCGTGCCGCCGTTCTCCACCAGCACCTCGGTCTTGATGTGCTTGGTGGTGATCTGCACGCCGGCCGGCGTGGTTGCCCCCGGCTCGTCCTTGTTCACGTCGAGCGACATGATGACGTGTCCATCAGGGGTAATCTGCGGCTTCACCTTGAGCGAGAGACTCGCCTTGCGGAAGCCGGTGGTGGTCGCGCCCGAAGAGCTCGCCTGCTGGAACGGGATCTCCGTACCCTGCTCGATGACCGCCTCGACCCCGTCCGCCGTCAGTACCCGCGGGCTTGAAATCGTCTTGCCCTTGCCGTCGGCCTCGAGCGCTGAAATCTCCAAGTTGAGAAATCGCGTTGCGTTACTGTTGAACAGGATGAAAGAGAACACCCCTGCGCTGAATAAATTCAGGCCAGCAGCGGGCAGGTTGGCACCCAGCGAGTCGGGCAGAAATACGCCAGTTCCCTGCGGCGTACCGACGCCTGTTCCCGCGTGGCCAGCGACGTCGGTGAGGGCGCCGCCGAAGCCGAAGCGCGGGCTGTTGTTGCCCAAAATCCGATGCGAACCCCGAAAGTCGTGGACGCCGAGCCGGGCACCCAGATTCTTGTTGAACAGCTCGGAGGCTTCGACGATGCGCGCTTCGATCATCACCTGGCGCACCGCCACGTCGATCCGCGCGATGAGCTTCCTGACTTCCTCGAGGCGGCTGGGCGTGTCCTGCACGAACAGGGTGTTGGTGCGCGCATCCACGACCGCGCTGCCGCGCTTGGAGAGCATCCTCTGCGCCGGATCGGCAAGCAGCTTCTGCACATCCGCCGCCTTCTGGTAATTCATCTGGAACGCCTCGGTGCGCGTCTGCTCGAGCTCGTTGATCTGCGACTGCGCCTCGAGCGCGAGCTTCTCGCGCGTGGCCAGTTCGTCCCGCGGCGCGATCCAGATCACGTTGCCGGACTTGCGCAGGTCCAGGCCGCGCGTCTGCAGGATGATGTCGAGCGCCTGATCCCAGGGCACGTCCTTGAGCCGCAGCGTGATGCTGCCGCTGACCGTGTCGCTGGTGATGATGTTGAGGTCCGTGAAGTCCGCGATCACGTTGAGCACCGCGCGCACTTCGACGTTCTGGAAGTTGAGCGAGAGCTTTTCGCCGGTGTAGCGGCCGCGCTGCGAGACCTTGGTCGGATCCGCGGTGGCGGCTTTAACCTCGACCACGAACTGGGTGTCGGACTGGTAGGCGTTGTGCTCCCACTGGCCCTTGGCCTCGATCACCATGCGCACGTTCTCTCCCTGCTGGAAAGCGCTGACCGTCTGCACCGGGGTGGCGAAGTCCACCACGTCGAGCCGGCGCCGCATGTTCTCGGGCAGCGAGGTCTTGAGGAACTCGATCACGATGTTCTGGCCCTGCTGCCGGATGTCGATGCCCGTGGAGGTATCGGTCAGGTCGATAATGATGCGGCCCTCGCCCGCGTTGCCGCGGCGAAAGTCGACGTCGCGTATCGCATGCTTGGCGTCGGCCTTGCCTTCTGCAAAGTTCGAAGCCTGGCCCACCGGGCCGCCGGTGGGCGCGGTGGCGGCCGAACTCAGGGTGACGACGATGTTCTTGCCGTCGAGCGCGACCTCGTGGGACACCGAGCGGCGCAGATTGAGCACCAGCCGCGTGCGATCGGAGCCCTGCACCAGGTTCATGCTGCGCAACTCGCCCTGGCCGACTTCCTGGGAATTGCGGCCGAGCGCATTGCTGGTGCCCGCGAAATCGAACACGATGCGCGCCGGATTGGCGACCGTGAAGCTGGGAGGAGCGCTCTTCAGAGGCTCCTTGGTGGTGATGCGAACCACCACGTTGCCGCCTTGTTGGGCCACGTCGAAGGACTCGATGCTGTTCGCCTGCGCGAACACGGCTCCAGTCCATGCGAACCCCGCAACAAGTACCACGCACATTCTTCCAAATCGTTTGAGCATGTTCATTTCTTTGTCTCCTGCATCTGCAGCGAAGTGCTGCGCTCCACCCAATCGCCACCGCTGTCCTGGACCACTTCCTTGAGACTGATCTGGCCCTCGTCGACGCCAAGGATCACGCCGAAGTTCTGGCCCATGTAATTGCCCTTTTTCACGCGAAACAGGTTGGTACCGGCCTTGACCAGCGCATACGTGTCCTTGCTCTGGCTCAGGGTGCCCACCATCTGTATTGCCTCGAGCGGAAACGCTTCCAGCGGCTCCTTGGGACGGTTCAGATCAGGCTGGATGCCGCCGCCGCCGCTGCCGCCGGTGGCGGCCTGCGCCACCACGATGCGGCCCGGCACGAACGGATCGAGCATGCTCTCGCCCTTGTAGGGCACCGGCTCATAGGACTTTACCTGCGGCAGCGGATTGACCCTGCCGCGCAGATCCTTGGTCATCGTGGCGAGTTCCTGCCGCAACTCGCTTTGTTCCTCGCCGCTGCAGGAGGCGAGCAGCGCGATGCCGACCACGGCGAGCGCGGTCCGCGCGCGCAATGCCAGCCAGTTTAGGGTGGGCTTTGTCATTTCAATGCCCCCCTGTTTTCTTCGGCGCCGCTGCCGCCGCCGGCGGTGCCTTCTTCGCGGCCGCCGCTTTTCGCTGCGCCGAGACTTCCTCGTCATCAAGGTAGCGGAAGGTACGTGCGGTCACTTCCATCGCCAGATTGCCGTCCTTGCCAGCTTCGATCGTGACGTCATTCAGGGTCACGATGCGCGGCAGCTGCCCGACGTCGGCCGCAAATGCGCCCATGTCATGGTAGGTGCCGATCACCTTGACCTGGATCGGCAGCTCGGAATAGAACTCCTTCGGCAACTCCGCGGTGGCCGGCCTGAAAAGTTCAAACTGCAGTCCGCGCGAAAGGCCGGACTGGTTGATGTCCACCAGCAGCGCGTCCATCTGCGACTTGTTGGGCAATTGCTTGAGCAGGGCGCCGAACTGCGTGTCGATCTCGCGCAACTGCTGCTTGTGCAGGTCGAGATTGACCGCCTGGGTCTTCTTCGCGAGGTAGTCCTTCTTGAGGGTCCCTTCTTCCTGCACGCCCTTCTCGAGCTCCTCGATCTGCCCCTGCCAGACGAGGAAAAAGCCGATCACCGGGATCGCCACCAGAATCGCGATCAGCACCACGATCTTGGGCGCGATCGTCCAGGTGCCTGGATCCTTCCACTTGGTGTGCTTGAAGTCGTCCGCGATCTGATTGAAATTGATCGCCATGGTCTATCCTTTTTTCGCCGCTGCTGCCGCCTTGGCCGCGTCCTTGGCGGCGTCCTTCGCATCGGCGGCCACGGGTCGCTTGAGGGCGAGCTTGAGGTTGAATTCCGAGATGCGCATTTTCCCCAGCGTCGCCGCCTTGATCTCGACCAGGTTCGGATTCGACAGCCAGGGCGAGGATTCGATGTTGCGCATCAAGGTCGAGACGCGCGCATTCGACTGCGCGTAGCCGATCAGTTCGACGCCCGGACCCTTCTGCTTGACCGACTTCAGGAACACGCCTTCGGGCATCTGCCGTACCAGCTCGTCGAGCAGGTACACGGTCTGCACGCGGTCCGCCTGCAGGGTTTCGATCACCTGCTTGCGGGCCAGCAGCGCGTCGATCTTCTCCTTCACTTCCTTGATCTCGTCGATCTCCTTGACCAGCTTGGCGATCTCCGACTTCAGGAACCGGTTGCGATCTTCCTGCGCGCTGATGCTTTGCTGATAGACGAACCAGACCGCACCCACGATCACCGCGCCGAGCGCCGCCGTCACCGCGCCCATCACCCCGAAGTGCGTGCGTGCGCGCTTGCGCCGCTCCTCGCGGTGCGGCAGTAGATTGATCTTGCCGCTCATACCGGGTCGAACCTCCGCATTGCCAGGCCGCAGGCCACGATCAGCGAGGGCGCATCCTGCATCAGGCGCTTGAGCTGGATGCGCGGCGAAGTCTGCATCGCCCCGAAAGGGTTCGCGACCACCGTCGGCACCTGGGTGCGCGTGTGCACGATCTCCTCCAGGCCGGGGATCACGGCCGAGCCCCCCGCCAGCAGGATGTGATCGACCGTGTTGAAGGAAGTCGAGGTGAAGAAGAACTGCAGCGCGCGCTGCACTTCCTGCGAAAGATTTTCCATGAACGGCCGCAGCACTTCGGCCTCGAAGTCATCCGGCAGCCCGCCCGAGCGTTTCGCGTTTTCCGCTTCCTCGGCGCTCATGCCGTAGCGCGCGACGATGTCCGCGGTGAGCTGATTGCCGCCGAAGGCCTGTTCGCGCGTGTACACCGACTGTTCGTTGCGCACCACCGCGATCTGCATCACGTTGGCGCCGACATCGACGATGGCGACGTTCTGCTCCTTGCCGCCGCCGGGCAGCTGGCTGATGACCAGCTGCAGCGCGGACATCTGCGCGAAAGACTCCACGTCCATGACCAGCGGCTTGAGGCCCGCATTTTCCGCCACCGCATAGCGGTCGGAGACCTTTTCCTTGCGCGTGGCGGCGATCAGAACTTCCTGCTCTTCGGGGTTCGTAGGTGAAGGCCCGACCACCTGGAAATCCAGGTTCACCTCTTCGAGCGCGAACGGGATGTACTGGTTGGCCTCGCTCTCCACCTGCTGCTCGAGCTCGTCCTCGCGCAGGCCTGCCGGCACGATGATTTTCTTGGTGATGACCGCGCCCGAAGGCACCGCCATGGCGACGTGCTTGGTGCGCGTGCCGAGGCGCTTGTAGCCGCGCGTGACCGCGTCGGCGACCGCCTCGAGGATGTTGATGTTGCCGTCAACGACCGCATCCTTGGGCAGTGCCTCGATGACGTAGCGCTCGACCCGGTAGGCGCCTTTGCCGGCTTCGACGATCTCCAGCATCTTCACCGAAGACGAGCTGATGTCCAGCCCAAACAACGGCGGCGCTTTCGCCTTGAAGAAGTCGAGGTTCATCCCTTTTTTCCTTTGCGCATCGCGTGTTAGACGCGATACGTAGAATTCGCGTGAGATGCTAGCAACAACTATCCCTAGTGTCTAGTGAATCTTCCACGAAGCTGGAAGTCTATAATGCGCCGTGCCCCCCGCCGCGTGCAACCATTCTCTAGAGTTGGCGTAACCCCCTTGATTTGGCTTCGTTTTTTGCTGTTTCCGCTGGTCCTTTGCGGCGGCCTGGCGGCAGCCGGGGCGTTTCTCGCCGCTCTAGTGGTCGCGCTGGCCTATCCGAATCTGCCTTCGCTTGAAGTACTGACCGATTACCAGCCCAAAATTCCCCTGCGCGTCTATACCGCGGAAGGTGCGCTGATCGGCGAATTCGGCGAAGAGCGCCGCTCCCTCATTTCGATCCGGGAGGTCCCCGAGCAGCTCAAGCATGCAATCCTTGCCGCCGAGGACGAGCGTTTCTACCAGCACGCCGGGGTCGACTACCTCGGCGTCGCCCGGGCAGCGTACGCCAACCTTACCCAGGGCGGGCGCCGGCAGGGCGCGAGCACGATCACGATGCAGGTGGCGCGCAATTTTTTCCTCTCCTCCGAGAAGACGCTTACACGCAAGCTCTATGAGGCGCTGCTCGCTTTCAAGATCGAAAACAACCTTGAGAAAGACCAGATCCTGGAGCTGTACATCAACCAGATTTACCTGGGCCAGCGCGCCTACGGTTTCGCCGCCGCCGCGCAGATCTATTTCGGCAAATCCGTCGACAAACTGACCCTGGCCGAGGTGGCGATCCTGGCAGGGCTGCCCAAGGCGCCCTCGGCCTACAACCCTGTTGCTAATCCGCAACGCGCCCGGCAACGGCAGCAGTACGTGCTGCGCCGCATGAAGGAGCTGGGGCACATAACCGAGCTGCAGCAGGCCGAGGCCGCCAAGGCCCCGCTCCACGTGCGACGCGAGGTGGATGATTTTGCGGGGGTGCACGGTGAATATCTGGCCGAAATGGTGCGCCAGGCGATCTTCGAGCAGTATCCCGAGGACGCCTACACCAAGGGTTTCCGGGTTTACACCACGATTCGCAAGGCCGATCAGGAGGCCGCCTACGAAGCGGTGCGGCGCGGCCTGCTCAGCTACGACCGCAGCCAGGGCTACCGTGGGCCGGAAGCCTTCGTCCAGCTGGCCGCCATCAGCAGCGAGGACGATCACGAGGAAGCGCTTGCCGAACACCCCGACGTCGACGACCTGAAAGCCGCGCTGGTGCTCGCGGCGAGCCCCAAGGAAGTAAAGCTTGCGCTGAAGAGCGGCGAGACGATCAGCATTACGGGCGAAGGCCTGAGGTTCGCTGCGCGCGCACTGGAGGAGAAGACGGCGCAGCAGCGGCGCGTGCGGCGCGGCGCGATCGTGCGCGTGCAACGGGACGAGAAAAAGATCTGGCACATCGCGCAACTGCCCGAGGCGGAAGCGGCCTTCGTTTCCCTGGATCCGGCCGACGGCGCGGTGCGCGCGCTGATCGGCGGTTTCGACTTCAACCGCAGCAAGTTCAATCACATCACCCAGGCCTGGCGCCAGCCGGGCTCCTCGTTCAAGCCGTTCATCTATTCCGCGTCGCTGGAAAAAGGCTTCACGCCCGCCACCGTGATCGCGGACGAGCCAGTCGTGGTCGAGGCCGAAATCACCGGCAGCCAGCGCTGGGAGCCCAAGAATTACGACGGCAAGTTCGAAGGCCCGCTGCGGCTGCGCGCCGCGCTCGCGAAATCGAAGAACATGGTCTCGATCCGGATCTTGCAGAGCATCGACCCGAAATACGCGCAGGACTATGTGACGCGCTTTGGCTTCGATGCCGACAAGCATCCGCCCTATCTCACCATGGCGCTGGGCGCAGGTTCGGTAACGCCGCTGCAAATGGCGCGTGGTTACGCGGTATTCGCCAACGGCGGCTATCTGATCCAGCCCTATTTCATCCAGAAAATCGTCGACGATCGCGGCAACGCGCTTGGCACCGCCAACCCGCAGCCGGCAGGCGAGGAAGCACTGCGCGTGATCGACGCGCGCAATGCCTTCCTCATGGATTCGATGATGCAGGACGTCACGCGCTACGGCACCGCGGCGAGCGCCGCCAAGCTCGGACGGCGCGATCTCGCGGGCAAGACCGGCACCACCAACGATTTCGTCGACGGCTGGTTCTGCGGCTACCAGCCCGGGCTGGTCGGCGTCGCCTGGATGGGTTTCGATCAGCCGAAAACCCTCGGCAAGAACCAGACCGGCGGCCGCATCGCGCTGCCGATCTGGATCGACTACATGGGCAAGGTCCTCCATAACGTCCCCGAGGCGCCGCGCACGGTCCCGGCGGGAATTGTTGCCGCGAAATCCGATCTGGATCCGTCGCTGCCGCCGGAGGCGAGGGGGACGACGGAATATTTCTATCGAGAGTTCGCCCCCAGCGGGGACGAGGCCGCGCCGCCCGCCCGCCCTGCGCCTACGCCGCGCTGAGCACGACCGGCGTTCCGCCCTGCTCGGAGGCAAGTTTCGACACCGCCGCAAACAGCTCGCTGCCGTCGCGCGTATCGCGCCATGTGCTGCCGTCATGGCGAAAATGAAAACCGCCGGTCCGCGCCGCGACCCAGATCTCGCGCGCCGCGGCGTGCCGGTTGATCACCATTTTCGAGCCATCCTCGAACTCGATCTCGAGCAATCCTTCGCCTTTGGCCTGCACATCGGCATCCGGCAAGCACGCTTCGAACGCGCTTTCCAGCGCCGCCAGCGCGGCGCCGGCAAGGGCTTCAAATTCGCTCTCGGTCATGGCGGGGATTCCCGGACGATCCTGCTAACATCGTCATTTTAGTCGCCGTGACACTGCCCTGATGCGTTCGGTGCTTCTCGTCGTGCTGCTTCTCCTGCTTGCCGCCGGCTGCGGCCAGAAGGGGTCGCTGTACCTGCGCGACAATCCGCCGCCCGGGGTCAAGCCGCCCAAGCCCGAGGCCTACAAGCCGCTGCCC
>CAZTSJ010000069.1:0-11934 GCA_964616875.1 uncultured Bordetella sp. | reverse complement strand
GAGGCGGATGCCGGAGACTTCGCCAGCGACAAAGACGTTGCGGCGCTGGCCAGGAAATGGAAGGTGAATGCGCGTTAGGTGGTTGCGCAAGGCCTTGCGCAACCTGGATGAGGAAGCCAGCTACATTGCGAGCGACGATGTGAAGGCAGCCCGCCTGGTGGTGGAGCGGGCGGTCGGCGCGGTGGCAATGCTTGCGGATCAACCCGGACTTGGGCGTCCCGGGCGCGTGCCCGGCACGCGCGAACTGATCGTGAAAAAGACGAGATACATCGTTCCGTACCGGGTGCGGGGCGAGACCGTCGAGATCCTGCGGGTGTTCCACACCTCGAGACGGCTGCCCGAGAAGTGGTGACAAAGGATTGCTGCCGCCCTCCGGCAAGGGAGGGGGCGGCAGCCTTTCCTTTCGCGCAACTACGCTAGTCCGCCTGCTTGCGCAGGAACGCCGGGATGTCGTACTTCTCGACGCCGCTGTTGGTGAGCGCCTCGACCTGCGCCGCGCGATCGCGCTTGCGGAACACGGCCGGCGTATCCGCCATCGCGTTGTAGTCGGGCGCCGTGCCCGGCATCGCCGAATTGGAAAATGCGGCCTGGTTGTCGGTCCCGGTCTTCTGCGTCACGACCAGTTGCGGCTTCTGCTGGCGCACACCCATGGGCTGGCCAAGGCCGGTTGCGATCACCGTCACGCGCAGCTCTTCGCCGAGCGTATCGTCGTAAACGCCGCCGTGGATGAGAGTCGCATCTTCGGCCGCAAAGGCGCGGATGGTGTTCATCACTTCCTTGGTTTCGCGCAGCTTGAGGCTGTGGCGCGACGCCGTGATGTTTACCAGCACGCCGCGAGCGCCGGCGAGGTTCACGCCTTCGAGCAGCGGGCAGGCGATCGCCTGTTCAGCCGCGACGCGCGCGCGGTCGACGCCGCTCACCGCGGCGGAGCCCATCATGGCCATGCCCTGTTCGGACATCACCGTGCGCACGTCCTGGAAGTCGACGTTGACGACGCCGTCGCGGTGGATGATGTCGACGATGCCGCCGACCGCGCCGCACAGCACGTTGTCCGCGGCGACGAAGGCCTCGACCTGGGTGACATCGTCGCCGAGCACCTCTTCGAGCTTGTCGTTGAGGATCACGATCAGCGAGTCGACATGCGGCGCGATCTCGTCGATGCCGGCTTCCGCGATCTTCATGCGCTTGGAGCCTTCCCAGGTGAAGGGCTTGGTGACCACCGCCACCGTGAGGATGCCGAGCGAACGCGCGACCTCGGCGATGACCGGGCCCGCGCCCGTGCCGGTGCCGCCGCCCATGCCGGCGGTGACGAACACCATGTGCGAGCCCGCCATGGCCTCTTCCAGCCGCTCGCGGTCCGCGATCGCCACGGTTCGCGCTTCCTCGGGCTTCGCGCCCGCGCCCAGCCCGCTGGTGCCGAGCTGGATCTGGTGCTTCGCCTTGTTCCTGCCGAGGACCTGCGCGTCGGTGTTCACGGCGATGAACTCGACGTTCTCGACACCCTGCTCGATCATGTGATCGATCGCATTGCCGCCGGCACCGCCGACGCCGATGACCTTGATCACCGGTCCTACCGCCTGCTCATTCACTATTTCGAACATTTTTTTCTCCTTGCCGGTTGGTCCAACATCAAAAATTCCTCTGAAACCAGTCGTGCATGCGCCCGAATACCGCCCGCACGGAGCCGTTCTGCCTGGCCACGCGCCCCTGCTGCATCTGCGCAGCGCCTTCGAACAGCAGGCCCATGGCGGTGGCGTAGCGCGGGCTGCGCACCACTTCGGCGAGGCCGCCCTGGTACCTCGGCAGGCCGATGCGCACCGGCATGTGGAAGATCTCCTCGCCCAGCTCGACCATGCCCTGCATCATCGAGCTGCCGCCGGTGAGCACGATCCCGGAGGACAGCAGCTCCTCGTAGCCCGATTCGCGCAGCACCTGCTGCACCAGTGAAAACAGTTCTTCGGCGCGCGGCTCGATCACTTCGGCGAGCGTCTGGCGCGACATCACGCGCGGCGCGCGGTCGCCGATGCCGGGCACCTCGATCATTTCGTTGGGATCCGCGAGCTGGCGCAGCGCCACGCCGTGGCGCGTCTTGATCGCTTCGGCCTCGGCGGTCGGCGTGCGCAGCGCCATCGCGATGTCGTTGGTGATCTGGTCGCCGGCGATCGGGATCACCGCGGTGTGGCGGATCGCGCCGTGGGTGAAAATCGCGAGGTCGGTGGTGCCCCCGCCGATGTCCACCAGGCAGACGCCCAGATCGCGCTCGTCCTGCGACAGCACCGCGCCCGCGGAGGCGAGCGGCTGCAGGATCAGGTCGTTCACCTCCAGGCCGCAGCGCCGCACGCACTTGACGATGTTCTGCGCCGCCGACACGGCGCCCGTGACGATGTGCACCTTCACTTCGAGGCGCACGCCGGACATGCCCACCGGCTCTCTTACGTCCTCCTGCCCGTCGATGATGAATTCCTGGCGCAGGACGTGCAGCAGCTGCTGGTCGGTGGGAATGTTCACCGCCTTCGCGGTATCCACGGCGCGCTCCACATCCATGGCGCTTACCTCGCGGTCCTTCACTGCCACCATGCCGGTGGAATTGAAGCTGCGGATGTGGCTGCCGGCGATGCCGGTGAAGGCGGAAGCAATCTTGCAGTCGGCCATCAGTTCGGCCTCCTCCAGCGTGCGCTGGATGCCCGCGACGGTGGATTCGATGTTGACCACCACGCCCTTCTTGAGGCCCTTGGATTCATGGTTGCCCATGCCGAGCACCTCCAGCCTGCCGTCGGGCCAGAGCTCGGCCACCAGCGCCACCACTTTGGAGGTGCCAATGTCGAGACCCACGACGAGGTTGCGGTTCTCTTTGGCCATGCGTCAGCCCTTCCACCCGGCCACGCGCAGGGCGAAGCCGTTCGGGTAGCGCAGGTCGACGTAACGCTGCTCGGCGGCGGCGCGCCGCGGCAGGCGTCCGATCGATTCCGGGTAAGCAGCGACGAAGCGCGCCAGGCGCTGCTCCACCGGCTCGGCACCGTCGCGGCCGAGCTCCAGATTCAGGCCGTGGTTCTCGCTGCCCGCGAGGCGCAATTGCCAGGCGTAGCGCGGCGTAAGGACCACGCGTTCCGGATTCGCGCCCAGCGGCGCGAGCAGCGCGGCGAAGCGCCGGTAGCGCCGCGCAATTTCGGCTTCGCTGCCCGCCGGGCCCGCGAACAGCGGCAGCTGCGCCGCAGCGCCGCCGTCCATGGGCGCCGAGAAGGGCTCGCCGAAGGTGTTCACCAGGCCGCGCGACTGGAGGTCGCCCACGACCTGGCCCCAGCGCGCGAAGGCGACATGTTCTTCCAACGTTACTTCGATGCGGTCCGGCCAGACGCGGCGCAGCTCCACGCGCCGCACCCAGGTGACCTGCTCGAGGCGTTCGCGCACCGCGGCCAGGTCGAGCGCGAAGAAATTGCCGCCGGTGCCATCCACCGCGTTTTCTATTTCCGCCGCAGCGGCGTTCTTCAGCTCCCCGCGTACCACGATCTCCTTGAGCGGGAACAGAGGTGCGCGCAGCAGCAGCTGCAGGCCGGCAAAGGCGAAAAGCAATGCCGCGAGACCGATGAGGGCATTGGCTGCGGCATTCAAGAGCCTGGGGTTATCCCACATGGGATCCCTCCAGGATTTTTACGCACAAGTCTTCATAGGAAATTCCGACAGCGCGCGCGGCCATCGGCACCAGGCTGTGGCTCGTCATGCCGGGCGCGGTGTTCACTTCGAGCAGCCACGGATCGCCCTGCGCGTCGAGCATCAGGTCGATACGCCCCCAGCCCGAGCAACCGACCAGCTGGAAAGCCCTGAGCGAGAGCGCTTGCAGGGCCGCTTCCTTCTGCGCCGGCAGGCCGCAGGGACAGATGTACTTCGTGTCGTCGGTGAAGTACTTGGCCTGGTAGTCGTAATTGCCCTGCGGCGCTTCGATACGGATGAGCGGCAGCACGGCGTCGGCGACGATGCTCGCGGTGTATTCCGGCCCTTCCACGAGCTTCTCGGCCATCACGCTGCGGTCATAGTTGACGGCGAGCGCGTACGCTTCCTCGAGTCCGCCCGCCGCGCGCAGCTTGGTGATGCCGAGGGAGGAGCCTTCGTTCACCGGCTTGACGATGAGGGGAAAGCCGAGCCGGCCGGCCGGGCCGCGGATATCGCCTTCCCCGTCGAGGTATGCGTGGGGTGGCGTCGGCAATCCGCTCGCCTGCCAGACGAGTTTCGCGCGCACCTTGTCCATGGCGAGCGCCGAGCCGAGCACGCCGCTGCCGGTATAGGGCACGCCCAGCACTTCCAGCACGCCCTGCACGGTGCCGTCCTCGCCGCCGCGTCCATGCAGCGCGATGAAGCAGCGCGCGAAGCCGTCGCGCTTGAGATCGAAGAGGTCGCGCTCGGACGGATCGAAGGCATGCGCGTCCACGCCCCTGGATTTGAGCGCCTGCAGCACGCCGTTGCCGCTCAGGAGCGAAATCTCGCGCTCGGCCGAGTTGCCCCCCAGCAGCACGGCGACCTTGCCGAAGCCCGCGGTCATGTCGGCTCCCCGACAATGCGCACTTCGGGCGCCAGGCGCACGTTGCTCTTTTCCTCGACCACCGCCTGGACGTGCAGGATCAGGTTCTCGATGTCGGCGGCGCTTCCCGCGCCGCCGGGATTGACGATGAAATTGGCGTGCTTCTCCGAAACCCGCGCGCCGCCGATCGCATGCTTCCTCAAGCCCGCGAACTGGATCAGTCTTGCCGCGGGCTTGCCTTCGGACGGATTGCGGAACACGCTGCCCGCGTTGGGCAGTTGCAGCGGTTGCGTCGAGCGGCGTTTGGTCAGCAGCGCCTGCATGATGGCGCGCGATTCCTCGCGGTGGCCCTCGGGCAGCCGAAAATGCGCCGAGGCGAACCACTCGTCGCCGTCGCTGCTCGCATCGGTCTTCAGTTCGCAATGGCGGTAGCCGAATTCGAACTCTGCCTTGACGCGACGGCGCAGCTGGCCGCGCCGGTTGATGGTCACCACGCGCTCGACGATGTCCCAGGTCTCGCCGCCGTAGCAGCCGGCGTTGCCCGCGAGCGCGCCGCCGACGGTGCCGGGGATGCCGGTGAGCCACTCGGCGCTGCCCAGATTGCTGTCGGCCGCGAAGCGCGCCAGGCGCGGGCAGGCGACGCCCGCTTCGGCGTACAGGAGCCCGTCTTCCAGGCGCGGGCGCTTGCCGGCGGCATGGGTCAGGATCACCGTGCCGCGCCAGCCGCCTTCGCGCACCAGCAGATTCGAGCCCAGGCCAACGAACAGGATCGACTCCTCCGGCGGCAGTTGGCCGAGGAACGCGGAGAGGTCCTCCAGGTCCGCCGGCGCGAAGCAGCGGTCCGCGGGCCCGCCGGCCTTCCAGCTGACGTGCCGCGACATCGGCTCGTCGCGCCGCAGCTCGCCGCGCAGGCCCTGGAATTGAATCGTTTCCGTGCTCATGAAAGTTGAGCCGCCACGTTGCCAATGGAACCCGCGCCCATCGTGAGGACGACGTCGCCGTCACGCGCGACGCGCCGGATTCCCTCCGCCATCCGGCCGATGTCCTCGACGAACACCGGCTCGAGCCTGCCCGCGGAGCGCACGGCGCGGGCGAGGGACTGGCCATCCGCGGCCGCGATGACGGGCTCACCGGCCGCGTAGACCTCGGCGAGCACCAGCGCATCGGCGCTCGAGAGCACCTTGACGAAATCCTGGAACAGGTCCCGCGTGCGGCTGTAGCGGTGCGGCTGGAACGCCAGCACCAGGCGCCGGCCCGGAAACGCGCCGCGCGCGGCAGCGATCGTGGCCGCCATCTCCGCCGGGTGGTGGCCGTAATCGTCCACCAGGGTGAAGTGCCCGTTGCCGGGTTTGGCCGCATTGACGGCGATTTCGCCGCAGCGCTGGAAGCGCCGGCCCACACCGCGAAACTCGGCCAGCGCCTTGTGAATCGAAGCTTCCGGGATCCCGACCTCGAAGCCGACCGCAATCGCGGCGAGCGAATTGAGCACGTTGTGGTGGCCCGGAAGATTGAGCGTGACGTCCATCGGCGGCGCGCCTGGTCCACGCACACCCGTGCGCCGCACCCGGAAGCGCATCTTTCCTGCCGCGTGCTCGATGCCCTCGGCGCGCACCATCGCATCGGCCGAGGTGCCGTAGGTCACGGCGGACTTGGAGACAAACGGCAGGATTTCGCGCACGTGCGGATCGTCCACGCACAGCACCGCGCTGCCGTAGAAAGGCAGGTTCTGCAGGAACTGGATGAAGGCCTGCTTCAGGCGCGCGAAGTCGTGCTGGTAGGTCTCCATGTGGTCGGCATCGATGTTGGTGACCACCGCGAGCACCGGCTGCAGGTGCAGGAAGCTCGCATCGGATTCATCCGCTTCGACGACGATGAAATCGCCCGCGCCGAGGCGCGCGTTCGAACCGGCGGCGTTCAACCTGCCGCCGATGACGAAGGTCGGGTCCATGCCGCCCTCGGCAAGCACGCTCGCCACCAGGCTCGTGGTGGTGGTCTTGCCGTGGGTGCCGGCGATCGCGATGCCCTGCTTGAGGCGCATCAATTCGGCCAGCATCAGCGCGCGCGGCACTACCGGGATGCGCCTCTCGCGCGCGGCCGCCACTTCAGGGTTGTCGCCCTTTACCGCGGTGGACACCACCACCGCGTCGGCGCCCTCGATATTGCCCTTGTCGTGCCTGAGCATGATCTTCGCGCCCAGCTGCGCGAGGCGGCGCGTCGCGGCGTTCTCGGCAAGATCCGAACCGCTGACCTTGAAGCCGAGATTCACCAGCACTTCGGCGATGCCGCTCATGCCCGAGCCGCCGATGCCGACAAAATGGATGCGCCTGAGCTTGTGCTTCATGCACGCTTTCCGAGCGCGAGCGCCGCGCAGCGATCGGCAACCACCCGGGTCGCATCGGGTTTGCCCAGCGTCCTTGCCTTCTGCGCCATCGCGAGCAAGGCCGGCCGATCCAGGGTTTTCAACAATTCTGAAAGCTTTTCCGGCGTGAGGGCAGCCTGCGGCAGCAGAATCGCTGCGTCATTGACCGCAAGGAAACGCGCGTTGGCCGTCTGGTGGTCGTCCACCGCATGGGGGTATGGCACCAGCACGCTCGCCATGCCGCCGGCCGAAAGTTCGGCGATGGTCATCGCGCCGGCGCGGCAGATGACGAGATCAGCTTCCGCGTAGCGCCGCGCCATGTCGTCGATGAACGCGAGCAGTTCGCCCTGGATTTTTTCCTTTGCGTAGTTTTTTTTCAGAATATCCAGATGCTTCTCGCCGGACTGGTGCACCACGAGAGGTCTTTCGGCGGCGGGCAAAAGCGCGAGGGCCCGTGGCACGGCGTCGTTCAGCGGCTGCGCGCCCAGGCTGCCGCCGACCACCAGCAGGCGCAGCGGTCCGCTGCGGCCCGCATAGCGCGCCGCGGGTTGCGCGATCGCGGCGATCTCCGCGCGCACCGGGTTGCCGGTCCACTCGGCGTTCTTGAGGGCATCCGGAAACGCCGTCAGCGCGCAGTCGGCAAGCCCGGCAAGCACGCGGTTGCTGAGCCCGGCGATCGCGTTCTGTTCGTGCACCGCGAGCGGCCGGGCGAGGAGCGAGGCCATCATGCCGCCGGGAAACGCGACGTAGCCGCCCATGCCGAGCACTACGTCGGGCCGGATGCGAAAGATTGCGCGCGCACTCTGCCAGAAGCCGATCAGCAGGTTGAGCGGCAGCAGCAGCATTGCCGCGAAGCCCTTGCCGCGCAGCGCCGCGGCGCGGATCCACTCCACCGGATAGCCGCGCGCGGGAATCAGCCGCGCTTCCATGCCGCTGCGCGCGCCCATCCAGACCACGTTCCAGCCACGGCCGCGCAGCTCGTCCGCCACCGCGAGTCCGGGAAAGACATGACCGCCCGTGCCGCCAGCCATGATCAGGATGGTTTTATTCATGCATTCAAACCGCGCGCGAGCTGCCGGTTTTCCCAGTCGATGCGGAGCAGGATCGCGATCGCCACGCAGTTCACGATCAACCCCGAGCCGCCGAAGCTCATGAGCGGCAGCGTCAGGCCCTTGGTGGGCAAGAGACCCGTGTTGACGCCCATGTTGATGAGCGCCTGAAAGCCGATCCAGATGCCGATGCCCTGCGCCACGAGCGCGGGGAAGGTGCGCTCGCGCATCGCCGCCTGGCGGCCGATCGCAAAGGCGCGCAACACGACCCAGACGAAAAGCGCGATCACCACCGCGACACCCGCGAGGCCCAACTCCTCGGCGATCACCGCGAGCAGGAAGTCGGTGTGCGCCTCGGGCAGGTAGTGCAGCTTTTCGATGCTCGCGCCCAGGCCCACGCCAAGCCATTCGCAGCGGCCGCACGCGATCAGCGCGTGCGACAGCTGGTAGCCTTTGCCGTAGGCATCCGACCAGGGATCCATGAAGCCGAAGATGCGCTGCATGCGGTAGGGCGAAGACAGCACCAGCCCCGCGAAGCCCACCGCCAGCATGCCGACCAGCGCCGTGAAATGCCGGCCGTTCATGCCGCCGACGAACAGCACGCCGAACGCGGTCACCGCAACCACCACGAAGGCGCCGAAGTCCGGCTCGCGCAGCAGCAGCCAGGCCACCGCCAGCATGACGCCAAGCATCGGCAGCAGGCCGCGCTTGAAGTTCTTCAGCACCGCGTGCTTGCGCACCGTGTAGTCGGCGGCATAGAGCACCACCGCGAGCTTCATGAGCTCGGAAGGCTGCATGGTGGCCACGCCCAGGTTGAGCCAGCGCCGCGCGCCGTTCACTTCGCGCCCGATGCCGGGAATCAGCACCAGCACCAGCAACACGATGCAGGCGGCGAAAAACCACGGCGCCGCTTTCTGCCAGAGCCGCAGCGGGACGAAGAACACCGCGGTCACCGCGCACAGCGCGAGCGAGAGAAACATGCCGTGCCGCAGGAGAAAGTAGGCCGGATTGTTGCCCGAGTAGCGGCCCGCTTCCGCGGTCGCGATCGACGAGGAGTACACCATCACCAGGCCGAGCGAAACGAGCAGCAGCCCGGCCCAGGCAAGGGAGCGGTCATACTCCGTTGTTGTTTTGTTTTGAGTAAAAACAAAACTATGCATGGCCGAGTGCTTTCACAGCCGCGGCAAATGCCTCGCCGCGGTGCCGGTAGTCACGGAACATGTCGAAGCTCGCGCAGGCAGGCGAGAGCAGCACGGCGTTGCCCGGTGCTGCGATCTGCGCCGCGCGCAGGACAGCTTTTTGCATCGATGCGCTACGTTCCATGGGCACGCCACTGGCGGCGATCGCTTTCTCGATCAACGCCGCATCCCGGCCGATGAGAAGCACATGCAGCGCGTGCTCGCGGATCACCGGCACGAGCGGCGCGAAATTCTGTCCCTTGCCCTCGCCGCCGAGGATCAGCACCACCTTCTTCGCCAGGCCTGCATTCAGCGCGAGCCCCTCCAACGCCGCCACCGCGGCGCCAACGTTGGTGCCTTTCGAGTCGTCCAGCCACTCGACGCCGCCGCGCAGCGCGACGCGCTGCATGCGGTGCGGCAGGCCGCGGAAACTGCGCAGGCCCGGCCCCAGAGCTGCAAGCGGCGCACCGGCCAGGTGCGCGAGCGCGCAGGCGGCGAGCGCATTGGAAGCGTTGTGCGCGCCGGCAAGCGGCAAGTCGGCGGCGGCAAGGATGCGCTCCGTGCCGCGCACCAGGAATTGGTCCGCGACGCCGAAATCCTCCGGCATCGACGGCACATCCAGTCCGAAGGTGACCTGAACGCGGCCCGGCAGGACCAGCGCCATGGATGCGGAATCGCAGCGGTTGAGCAGCTGCGTGCCCTCGCCCATGAAGACGCGCGCCTTGGCCTCGGCATACTCGGCAAGGCCGCTGTAGCGGTCGAGGTGGTCTTCCGAAAGGTTCAGCATTGCCGCCGCCGCCGGCGCCAGCGACCAAGTGGTTTCGAGCTGGTAGCTGGAGAGTTCCAGCACCCACAGCTTCGGCCGCTTCGCAGCTCTCTTCATGAGCGCCTCGAGCGCCGGCGGCCCGATGTTGCCGGCCACTTCGCAATCGATCTGCGCCGCGCGCAACAGGTGGCCCGTGAGAGCCGCGACGGTGCTCTTGCCGTTGGTCCCGGTCACCGCCAGGACTTTTTCCCCGACGTGCGCGCGCACGTTCCAGGCGAACAATTCGATATCGCCGAGTATTGGAATGCCCTTGGCAAACGCGGCCTGGACGATTTCCTCGTGCAGCGAAAGGCCCGGGCTGATGCACACCAGGTCGATGTCCTTTAGCAACGACAGCTTGAACTTTCCGGCATGCAGTTCGCCGGAAAATTCCTTCTTGCGCGGCGGCGCGGCACGCGTGTCAGCCGCGCGCACCAGCCCGCCCTGGTCCCTGGCCCAGTTCGCGACCGACAGGCCGGTGTCTCCCAGCCCGAGCACCAGCACGCGCTTGCCGGCGAGCGTCATCGGCTGCGGCCGGGAGAGCGTGTTGAAGAACGGCTGGCGCATGTTCATGGTCACCGCAGCTTCAGCGTCGAGAGGCCGAACAGCACCAGCATCATGGTGATGATCCAGAAGCGCACCACCACCTGCGATTCCTTCCAGCCTTCCAGTTCGTAGTGGTGATGCAGCGGCGCCATGCGGAAGATGCGCTTGCCGCCGGTGGACTTGAAATAGATCACCTGGATCATCACCGAGAGCGTCTCGGCGACGAACACGCCGCCCATGATGAACAGCACGATCTCCTGGCGCACGATCACGGCGATAGTGCCCAGCGCCGCGCCCAGCGCCAGCGCGCCGACGTCGCCCATGAACACTTCCGCCGGATAGGCGTTGAACCAGAGGAAACCCAGGCCTGCGCCGACCAGCGCACCGCAGAACACCGCCAACTCGCCCGCACCTGCGACGTAAGGCACGCCGAGGTACCTGGAGAACACCGCGTGGCCGGCGACGTAGGCGAAGATGCCGAGCGCACCGCCCACCATCACGGTGGGCATGATGGCGAGCCCATCCAGCCCGTCGGTCAGGTTCACCGCGTTCGAGGTGCCGACGATGACGAAGTACGTAAGCACGACGAAGCCGGCCGCGCCCAGCGGATAGGCCACGAACTTGAAGAACGGCACGATCAGGGTATTCAGGGCCGGGGTGATCTGCGCGAGCCAGCCCAGATAGCAGGCCGCGGCCAGTCCGAACACCGACTGCCAGAGGAGCTTCAGCTTCACCGACAGTCCCTTGGGATCGCGGTGCACGACCTTGCGGTAGTCGTCGATCCAGCCGATCGCGCCAAAGGCGAGCGTCACCAGCAGCACCACCCAGAGGTAGCGGTTGCCCAGGTCGCCCCACAGCAGCGTGGTGATGGCGATCGACAGCAGGATCAGCGCCCCGCCCATGGTGGGCGTGCCCGTTTTGGTCAGATGCGACCTGGGACCGTCGTCGCGCACCGCCTGGCCGATCTTGTAGGCGGTGAGCTTGCGGATCACGTAGGGCCCCAGGATCAGCGAGATCGCCAGCGCCGTGAGGCAGGCCAGCACCGCGCGCAGCGTGATGTACTGGAAGACGTTGAACAGGCGCACGTCCTTGGCGAGCCATTGTGCGAATTCAAGCAGCATCAGTGGGTCGTCACTTTCTCACCGCTCAAGACTGCCACGACGCGCTCCATGCGCATGAAGCGGGAGCCTTTGACCAGCATCGTTCTCGCATTTTTCAGGCTGGACGGAATTTCATTCCAGTCCTCGAAGTGCTTTGCACCCTCACCGAAAGCAACCACGCTTTCCCTGGACGAAGAACCAAAGGCGAGAAGGGCATTGATTCCCTTCTCCTTCGCGTACTTGCCGACTTCGGCGTGGAATTCGGGGCCCTGCTCGCCTCACTCGCCCATGTCGCCCAGCACCAGCGCCGTCGGTCCCTGACAGGAAGCAAGCACGTCGATGGCGGCGCGCACCGAATCCGGATTGGCGTTGTAGCTGTCGTCG
>CAZTSJ010000068.1:0-21379 GCA_964616875.1 uncultured Bordetella sp. | reverse complement strand
CAGTCTCCGCCGGAGCGCGCGTAACGCCGCTCGACGCGCGGGCGTCGGTTCGGGGTAGCTCAGCTTCAGGTCTTCGAGTGTGTCGCCGATGACCTCCGCGATGATGAGCCGCGCGTTGCGCTTGTCGTCGGCAGGCACGATGTGCCACGGCGCCTGCCGCGTGCTGGTCGCGGCCAGGCAGGCCTCGTAGGC
The DNA here is from genome assembly GCA_964616875.1 of uncultured Bordetella sp. Lineage (GTDB taxonomy): Bacteria > Pseudomonadota > Gammaproteobacteria > Burkholderiales > SG8-39 > RBG-16-66-20. The sequence continues at coordinate 21,187 of CAZTSJ010000068.1, read as the reverse complement.
CTTCGCGTACTGCTTCCAGTAGCCGCGCTCCTTGATGTCGGCGCTGGCGAATTTCCAGTTCTTCTGCGGATCGTCGATGCGCTCTAGGAAGCGCTTGCGCTGCTCTTCCTTGGACAGGTGCAGGAAGAATTTCAGGATGCGGGTGCCGTTGCGATGCAGGTGCCGCTCGAGGCCCGCGATCGACCGGTAGCGCTGCGCCCAGAGATCTTCGCCGTCGGGCGATTCCAGCGGCAGGTTCTGGGCGCGCAGGATTTCGGGATGCACCCGCACGATCAGCACCTCTTCGTAATACGAGCGGTTGAAAATGCCCATGCGCCCGCGCTCGGGCAGTGCGCGCGTGCTGCGCCAGAGAAAATCGTGGTCGAGCTCTTCCGCGCTCGGGTGCTTGAAGCTGTAAACCTGGCAGCCCTGGGGATTGACGCCGGACATGACGTGCTTGATGACGCCGTCCTTGCCGGCGGCGTCCATCGCCTGAAAGATCAGCAGCAGCGCGTAGCGGTTGTCGGCGTAGAGCTTGCCCTGCAGCGAACTGAGTGCGGCAATCTGCTTGCCCAGCATCTCCTCGTACGCCGCCTTGCTGCCGTAACAATCCTTCACCCGCGTGGGCCATTTGCGCAGCCGGACCTTTTTCTCCGGTTCGACGCGAAAGCGGGCGGGATCGATCTTCATCGCAGTTGTCCGCTACCTCTATATCAGTGATGGCCGTGTGCCGTCTATAGGGCGCAGCTATCCTGCCAATCGCGAGATTCGATTGATCAAACACCGCGCCCGCCGTAACCTGCCGCCATGCGCGAAGGCAATCTCGAAGCCCCGACCCGCCACCCGCTCGACTGGAAAAGCGAAGCTTTCTACGACGAAGGCGCCGCGTTTTCCGAAATGGAACGCGTCTTCGACATCTGCCACGGCTGCCGGCGTTGCGTGAACCTGTGCACCGCGTTCCCGACGCTGTTCGACCTGGTGGACGCCTCCCGCACGCTGGAAGTCGACGGCGTCGACAAGCAGGACTACTGGAAGGTCGTCGACCAGTGCTACCTGTGCGACACCTGCTACATGACCAAGTGCCCCTACGTGCCGCCGCATCCCTGGAACGTGGACTTTCCGCACGTCATGCTGCGCGCCAAGGCGATCAAGTTCAAACAGGGCGCCGTCTCGCTGCGCGACAAGCTGCTCTCCTCCACCGACGCGATGGGCAAGCTCAACACCATCCCGGTCGTGGTGCAGATCGTGAACGCGGTGAACAAGAATGGACTGACGAGAAACCTGCTGCACCAGACCCTGGGCGTGCACAGGGACCGCGAGCTGCCCGAGTACGCGAGCAGGAAATTTCGTTCTTCTTTTCAGGCCAGTAAATCTTTACCGGTAAAAGAAGGAAAAAACACTCCCGGCAAGGTCGCGATCTTTTCCACCTGCTACGTCAACTACAACGAGCCCGGCATGGGTCACGACCTGCTCGCGGTGCTGGCGCACAACGAGATTCCCTATGTGCTGGTCCAGAAGGAAGCCTGCTGCGGCATGCCCAAGCTCGAACTGGGTGATTTGTCTTCTGTTTCCGATTTAAAAGATAAAAATATCCCTGCAATGGCGAAGCTCGCCAAAGAGGGCTACGCCATTCTCACGCCCATCCCCTCCTGCACGCTGATGTTCAAGCAGGAACTGCCGCTCATGTTCCCCGACGACGCCGAGGTGCAGGCAGTGAAGGATGCGATGTTCGATCCCTTCGAGTACTTCGTGCTGCGCTCGAAGGACGGGCTGCTGAAGAAGGACTTCAAGGCAAAGCTGGGCAAGGTCTCGTACCACATCCCCTGCCACTCACGCGTGCAGAACGTCGGCCAGAAAACGCGCGAGATGCTGCAGATGATCCCGGGCACCGAGGTCACGACGGTGGAGCGCTGCGCCGGTCACGACGGCACCTGGGGCGTGAAGAAGGAATACTTCGACAACTCGATGAAAATCGGCCGCCCCGTATTCCGTGCCCTAGCCGCGGCCGATCCCGACTGGATCAGTTCCGACTGCCCAATTGCTGCGCGGCATATTTCTCAAGGCATCAAACAAGAGAAAACTCCCGCCCCAAAGGCACACCCTCTCAGCCTGCTGCGCAAGGCCTACGGCGTCTGAGTATCACGAGGCGTGGCCGGCGACGTAGCGCTTCACGGCTTCGGCGTCCGGCTTGAGGAGTTCGAAGCGCTGCGGCAGCGCCTCCAGGTTCTCGAAACCGCGCGGGCGCGCCGGCTCGCTGCCGAGCGCCTCGCGGATGGTCGCGGCGAACTTCGCCGGCAGCGCGGTCTCCATGCACACCAGCGGAACGCCCTGCTCGCGGTGCTCCAAGCCGACCTTGACGCCGTCTGCGGTGTGCGGGTCGATGGTGACGCCGTATTTGGCGTGAATGCTCCTGATGGTGGCGATCCGGTCGGCATGCGTGCTGCGGCCGGAAACGAAGCCCGCCCTGGGGATCAGCGACAGGTCGAACCCATCGCCGGAGGTAAACAGTCTTTTCACCCTGGCGCCGTCCTGTTCAAGAAGGTCGTATACATATCTTTCGAAGTTCGATGCCTTCGAGATATCCATCGACGGGCTCGAGGTCGCGACCGCCGCCTGCCTGGGCTGGTACTTCCCGCTGCGGAAGAATTCGTCGAGAACGTCGTTCTCGTTGGTGGCGAGGATCAGCCTGCGCACCGGCAGCCCCATGCTGCGCGCGACGAAGCCCGCATAGATGTTGCCGAAGTTGCCCGAGGGAACAGCGAAGGAAACTTCCTGCCTGTTTTCCTTTGTAGCTTCAAAATATCCCTTGAAGTAATAGACGACCTGCGCGGCGACTCTCGCCCAGTTGATCGAATTCACCGCGCCGATGCGGTAGCGCGCCTTGAACGCGGCATCCGCGTTCACCTGCTTCACCAGGTCCTGGCAGTCGTCGAACACGCCCTCGACCGCGAGGTTGTGGATGTTCGGGTCCTGCAGGCTGTACATCTGCGCGCTCTGGAACTTGCTCATGCGGCCGTGCGGTGAAAGCATGAACACGTTCACGTTCTGCTTGCCGCGCAGCGCATATTCGGCCGCCGACCCGGTGTCGCCCGAAGTCGCGCCCAGGATGTTCAGCGTTTGTTTGCCCTTCCTCAGCGTCGCCTCGAACAGGTTGCCGATCAGCTGCAGCGCGAGATCCTTGAAGGCGAAGCTCGGGCCGTTCGACAGGCCGAGGAGGTGCAGGCCGGGTTCGAGCGTCCTCAGGGGCGTGATGTCGTCGCTGCCGAAGGTCTGCCTGGTATAGGTCTTTCGAACCAGGGATTCGAGTTCCGGAACGTCGTCCATGAACTGCGACAGGATCGCGTACGCAAGCTCTGGATAATTTTTTTTCCTGAGTTTTGACAATTCCAACCCCGGAAAAACTTCTGGAACATAGAGGCCTCCATCCGGGGCGAGACCTTCGAGCAGAATCTCGGTGAAGCGCCGGGCCTGCGCCGCATTTTCCGGGCCGGCGCGGGTCGAGACGTAGAGCATTACAGCAGCTCTTCGAGGCGGATGCGCGTGACCTTGCCGACCACGGTCGGCAGCTTTTCGTTCTTCGCCATCGCGGCGTTGACGTTCTTCTCGATCGCCCGGTGCGTGAGCATCACGATGTCGACGCGGCTCTGGCCCGCTGCGGGCTCCTTCTGCACCATGGCGCCGATCGAGATCCTGGAGTCGGCCAGGATGCGCGTGACGTCGGCCAGCACGCCGGGCTGGTCCTTGACGAGCATGCGCAGGTAATAGGAAGTCTCGACCTCGCCGATCGGCAGGATCGGGTCCTTCGCGAGGCGGTCGGGCTGGAACGCGAGGTGCGGCACGCGGTGCTCCGGGTCCGCCGTGATGAGGCGGGTGATGTCCACGAGGTCCGCCACCACCGCGCTGGCGGTGGGCTGGCTGCCGGCGCCGGCGCCGTAGTACATCGTCGCCCCGACGGCATCGCCCTTGACGAGGATCGCGTTCATCACGCCCTCGACGTTGGCGATCAGGCGCTTGGCCGGGATCAACGTCGGATGCACCCGCAGCTCGATGCCCTTGGCCGTTCTCCTGGTGATTCCGAGCAGCTTGATCCGGTAGCCCAGCTGCTCGGCGTAGTGGATGTCTTGCTGCGTGAGCTGCGAGACGCCTTCGGTGTAGACCTTGGGGAACTGCATCGGAATGCCGAATGCCAGCGCCGAGAGAATCGTCAGCTTGTGTGCCGCATCCACGCCCTCGATGTCGAAAGTCGGATTGGTCTCGGCGTAGCCGCGGCGCTGCGCATTGCGCAGCGCGTCGCCAAAGGAGGAGCCCTTGTCGCGCATTTCGCTCAGGATGAAGTTGGAGGTGCCGTTGATGATGCCCGCGATCCACTCGATGCGATTGGCCGCCAGCCCCTCGCGCAGCGCCTTGATGATCGGGATGCCGCCCGCGACCGAGGCCTCGAAAGCGACCATCACGCCCTTCTTCTGCGCCGCCTTGAAGATCTCGTTGCCGTGCGTGGCGAGCAGCGCCTTGTTGGCGGTGACGACGTGCTTGCCGTTGCGGATCGCCTCCAGCACCAATTCCTTGGCGATGGTGGTGCCGCCGATGAGCTCGACGACGATGTCGATGTCCTTGGAACGAACAACTTCATATGCGTCGGAATGGATTTTTGCCTTTCCATTCACAAGGCTCTTTGCTTTCTTTACGTCCTTGTCGGCAACCCTTGAAATGCGTATCCCCCGCCCCGCGCGGCGTTCGATCTCGCTGGCGTTGCGCTGCAGGACGTCCCAGGTTCCGCTGCCTACCGTCCCGATTCCCAGTAGCCCAACATTGATCGGCTTCACGCCGCTCCTTTCAGCAGCCCGTCCTTGCGGAACATTTCGCGGATGCCGCGCAGCGCCTGGCGCAGACGGTGCTCGTTCTCGATCAGCGCGATGCGCACGTGGCCGTCGCCGTACTCGCCAAAGCCGACGCCGGGGGAGACGGCGATCTTCGCCTCGTCCAGCAGGCGCTTGGTGAATTCGATCGAGCCCATCTTGGCGTAGTAGTCAGGGATCTTCGCCCAGATGTACATTGACGCCTTCGGGTTATCCACCATCCAGCCGATGTCATGCAGGCCCTTGACCATGACATCGCGTCGTTTCTCGTAGTTCTTCCTGATCTCTTCGACGCATTCCTGCGGCCCGTCCAGCGCCACGATCGCGGCGACCTGCACCGGCGTGAAGCTGCCGTAGTCGTGGTAGCTCTTGATGCGCGCCAGCGCGTGCACCAGTTCCTTGTTGCCGACCATGAAGCCGATACGCCAGCCGGCCATGTTGTAGCTCTTCGACATGGTGAAGAACTCCACCGCCACGTCGCGCGCGCCGGGCACCTGCATGATCGAGGGCGCCTGCCACCCGTCGAAGGTGATGTCGGCGTAGGCCTGGTCATGCACCACCAGGATGTTGTGTTGTCTTGCAATTGAAATGACTTTTTCAAAAAATTCATACTCAACACACATCGCGGTCGGATTCGAAGGAAAGCCGATGATCAGCATTCTCGGCTTGGGGAACAGCTCGCCGATGGCGCGCTCCAGCTCGGCGAAGAAATCCACGCCCGGGGTCATGCGCACCGAACGGATGTCGGCGCCGGCGATGATCGCGCCGTAGATATGGATCGGATAGGACGGGTTGGGCACCAGCACCGTGTCGCCGCTCTCGAGCGTCGCCAGCATCAGGTGCGCGAGCCCTTCCTTCGAGCCGATGGTGACGATCGCCTCGGACTCCATGTCCAGTTCCACCGCGTAGCGGCGCTTGTACCAGTCGCAGATCGCGCGGCGCAGGCGCGGAATGCCCCTGGAGACCGAGTAGCCGTGCGTATCCGGGCGTTGCGAAGCCTCAACCAGCTTGTCGACGATGTGCTGCGGGGTCGGCCCGTCCGGGTTGCCCATGGACAGGTCGATGATGTCCTCGCCGCGGCGGCGCGCCGCCATCTTCAACTCATTGGTGATGTTGAAAACGTAGGGCGGAAGTCTTTTTATCCTTGAAAATTCACGCATTGTAGAATTCTAGCAGTGAAGCTCCACGCCTCCACCCCGTCCGCGCTCAACACCTTCACCGCCTACGGCGAAGGTTATGTGATGGTCAACGACCAGCGCCACGAGGCGAACCTCATCGTGCTGCCGGAGAAATTGCTGCCGTGGAGCGTCAAGTCCTTCGATGGTTTGAGCGAAGAGAATTTCCAAATTTTTCTCGAGTTGAACCTGGAAATCCTGCTGCTCGGTACCGGGCCGAAGCAGCGCTTTCCGCATCCGCGCCTGACCCGGGCGCTCGCGGCGAAGCGCGTCGGCGTCGAAGTGATGGACCTGCAGGCGGCCTGCCGCACCTACAACATCCTGATGGCCGAGGAGCGCCGCGTTGCGGCGGCGTTACTGTTTTCATGAGCCTTTTAAGTTTTCTTTTTATTTCAATTGCCGTACTCCTGGGTACGGTAGCGCAGCTGTTTCTGAAGGCAGGCACAAATGCCACGCCAGTCGGTCTCGGCCTCGCGCTGGAGCCGCGCATCCTCGCCGGCATCGCCTGCTATGTGGTGGGCCTCGTCGTGTGGATCCTCGCTCTTGCAAAAACACCCGTGAGCGTCGCCTACCCGATGGTCTCGCTTGGTTTCGCGCTCAACGCCGGGCTTGCCTGGTGGCTGCTCGACGAGGCGGTGACCCCGATGCGCATGGCCGGCATCGGCATCATCATTGTCGGGGTCGTTCTCGTGGCGAGGTCCTAAATGAATTTGTTTCCTGGTTTTTCACGCAAAATAATTTCCGTTTCCAAGACAAGAATAAACCTTGTCACCGGGGGCGAAGGCCCGCCGGTGCTGATGCTGCACGGCTATCCGCAGACGCACGTCATGTGGCACAAGGTCGCGCCGGCGCTCGCGCGCGACTACACGGTGGTGTGCGCGGACCTGCGCGGCTACGGCGACTCTTCCAAGCCGAAGGGCCTGCCCGACCACGCCAACTATTCCAAGCGCACGATGGCAAAGGACATGGCTGAAGTCATGAGCGCGCTTGGTCACCGGCGCTTTCACCTCGTCGGGCACGATCGCGGCGGGCGTGTCGCGCACCGCCTCGCGCGCGACCACGGCAGCCGGGTGCGTTCGCTCGCGGTGCTGGATATCTCGCCGACGCTGCGCGTGTTCGAGAACACCGACATGGCGCTGGCGCGCGCCTTCTATCACTGGTTCTTCCTCATCCAGGCCGCGCCGATGCCCGAGCGCATGATCGGCGGCATGCGCCGGGACTACCTGCTGGGGCGCATCGGCCGCGGCGCCGGCGGCCTCAAGCACTTTTCGAAGGCAGCGCAGCGCGAATACCTGCGCTGCTTCGATGCGCGCGGCATCCACGGCTCCTGTGAAGATTACAGGGCGGCTGCCGGTATTGATTTGATTCACGATAGAAAAAACATGAGGCAAAAGATCAAGATGCCGGTCCTCGCGCTCTGGGCCCGGCATTCCCCGGTGGGCACGATGTTCGACTGCCTCGCGAACTGGCGCGAGGTGGCGCGCGACGTGCGCGGCCGCGCCTTTGATTGCGGCCACTTCCTGCCCGAGGAAAAACCCGCGGAAGTACTGCGCGAACTGCGCGGCTTCCTGGCGCGGTGCCGGACCTGAAGCATCGCGAACTGAGCCGCCGCGGCCTGCTCGGCGCGGAGGAAGGCTGGTCCCTCGCGCCGGTCGGCGCCTGGCTGATGATCGAAGGCCGGCACGTCCTTGACCCCATCGCGCTGCTCGTGGCGCTGGCCGCGCGCCTCGACGCGGCCGGCGCCCGCATCGAGCGGCTGGGGTTCACCATTCGCACCATCCATCCGCAACTGCTCGCCTGGGGCTGCTACTGGTCGCGGCGCGGGGGCGGCGGAATATTCCTGGGCCGGCATGGCACGCAGAACAGCGACGCCTATATCGGCAGTCCGGTGCAATACGTCTACGAGCACAAGCAGCGCTATCGCCGGCGCCTCGCGGCACTGGACGAAGAGCGCGACCCCGTGCTGCTGCATGAATTACGCGCCGAGGGAATGACCGACTATTGCGCGCTGCCGCTCTGGCTCGGTTCGGGCGAGGTCAACTTCATGACCACGGCGACCGCGGCGCCCGAGGGATTCAGCGACGACGACCTGGACCGCTTCGAGGCACTCTCGAACCTGCTCGCGCCGGTGGTCGAGATCCTGCACGCGCGCCGCCTGACCCTCGGGCTGCTGGATACCTTCGTCGGGCCGCGCATCGGCGCGCGCATTCTGGAGGGCCAGGTGAAGCGCGGCGACGGCGAGCGCATCGACGCGGCGTTCTGGTACTCCGACCTGCGCGGCTTCACCGCGCTCTCGGAAACGCTGCCCGCGGCGCAGCTGCTGCAGCTGCTCAACGACTACTTCGAGAACTGCGCGGCGGCCGTGGCGGCGCGCGGCGGCGAAATCCTGCAGTTCATCGGCGATGCGATCCTGATCGTGTTCGAAATCAAGCGGCCCGAGGACCAGGCCGAAGTCTGCAATGCCGCCCTCGACGCCGCGGTCGACGCGTTCAATTCCATCGCTGTGGTCAACCACCGCAGGCGACATGGCGGCCTGCCGCAGATCGAGTTCGGCCTCGGCCTGCACTTGGGCACGGTGACGCACGCCAACGTCGGCGCACCCAACCGGCTCGCCTTCAACGTCGTGGGGCCCGCGGTGAACAAGACCGCGCGCATCCAGTCGCTCACCAAGGAGGCCGGCGTGCCGCTGCTGCTTTCGGAGGAATTCGCCGCCCTCATCAAGCGCCCGCTGCGATCCGTGGGGCGCTTCGACCTGCGTGGCGTGGCGGCCGCGCAGGAGGTCTTCACCCCCCAAAAAGAGCTTTAGGATCAGCCCTCTGCAGCAGACTTGCAGGGGAAATAAAAATCGCGTTTAATGAATGCGTTGCGTACCATAGCTCAGACGGTTTGCTAACAAGCCTGTCCTCCAGCCCACCGCATGCCGGGTAAAGCGGTCAAGGATTTTTCCCTGTCCTCGACCGGCGGCGGCAGCTTCAAGCTCTCGAACCAGCGCGGCAAAACGCTGGTCGTCTACTTCTACCCCAAGGACAACACCCCCGGCTGCACGGCCGAGGGCGCCGATTTCCGCGACCGCTACAGGGAGTTCGCCAAAGCCGGCGCGGAGGTGGTGGGCGTGTCGCGCGATTCGATCAAATCGCACGAGGGCTTCAAGGCGAAGATGAGGTTTCCCTTCGCGTTGCTCTCCGATGCCGGGGAGGAGGCCTGCACGCTCTTCGGCGTCATGAAAATGAAGAACATGTACGGCAAAAAGGTCCGCGGCATCGAGCGCAGCACCTTCGTCCTGGACGGCGAAGGCGCGATCGCGCGCGAATGGCGCGGCGTCAAGGTTCCCGGCCACGTTGAGGAGGTATTGAACTTTGTTAAAACCCTATGATGTCGAGCAGGCAGACGTAACAGAACCGTCCAACCACGACGCAATGTCGAAGAAAACCGCCAGTCCCCGCAAACCCAAGGTCAAGAAGCTCTTCGTGCTCGACACCAACGTGCTGATGCACGACCCGGCGAGCCTGTTCCGCTTCGAGGAGCACGACCTGTACCTGCCGATGGGAACCCTCGAGGAACTCGACAGCAACAAGAAGGGCATCTCGGACGTGGCGCGCAACGCCCGGCAGGCGAGCCGCTTCCTCGACGAGATCGTCTCGCCCAAGGGCGGCGACATCGCCGCCGGGTTGCCGATCCGCACCCGCAACGGCGGCCCCTCCGCGGGCGGGCGCCTGTTCCTGCAGACCGAGGCGATCAACGGCGACCTGCCCGCCACGCTGCCGGCGGGCAAGACCGACAACCAGATTCTCTCGGTGGTGCGCCACCTGCAGAAGAAGACCCCCGCGCGCGGCGTGATCCTGGTGTCGAAGGACATCAACATGCGCATCAAGGCGCGGGCGCTCGGCCTCGCCACGGAGGACTACTACAACGACAAGGTGCTGGAGGACACCGACCTCCTCTACACCGGGGTGCACGAGCTCGCGGCGAATTTCTGGGACACGCACGGCCGCGACATGGAGTCCTGGAAAAAGGACGGCCACACCTACTACCGCGTGCGCGGGCCGCTGGTGCCGCAGCTGCACCTGAACGGCTTCGTCTACGACGAGTCGGGCGAGCGGCCGCTGCACGCTCTGGTGAAGGAGAAATCCGGCCGCACCGCGGTGCTCGCGACGCTGCGCGAGTATGCCCACGCCAAGAATTCGGTCTGGGGCATCACGGCGCGCAACCGCGAACAGAACTTCGCCCTCAACCTGCTCATGAATCCGGACATCGATTTCGTCACCCTGCTCGGCCAGGCGGGCACCGGCAAGACGCTGCTCACGCTCGCCGCGGGCCTCACGCAGGTGCTCGACGAGAAACGCTACTCGGAAATCATCATGACCCGCGTCACGGTGCCGATCGGCGAAGACATCGGCTTCCTGCCCGGCACCGAGGAGGAAAAGATGCAGCCCTGGATGGGCGCGCTCGAGGACAACCTGGACGTGCTCAACGTCTCGGACGGATCGGGCGGCGACTGGGGGCGCGCGGCGACGCGCGACCTGGTGCGCTCGCGCATCAAGGTGAAATCGCTCAACTTCATGCGCGGCCGGACCTTCCTCAACAAGTGGCTGATCATCGACGAGGCGCAGAACCTGACGCCCAAGCAGATGAAAACGCTCATCACGCGCGCCGGCCCGGGCACCAAGGTGGTGTGCCTGGGCAATATCGCGCAGATCGACACGCCCTACCTCACCGAGGGCAGCTCGGGCCTGTCTTTCGTCGTCGACCGCATGAAGGGCTGGGCGCACGCCGGGCACGTCACTCTCGCGCGCGGCGAGCGGTCTCGCCTGGCGGACCACGCCGCCGAAACGCTCTGAATTCTGCTACTCTTTGCCGCCTTTTTTCCGACGCGGAGCACTAGATATGGTTCGCTTTTTCCTGGTATTTCTCTCGACTCTCGCGCTCGCGTTCCCGGCGGCGGCGCAAAAACCCTTCGAGCCGCAGGTCGGCCAGGCCGGCAAGGACGTGATCTGGGTGCCGACCCCCGATGAAGTGGTCGACCGCATGCTGCGCATGGCGCAGGTCACCGCCGCCGACCTGGTCTACGACCTGGGCGCCGGCGACGGCAAGATTGCGATCGCGGCGGCGAAGAAATTCGGCGCCCGCGCGGTGGGCATCGAATACGACCCGGACATGGCAAAGCACGCGCAGGGCAACGTCGAGAAAGCGGGCGTCACAGCCAGGGCGCGCATCATCAGGGGCGACATCTTCGCCACCGACTTCAGCCAGGCCACCGTGGTCACCATGTACCTGCTGCCGGCGCTGAACATGAAACTGCGCCCGACGATCCTGGCGATGCGCCCGGGCACGCGCGTGGTCTCGCACTCGTTCACGATGGAGGACTGGGACGCCGACGAAATTTCGAGCATGGACGGGCGCCGCGCCTATTTCTGGCTGGTGCCGGCGAACGTGAACGGCGGCTGGAACCTCGAGATGGGCAGCGACAAGGCCGAGCTCGCTTTCGAGCAGCGCTTCCAGAAAATTGAGGGCACGGTCGGGCTGGGCCACACCCAGGGCGGCCTGCGCGAGGCGCGCCTGCGCGGCGCGGCGATCAGCTTCACCTACGTCGACAACAACGGCGTGCGGCGCGAATTCACGGGCCGCGTCACCGGCGGCAAGATGGAAGGCATGTTCCGCGCCGAGGGCGGCGCCGAAGGGCGCTGGAGTGCGACCAAGAAATAACTAAGTCAGTTTTTTATGCGAGCCGTCGCAAAACGGCTTGCCGCCGCTGCGCTTGCAGCCGCACAGCCAGACCTTCTGCGCCTTGTCATTGGTGAATTTCACCGGCGTGAACTCCGTGGTCTTGTGCGAGCCGTCGCAGAAGGGCTGGCTCTTGGACTGGCCGCAGGCGCACCACCAGTAGTCCCCCGGCGCGAGTTCCACCGCGTAGGGGCCTTTCTGCGGAATCAGTGGCTCTGCCATGTCCCCTCCTTAACCTGGTCCTCGAAGCGCGTGAACTGACCGAGGAAGGTCAGATTGACGGTGCCGATCGGTCCGTTGCGCTGCTTGGCGACGATGACTTCGGCCCTGCCCTTGGCATCGGGTTTCTCGGGGAAGTACACCTCGTCGCGATAAATGAAAAGTATGACGTCGGCGTCCTGTTCGATCGCGCCCGACTCGCGCAGGTCCGACATCATCGGCCGCTTCTCGTTGCGGGTTTCGAGCGCGCGGTTGAGCTGCGACAGGGCGACCACCGGCACGCTCAGCTCCTTGGCAAGGGCCTTGAGCGAGCGTGAAATCTCCGAGATTTCGGTGGCGCGGTTCTCGCCCTGGCCCGTGGCCGACATGAGCTGCAGGTAGTCGACCACGATCAGGCCCAGCTTGCCGCACTGGCGGTGAATACGACGCGCACGGGTACGCAGTTCGAGCGCGTTGAGCGCTCCCGTCTCGTCGATGAAGATCGGTGCCTCGTGCAGCTTCCCCATCGCGGTCGAGAGGCTGCTCCACTCCTCGTCGTTGAGGCGCCCGGTGCGCATCAGGTGCTGGTCGACGCGCGCGATCGAGCCCAGCAGGCGCATCGCGAGCTGCGTGGCGCCCATCTCCATGCTGAAAATCGCCACCGGCACGCCGCTTTTCACCGCGACATGCTCGGCCATGTTGAGCGCGAACGCGGTCTTGCCCATCGACGGGCGCCCGGCGACGATCACCAGGTCGCCTTCCTGCAGGCCGGCGGTCTTCTCGTCCAGATCGGCAAACCCGGTTGAGAGGCCGGTGACGTCGGACTTGTTTTCCTGGTGGTAGAGATGGTCAATGCGCTCGAATACGCGCGCCATCACCGGCTGGATGGCCTCGAAACCCTGGGTCCCCCGCTGGCCCCTTTCGCCGACCTCCATGATGCGCGATTCGGCCTCGTCGAGGAGCTGGCCGATTTCCTTGCCCGAGGGCGCGAGTGCGGTTTCCGCGATCTCGGTCGCCACTGTAATCAGCCGGCGCTGCACCGAGCGCTCGCGCACCAGTTCGGCATAGCGCCGGATGTTGAGCGCGCTGGGGGTGTTCTGGGCCAGCGAGCCGAGGTAGGCCGGGCCGCCGGTGCGGTCCTTGTCTTCGCTCGCCTCGATCGACTCGGCCACCGTCACGACGTCGGCCGGCTTGGCATGCTCGATGAGCTTGGAGAGGTGGCGGAAGATGCGGCGGTGGTCGTCGCGGTAGAAGTCCTCGGCCGTCACCAGGTCGGCAATTTTGTCGAAGGCCTGGTTGTCGAGCAGCAGCCCGCCAAGCAGGGACTGCTCCGCCTCCACCGAGTGCGGCGGGACCTTGAGCGCGAGCAGTTGCGGATCGGACGGTTCGCTGCGGCGCGCTTGGGGTTGGGCCATGATGGTCAACCCATTCTAGAACATATTCCCGCCCGAAAATTTCAGGCTTCGCCGATTACCGCCACCGTGATCGTGACAACGACGTCCGTGTGCAGCGCAATCTGAAGCGGGTACTCTCCCACCTGCTTCAGCGCCCCGGCAGGCATGCGGATCTGGGAGCGCTCGACCTCCAGGCCCTGCGCCTTGAGCGCATCGACGATGTCGTGGTTGGTGACCGAGCCGAAGAGCTTGCCGTCCACGCCCGCCTTCTGCGCCATCTTCAGCGTGAGCCCGTTGAGCTTCGCGCCGCGCTCCTGTGCCTGCGTCAGGGCCGCGGCCTGCGCCTTTTCCAGCTCCGCGCGCCGCGCTTCGAAGGTTTTCAGGTTCTCCTCGGTCGCGCGCTTCGCCTTTCCCTGGGGGATTAGGTAATTCCTCGCGTATCCGTCCTTCACCTTGACGACGTCGCCCAGGTTGCCGAGGTTCGCCAGCTTTTCCATCAGGATGACTTGCATGGCCGCCCCGTCAGTGCAGGTCTGTGAACGGCATCAGCGCGAGGAACCGCGCGCGCTTGATGGCGGTCGAGAGCTGGCGCTGGTAGCCGGCCGAGGTGCCGGTGATGCGCGCCGGAATGATGCGGCCGTTCTCGTTGATGAAGTCCTTGAGGATGTCGATGGCCTTGTAATCGACCCATTCGATCTTCTCGGCGGTGAAGCGGCAGAACTTGCGGCGCCGGAACAGCGCCCGCTGTCCCCGGTCCTTTTTGTCCTTGCCCTTGCCCTTGAACTTCCCTTTACCGCGCTTCGGTGGAGGCATCCTAATTCCCTTCCATGAATTCTATGTTCGTCACGTGCAACACCGGCTTCTTCGAGCGCCGGTTCTTTGCGCACAAAAATCCTTCGGCTTTCAGCAGCCGGCCCAACGCGCCTCGCGCGTTCCCGCCGGGGCCGCCTGCAAGCAGCCGTGCCTGGGCTTCAAAGGCCACCGCGTCGATCTCGGCGTTCACCTTGCGCGTCGCGCCCGCTTCGGCGCGCTCGGAAGCGTGCGCGAGGCGGAACTCGACCACCGGAACCCCGGCAGGCGTATAGCGCAGCGATTGCAATTCGGTGACCACGCCCGATATCTCGACCCGGTTCGCCGCTTCGCTCAAGGCGTCGCGGGGGTAGCCGCAGGCGCAGCGGCAGGTGCTGCAACCGCGGCCGGAACATCGGCAGGCCGCGCCTCGCCGGAACGCTCCATCATCGAACGGGACTTCTCCTCCTTCATCATCGGGGAGGGATCGACGATCGCCTTGGTCATTTTCACCGTCAGATGGCGCAGGATCGCGTCATTGAAGCGGAACGAGTGCTCGAATTCGCTGATGGTCTCGTTGTCGCACTCGATGTTCATGAGCACGTAGTGCGCCTTGTGCACCTTGGCGAGCGGATAGGAGAGCTGGCGGCGGCCCCAGTCTTCGAGGCGATGCACCTTGCCGTTGCGCGCGGCAACGATGCCCTTGTAGCGCTCGACCATGGCGGGCACCTGCTCGCTCTGGTCCGGATGGACGATGAAACAGATTTCGTAATGCCGCATGTTGCGATTCTCCTTATGGGTGTGCTATCCACTCATGCCGGTGGTATAGCAAGGAAGGGCGCGAATTCTACAGCAAAATCTAAGGCTTGGACAATCTTCGTCTGACCGACTCGAAGAGGCAAATCCCGGCTGCCACAGAGGCGTTGAGGCTCTCCACCTGCCCCTGCATCGGGATGCGCACCAGCAGGTCGCAGCTCTCGCGCGTCAGGCGGCGCATGCCGGCCCCCTCGGCGCCCATGACCCAGGCAATGGAAGTGGGTAGGTCTTTTACAGAGAACAAATCACTGGAAGCTGAAGCATCAGTTCCAACCACCCAAATATTTCTATCCTTCAGGTCGGCCAGGGTGCGCGCGAGATTGGTGACCATGAAGTAAGGCGTGATCTCGGCCGCACCGCTTGCGACCTTGGATACTGTCGCGTTGACGCCGGCGGCGTGATCCTTGGGTGCGATCACGGCGTTGGCGCCGGCGGCATTCGCCACGCGCAGGCAGGCGCCGAGGTTGTGCGGGTCGGTGATGCCGTCGAGCACGAGCAGCAGCGGCGGGGTCTTGAGTCCCTCGAGCAGTTCTTCCAGCGTCTGCTTTTGTGTATTCACTTCGACGCGGGCCGCGACACCCTGGTGCCGGCCGCCGCCGGCCATGCCATCCAGGCGGCTCGAGGCGACGCGCATCAGGCGCGCGCCGGAGCGCTCGACCGTGGCGGCAAAATCCTTCGCCCGCGCGTCCTTGCGCGTTTCATCGAGGAACACTTCGAGCACCGATTTCGGGTCGGCGCGCAGGCGCGCGAGCACGGTGTGGAAACCGAAAATGATGCGCTCGGGCTGGACGCTCACTTGCCCTCGCGGTCCGCGGGCACCAGGTCGATCTTGCGCGTCTCGAGATCGACGCGCACCAGTTTCACCTTGAGCTGGTCGGCGAGGCGGTAGCGCTTGCCGGTCCGCTCCCCCAGCAGCATGTGGCGGGTGGGCTCGAAGCGGAAGTAATCGCGCCCAAGTTCGGAGATGTGCACCAGGCCGTCGACGAAGTAGCCGTCCAGCATCACGAACAGGCCGAAGGAGGTGACGCCGGTCACTCGGCCTGCAAAAGTTTCGCCGACGTGGTCCTGCATGAAGTAGCACTTGAGCCAGTTCTCCACGTCGCGGCTCGCGTCGTCGGCGCGGCGCTCGGTTTCCGAGCAATGGCGGCCGACTTCCTCCCAGTCGATGCCCGAATACGTGTGCCTGGCCAGCAGCGCCTTGATCGCGCGATGCACGAGGAGGTCGGGGTAGCGCCGGATCGGCGAGGTGAAATGCACGTAGGCGTCGAAGGCGAGCCCGAAATGGCCGACATTCTCGGGCGTATACACCGCCTGCTTGAGCGAGCGCAGCAGGATGGTCTGCAGCAGCAGGAAGTCGGGCCGCGCCTTGATCTTCTCCAGGATCTGCGCGTAGTCCTTGGGCGCCGGCTTTTCGCCGCCGGGCAGCGCGAGCCCCAGTTCGGCGAGGAAATCGCGCAGCGCGGCGACTTTTTCGGGCGCCGGTACGTCGTGCACCCGGTAGAGGACGGGATGCTTGCGCTCCGAGATGAAATTGCCGGCGCAGACGTTCGCCGCCAGCATGCATTCCTCGATCAGCCGGTGCGCCTCGTTGCGCGGCTCGGGCACGATGCGTTCGATCTTGCCCTGGGCGTCGAACACCATCTTCGTCTCGACGGTTTCGAAATCGATCGCCCCGCGTCGGTGCCTCTCCTGCGACAAGGCTTTGTAAACTTCAAAGAGAGTTTTTAGTTCTGTAGTGGAAGTACCACGGGAAAGAGAGTCCCAAACCCCTGTGTATGTCAATCGCGCCCGCGAGCGGAACACCGCGGCATAGAACTCGTAGCGAGTTACCTTGCCGTCGGGCGCGATCGCCATGTCGCAGACCATCGCCAACCGGTCCACGTTCGGGTTGAGCGAGCACAGCCCGTTGGAGAGTTTCTCCGGCAGCATCGGAATGACGCGGCGCGGGAAGTAGACCGAAGTGCCGCGCTCGCGCGCGTCCGCATCCAGCGCGTCGCCCGGGCGCACGTAATGGCTGACGTCCGCGATCGCGACCTTGAGGCGGAAACCTGCATTTTTCCCTCCCGCTTCGCGCACGGCGTGCACCGCGTCGTCGAAGTCCTTTGCTGTCTCCCCGTCGATGGTGACAAAGGGGACATCTCGCAGGTCACGTCGACCCTTCAGATCTTCAGGGCGGACTTCCTCCGGCATCGCGCGCGCGGCGGCGAGCGATTTCTTCGAGAATTCGAGCGGCAGGTCGAACTTGCGCAGCGCGATCTCGATTTCCATGCCCGGATCGGTGTAGTTGCCGAGCACCTCGGCGACGCGCCCGATGGGCTGTGCATGCTTTGTAGGCTGCGCGATCAGCTCGACGGTGGCCACCTGCCCGGGCTTGGCGCGCCCGGCATCGGCCGGTGGAATCAGGATATCGAGCGTGATGCGCCGGTCCTCGGGCACGAGGAACAGTACGCCATGCTCTCTGTGCAAGCGGCCGACGATGCGCCGGTTGGAGCGTTCCAGCACCTCGACGATGGTTCCGGCCGGCCGGCCACGCGGATCCTGGCCCGCGATGCGCACCGCGGCGCGGTCGCCATGCATCACCTGGCGCATCTCCGCGGGCGGCAGGAACACCTGCGCGCCGCCATCCTCCGGCACAAGGAAACCGTGCCCGTCGCGGTGGCCCTCGATGCGCCCGGCGATCACGTCGATGCGCTTGGCGGCGAGGAAGCTGCCGGCGCGGTTCTTCACCACGCGCCCGGCGCGCTCCAGTTCCGAGAGCGCTGCGTTGAAGGTCGCGCGTCGGAATTGTTCACTACGTCCCTGGATGGCGAGGGCGTCTCTCAGTTCGGCCAGCGTGAGCGGCGCGCCGGCGCGCTCGATCGCGCCGAGGATTTCCTCGCCGTACGAGTCAGGGATCGATGCCCGCTGCGGGGCGGACTTTTCTCGTTTCTTCTTTGACATGATCGGAGCGGGACTCTAAAATCCGCCCCCTTGCCGAGGTGGCGGAATTGGTAGACGCACATGGTTCAGGTCCATGCGGTGGCAACACTGTGGGGGTTCGAGTCCCTTCCTCGGCACCAGTAGTTTAATCGATTCGAACGTCGCGTATCGGGATTTCCGTTGGCGCTCAGCGCGACGATCTACAACTTCTCAATTCAACTTTCCGACGTTGACCGCGGCGTCTACGAGGCACTGGCGCTCAAGGTCGCGCGCCATCCCTCCGAGACCGGGGAGCACCTCATCACGCGCGTGCTCGCCTACTGCCTGGAGTACGCCGAAGGCATCGGCTTCTCGCGCGGCATTTCCGAGCCCGAGGAACCGGCGCTCGCGGTGCGCGACCTCACCGGCGTGCTCAAGGTCTGGATCGACATCGGTGCGCCCGACGCGGCGCGCCTGCACAAGGCCGGCAAGGCGGCGCCCCGCGTCGCCGTCTACACGCACAAGGATCCGGCCCAGCTGCGGCTGCAGCTCGCCGGCGAGAAGATCCACCGCGCCGAGGCGCTGGAGCTCTACGCCATCGACCGCGAGCTGGTCGCCGGGCTGGTGAAGCGCCTCGAGCGCCGGATGCAATTCGATCTCTCGGTCACCGACCGGCACCTGTTCGTATCGGTCGGCGACGCGACGCTGAGCGGCGACGTGGAGGCGATCAACCTCGACGCCTAGTCAGGCCGCGTCGAAAGGATGGCGCAGGACGATGGTCTCGTCGCGCTCCGGGCCGGTGGAAATCATGTCGATCGGCACCCCGCACAGGGTTTCGATGCGCTTCAAGTAATCGCGCGCCGCCTTCGGCAGCCCTTCGTGCACTTTCACGCCGACGGTGCTTTCGCGCCAGCCGGGCATTTCCTCGTACATCGGCACGCACAGCGCCAGTTCCTCTGCGCCCACCGGCAGGATGTCGCTCACCTTGCCTTCAACCTTGTAGCCGACGCAGATCTTGAGCACCTCGGCACCATCGAGCACGTCGAGCTTGGTGATGCACAGGCCCGACACCCCGTTCAACTGGATCGAGCGCTTGAGCGCCGCCGCGTCGAACCAGCCGGTGCGCCGCGGCCGCCCGGTGGTCGCGCCGAACTCCTGGCCGCGCTGGCGCAGGCGTTCGCCGACGTCGTCCGAGAGCTCGGTCGGGAATGGCCCTTCGCCCACGCGCGTGCTGTAGGCCTTGGTGATGCCCAGCACGTAGTGCAGGTGCATCGGCCCGATGCCGGCGCCGGCGGCGGCCGCCCCGGCGACGCAGTTGGACGAGGTGACGAAAGGATAGGAGCCGTGGTCGATGTCCAGGAGCGCGCCCTGCGCGCCTTCGAACAGCAGGTTCTTGCCCGCCTTGTTCGCGTGATACAGCGCGCGCGGCACGTCGGCCACCAGCGGCACCAGGCGCGGCGCGAGCGCCAGGGTTTCGTCCAGCGTCTTCTGGAAGTCGATTTCCGGTTGGTGGTGCCAATTCTTCAGGACAAAGTTATGGTACGCGAGCAGCTCCTTCAATTTCTCGGCGAAGCGCTCCGGCTTGAGCAGGTCCTGCAGACGGATCGCGCGCCGCGCCACCTTGTCCTCGTAAGCCGGGCCGATGCCCCGGCCGGTAGTGCCGATTTTCTGCGCGCCCTTCGAGTGCTCGCGCGCCTGGTCGAGCGCCGCGTGATGGGGCAGGATCAGCGGGCAGGCTTCCGACACGCACAGCCGCGCCACCACGCCCTTCACGCCGCCGCCTTCCAGCTCGTCGATCTCCGAGAGCAGGGCCTGCGGCGAGAGCACCACGCCGTTGCCGATGAAGCAGTCGACGTCGCCGCGCAGGATCCCCGACGGAATCAGATGCAGCACGGTCTTCTTGCCGCCGATCACCAGCGTATGGCCGGCGTTGTGGCCGCCCTGAAAGCGCACCACACCCTGGGCGCGGTCGGTCAGCCAATCGACGATCTTGCCCTTGCCCTCATCGCCCCACTGGGTGCCGATGACGACCACGTTGCGCGCGCGGCTTGCCACCTATTTTTTCTTTTTGGTCTTCACTGCAGAAGCGAGGCTCCTGAGCTCGATCGAAAACCCCGTTGCGGCGCGCGGCCGGCCGAAGGCCTTGCCGACCTCGTCGTAGCGCCCGCCCCGCGCCACGGTCCCGGCGACGCCGTCGCAGTAGGCGTCGAACACCACGCCGGAGTGATAGTGGTAGCCGCGCAGCTCGGCGAGGTCGAAACTCACCGGAATCGGGCAGGCCTTGGCGAGAGCCCGCAGGGTGGTCAGTGCTTTTTGCAGCTCAGGAAGCCGCGGCAGTTTTTTCTCCGCAAGATCCAGAACGTCGGCGCCGCCATACAGGTCAGGCAAGAGGAGAAGCGCGGCCCGCGTTTTTGTATCCGCCCGTTTGGTCAATGTCTTCAAAGCGGCAACGTCCTTCTTCTGTAAAGCCTCAAACAGTTCCACTTCAAGTTCATGCCCGATCTGCCCCGCCCGGACCAGCGAGCGGAACACGGCGACGTGCCCCACGTCCATGCGCGCGCCCCTGACGCCGGCGGCCGCGAGCGCCTGGCACAACAGGCCCTGGATCTCCAGGTCGCTCGCGATCCCGGCATGGCCAAAGATCTCGGCGCCGATCTGGATCGGTTCGCGCGTCGCCGCGGGCCCGAGCGGGCGCGCGTGCAGCACGCTGCCGCAGTAGCACAGGCGCGTCACGCCGCTGCGGTTGAGGAGGTGCGCATCGATTCTCGCAACCTGCGGCGTGATGTCCGCGCGCACGCCCATCATGCGGCCCGAGAGCTGGTCCACGAGCTTGAAGGTGCGCAGGTCCAGATCGTGCCCGGTGCCGGTGAGGAGCGAGTCCGTGAACTCCACCAGCGGTGGCATGACCAATTGATATTTGTTCTTGAAGAATAAATCCAGAATCAATCGACGCAACAATTCGATGCGCATCGCTTCCGCGGGCAGGATGTCTTCGATGTGCTCGGGCAATAACCAGTGCACGGGAATGTTCTAATATCTTGAAATAAAAAGAAGAATCAAGCCGGCAATCATCGAAGTCAGGCCGAAGAAGCGGATCTGCCCGTCGGACAGCTGCAACAGGCGCTGAAAGGTATCGCGCCAGAGCTTAGGCGCGAGGAATGGAAGCAGTCCCTCGATCACCAGCATCAGGGCGAGCGCCATGAGGAACGTGGTGGCCATCGCGCATCATTTCCGGCTGCCGCCGGATTTTCCGGCGGAATCCCTGAGATAGCGGAAAAAGTCGGAATTCGGCTCGATCACCATGACATCCGACTTGCCGCGGAAGCTCGACTTGTAGGCTTCCATCGAGCGGTAGAAGGAA
>CAZTSJ010000067.1:0-4336 GCA_964616875.1 uncultured Bordetella sp. | reverse complement strand
GAACCGATATACGGCCGAACTTCTTGCGGAAGCACGTTTGAGTTGCAGCTCGATTTCCGCATGGGCAAGGGCGCGAACAGCGGCATCATTTACCACGTCACGGAGGAAGGCGGCGCGGTCTGGGCCACGGGGCCGGAGATTCAACTGGAGGACAATGAGTTCGCCGCCGACGCACAGAAGTGCGGCTGGCTCTACGCGCGCTATCAGCCGCCGATCGATGCGAAGACGGGCAAGACGCTTGACACCACCAAGCCGGCGGGCGAGAGGAATCACTTGCGCGTGGTCATCAGTCCGGACGGCAGCCTGCACGAAATGAACGGCACGAAGTATGTCGAGTACGTGATCGGCAGCGATGAGTTCGACAATCGCGTGGCCAGGAGCACATTTGGCAAGATGCCGAAGTTCGCGAAGTCGGGGAACGGCTTCCTGGCGCTGCAGGGCCACCACGGCGAGGTGGCATTCCGCAACATCAAGATTCTCCCGCTGCCGGAGAAAACGTGACGGTGCCCTCGCAGCGAGGAACCTTCCGCGGCCCGTGTCTCGGCGCGGGCTGGTTTATTCCGGGTTTGCACGCTCCCGTTGACTTGCCATTCAGTTTCCGCCAAGTTCCGCCGCACTTAAGCCAAGGCTGATTCGTCGCACAGCCGCATGAATAATGGGTAAATCACTCATCATCGCAGAAAAGCCATCCGTCGCCGCGGACATCGCCAAGGCGCTCGGCGGGTTCAAACAGGACAGCAGTAAGGAGTTTTACGAGAGCGAGAGCGCCGTGATCTCCTCGGCCGTCGGCCATTTGCTGGAGTTGATTGTCCCCGAGGAATTCGAGGTCAAGAAGGGGCGCTGGACGTTCGCGAATCTGCCGCACCTGCCGCCGCGCTTTGATCTCCAGCCCATCGAACGCAGCGCGAAGCGCCTCAAGGTTTTGCAGAAGCTGCTCAAGCGGAAGGACATCGATTCCATCGTCAACGCTTGCGACGCCGGGCGCGAAGGCGAACTCATCTTCCGCAACATCATTGCTTTCACCGGTGCGAAACAGCCGGTGCAACGGCTCTGGCTCCAGTCGATGACAGTGGCGTCCATCCGCGATGGTTTTCAGAAACTCCGCAGCGACGAGTCCATGCAGCCGCTCTCCGACGCGTCGCGCTCGCGCTCGGAATCCGACTGGCTGGTGGGCATCAATTGCACGCGCGCCATGACCGCGTTCAACTCGAAGGCCGGCGGATTCTACAAGACGACGGTGGGCCGCGTGCAGACGCCGACGCTGGCCATCGTGGTGGATCGCGAGGCGAAGATTCGCAAGTTCGTGCCGCGCGATTATTGGGAAGTGATGGGCACGTTCGCGGCGCAGGCGGGCGGTTATCCGGGGCGCTGGTTCGACGAGCATTTCAAAAGAACGGACGCGAAGGAGGGGGATGTCGAGGCGAAGCCGGAGCGGCTTTGGGACAAGGCGAAGGCCGATTCAATCCGTGAAAAATGCCTGGGCAAGCCCGGCCTTGTCACCGAGGAGAGCAAGCCCGCGACGCGGATGTCGCCGCTGCTTTACGACCTGACGACTCTGCAGCGCGAGGCCAACGGTCGCTTCGGTTTCAGCGCGAGGAACACGCTGGGCCTGGCGCAGGCGCTCTACGAGAAGCACAAGGTCCTGACCTATCCGAGAACGGACGCGCGGGCGCTGCCGGAGGATTACATCCCGACGGTGAAGCAGACGCTCGATTCACTGCGCAACCTCGCGGGCTACAGTTCGTTCGCGGAGAAACTTCTCAAGAGCGACTGGGTGCGGCCCAACAAGCGCATCTTCAACAACGCGAAGATTAGCGACCACTTTGCCATCATTCCCACGGGCGTGCTGCCGAAGGGCTTGAGCGAGCCGGAGCAGAAGCTGTTCGACATGGTGGCCAAGCGGTTCCTTGCGGTGTTTTATCCGGCGGCGGAATTTCTGGAGACGGTGCGCATCACGCGCGTCGAGAACGAGCCGTTCAAGAGCACCGGCAAGGTGATGGTCAAGGCGGGCTGGCTGGAAGTGTACGGCAAGGAAGTCGATTCCGAAGAGGAGCCAACGCTCGCGCCAGTGCAGGTGAACGAGAAAGTTCAAACCACGGACGTCGAAGTGAAGCAGAGCGTGACCAAGCCGCCGGCGCGCTATTCAGAAGCGACGCTGCTCGGTGCGATGGAAAGCGCGGGCAAACTTGTGGATGACGACGAATTGCGCGAGGCGATGAGCGAACGCGGACTTGGCACGCCCGCCACGCGCGCGGCGATCATCGAGGGGTTGATCATGGAGGATTACCTCCACCGCAACGGCCGCGAACTGGTGGCCACGGCGAAAGCGTTCTCGCTCATGCAACTGCTCGAAGGTCTCGGCGTGCAGGAATTGCGCCAGCCGGAGATGACGGGCGACTGGGAATTTCAGTTGAAGAAGATGGAGCGCGGGCAACTGGCGCGCGAGCAGTTCATGACGGAGATCCGGCACTTCACCGAGGAGATCGTCCGCAAGGCCAAGCTCTACGACAAGGACACCATCCCCGGCGACTTCGGCGTGCTCATGGTGCGCTGCCCGAAATGTGGCGACGAGATTTACGAGAAGTTCCGCGAGTTCAAGTGCCAGGCCTGCGATTTCTACGTGCGGAAAGTTTTGGGCGGCCGCATGTTCGAGGCGGAGGAAGTGCAGCAGTTGATCATGGAGAAGCAGATCGGACCGCTCCAGGGTTTCCGCAGCAAGCAGGGCTTTCCATTCGCCGCCGTGGTCAAGCTCTCGCCGGAGAACGAGGTGAGGTTCGACTTCGGCAATGACGACAAGGACGGCGGTGACGCCGCCGCACCGGTGGATTTCACGGGCCGGGAGCCGGTGGGCTTGTGCCCCAAGTGCCAGGCGCGCGTCTTCGAGAACGGGATGAATTACATCTGCGAGAAGGCGACGGGGCCCAAGAAGACCTGCGACTTCAAGACGGGCGCGATCATTTTGCAGCAACCCATCGAGCGCGCGCAGGTCGCGAAACTGCTCACCGAGGGCAAGACGGATTTGCTCAAGGGCTTCGTCTCGAACAAGACCAACCGCAAGTTCGAGGCGTTCCTCGTGTACAAAGAGGGCAAGGTCAGCTTCGATTTTCCGCCGCGCGTGCGGAAGTTCCCGGAGAAACCCAAGGGCCCGGTGGTGAAACTTGATTTCACCGGGCAGGAATCTTTGGGCGTGTGCCCCAAGTGCAAAGGCACGGTTTTCCAAAGCCCCGACGCCTACCTCTGCGAGAACTCGCAGCGCGACGCCAAGCGCTGCACGTTCAAAGTGGAAAAAATCAAGACGGGCCGCCCCATCGATGTGACGCAGTTGCAGAAGCTGCTCAAGGACGGGAAGACGGATCTGCTCAAGCATTTCATTTCGCGCACGGGCAAGCCCTTCGACGCGCATCTCATCCTCGAAGGCAAGGGCAAGGTCAGCTTCGAGTTTACCGATCGGGAGGAATAGGAGTTGCGGACAGAGCGTAGTCGCATAAACGCCCTAGTTGCGGTCGCGAGTAGACAGGCGGGGACTTGGAACGGCATCGTGCACGCGCTCGACAAGGACGGCGCGCTCCAGTGGAAGCTCGGTAGCGAAGGCGACGTTTCGTATTCGTCTCCCGCGGTAGATCCCGCGGATGGAACCGTCTACATCGCGACCACCGCCGGGCACCTCCGTGCAATGGACCCAGATGTCTGCCTTACGCCGGAACCGAATGGCTGCTTCAAGTGGGACACGCTGCTCGGTGGGCAGGTGCGCTTCGGCTCGCCGTCGATCGCGCCCGACGGAACCATCTACGTTCCCACCCGCGAGGGCGTCGTGGCCGTGAGTCCCACGGGCGACGTTTTGTGGGAGTTCCAGACCGAAGGCCGGGTCGCGACGACACCCGCCATCGACCCGAGCGGCAACATCTACTTCGGCTCGATCGGTGGCGCGGGCGGGAGCGGCTCAGCCGACGCCTTCCCTGGCGATGCGGTCAATGTTCGGCATTGAAGCACCGGAAAAGACCAGGGCTTGTCGTCACCGTGCCCTCTCACTCGCGGGACGTCCCGCCGCGGATATTACCTTCGCTCGTCCGGCGCGCACAGTTCACCGGTGAGGAATCTCTGAAACTCCGACGACCTTGAGCCCCTGCCGTGGCGGCGGGCCGGGCACCGCATCGCTTGGGGCCGCCGACGCTGGGCGCTTGCCGGCGGTCTGCACAGGTGCTACCTAGGTGCTACCGGGGACGAGCATGGCCACGACCACCACAATCAAGTTGCCCCCGGAACTCCGGGCCCGCGTTGCCCGGGTGGCGAGGAAGACCGGTCGCACTCCCCATCGTCTCATGCTCGAAGCCATCGA
>CAZTSJ010000066.1:0-9008 GCA_964616875.1 uncultured Bordetella sp. | reverse complement strand
CCGGGCGATCCGCGACTATTTCCAGCCCGACATCGGCGAAATCCTCATCGACACCGAGGAAATCTACGAGCAGGCGATCGCCTTCATGCAGACCGTGATGCCGGCCAATGTCGGCAAGGTCAAGCTGTACCGCGACGACGTACCCCTGTTTTCACGCTTCCAGATCGAGCACCAGATCGAGAGCGCCTACGGGCGCCACGTCAACCTGCCTTCGGGCGGCGCGATCGTGATCGACCATACCGAGGCGCTGGTCTCGATCGACGTCAACTCGGCGCGCGCCACCAAGGGCCACGACATCGAGGAAACCGCCTACCGCACCAACCTGGAAGCTGCGGAGGAAGTCGCACGCCAGCTGCGCCTGCGCGACCTGGGCGGCCTGATCGTGGTGGACTTCATCGACATGGAGTCGCAGAAGAACCAGCGCGACGTGGAAAACGTGTTTCGCGACTCGCTGCGGCATGACCGCGCGCGCGTCCAGATCGGCAAAATCTCGCGCTTCGGCCTCATGGAGCTCTCGCGCCAGCGGCTGCAACCCTCGCTGGAAGAGACCGCGCACATCAGCTGCCCGCGCTGCGGCGGCACCGGTTTCATCCGCGGCACCGAATCGACCGCGCTGCACGTGCTGCGCATCATCCAGGAAGAAGCGATGAAGGAAAACACCGGCGCGGTGCACGCGCAGGTGCCGGTCGACGTCGCCTCCTTCCTGTTGAACGAAAAGCGCGCCGAAATCCAGAAACTGGAAGCGCGCATCAAGGTGAACATCGTGCTGGTGCCGAACTCGCACCTCGAGACGCCGCACTACAAGGTGCAGCGCCTGAAGCACGATGAATTGAACGCGATGGAACACGTGCCGACGAGCTACGAGCTGGTCGAGCAGCCCGAGGACCCGCAGGCGATCGGCAAAGACGCCGAGCCCAAGAAGGAGCGTCCGCAGGCGGCGGTGCAGGGTATCGTGCCCGACCAGCCGGCGCCGATCGTGCCCGAACCCCAGCCGAAAACGGCAACAGCTCGCGCGGCCCCGGTTCCTGCCGCGGCAGCTTCCGAACCCGCCCGATCGGGTTTCCTCGGACGCCTGTTCGGTTGGCTGAAATCCGAGAAGCCAGCCGACCAGCCTGCCGCGGCGAACGAACCTTCGATGCGGCCGGCAAGGCCGCAGCGCCCGGAGCGGCCGCGCGACGAATCGCGCGAACGCAACGACCATCGCCGTGGCGGTGCCGACCGTGGACCCAGGCGCGATGGCCAGCCGCGCGGCGACCGTGACAGAGGACGCGATCGCCAGCAGCGCGGCGATCGCGGGCGCGACCCCCAGCGCGACCATCAACGCGGCGATCACCAGCAGCGCCGCGATCAGCGTCCGCCGCAACAACAGCAAGCGCGCCAGGACCGCCCGCCACAGGGTCGGCAGGATCGTCCCGAGTCCGATGCGCCGTTGGCGGAAGTCCAGCCGCAGCACGATCTGTCTCAGGGCGATCTGGCGCAGGGCGTGAATCAACCTGCCGAGCGTGCGCAGGGTGAACGCCGTCCCGACCAGCGTCCGCCGCGTCCGCGACAGCAGCAACGGCCGCCGCAGGCGCCCAATACAGGCCCGGACGGCAATCGTTTACCGGAGCAAGAAGGCGGCGAACCTCGTCGTGGCAGACGCAACCGCGGCGGCCGCGGCCGCGGCGGCGCGGACCGGGGCGATCGTCCCGACCGTGGCAGCAGGCCAGACCAGCAGCCCCGGCCGCAAAACCCGGAGCAATCACTTTACGCGCAACAGCTCGAGGAACACCGCCTGAAGATGCAGCGCGAGGCGGAAATGCAGGAGCCCGAAACCCAACCGCATCGCGAACCAGTTGCCGAGCCCGCTCCCGCGCCCCGGCACGAAGAGCCGCGCATCGAGGACGCGCCGCGCGTCGAAGCGCAACACTCTGAACCGATCAGGGTGGAAACCCCGCGCTACGAAGCACCGCGCGTGGATGCGAGGGAGGGTCTCTCAAGCGCCGGACTGCAGATGGTGGAAACTGACCGTTCCAAGGCCGTGCAATCGTTGCCGGAACCGGAACCGGTGCAACTGGGCCGGCCACGCCGCGAGAAGGCCGCAGCCCCTGCGATCGCCGAGACGGAGCTGGTTCAGGTCGAGACGCGCGACAAGTAAGCGCAACGGCCTGACGGATCAGGGCTCGCTGGACGGCGGTTCGATGCCGAAGACACGCTTCTTGATCTCGCCAAGCTGGTCGCGAGCCTTCGCCGCCTTCTCGAATTCGAGGTTTCTGGCGCACTCCAGCATCTGCTTCTCGAGCGAGCGGATCTCTCGCGCGAGCTGCTTCTCGCTCATCGCCTCGTAGCGCGCGCCGTCCTGCGCCGCCTTGCGCTCCTGCTGGGCGCCGTCGGCATCGTAGACGCCGTCGATCATGGCCTTGATGCCCTTGCTGACCCCGATCGGCGTGATCTTGTGCAATCTATTGAACGCAATCTGCTTGTTGCGGCGGCGGTCGGTTTCGGCAAGGGCGCGCTTCATGGAGTCGGTCATGCGGTCGGCGTAGAGGATGGCGCTGCCGTTGATGTGGCGCGCGGCACGGCCGATGGTCTGGATGAGCGAGCGCTCGGAGCGCAGGAAACCTTCCTTGTCGGCATCGAGGATCGCGACCAGCGACACTTCGGGCAGGTCGAGGCCCTCGCGCAGCAGGTTGATGCCGACCAGCACGTCGAATTCGCCCAGCCGCAGGTCGCGGATGATTTCCACCCGTTCCACCGTCTCCACTTCCGAGTGCAGGTACCGCACCTTGACGCCGTGCTCGCCCAGATAGTCGGTGAGTTCCTCGGCCATGCGCTTGGTGAGAGTCGTGACGAGGACACGTTCGTTTTTCTTTACCCTGAGACTGATTTCGGACAACAGGTCATCGACCTGCGTCGAAGCCGGCCGCACCTGCACCGGGGGATCGGTCAGGCCCGTCGGGCGCACCACCTGCTCCACCACCTGGGCGGATTTCCTCGCCTCGTAATCGGCCGGCGTGGCCGAGACGAACACGGTCTGCCGCACCACCCCCTCGAATTCGTCGAAGCGCAGCGGCCGGTTGTCGAGCGCCGAGGGCAAGCGAAAGCCGTACTCGACCAGGTTGAACTTGCGCGAATGGTCGCCCTTGTACATGCCGCCCAGCTGGCCGATGGTGACGTGGCTCTCGTCGATGAACATGAGCGCGTCGCCCGCGAGGTAGTCGATCAGCGTCGGCGGCGGCTCGCCCGGGTTGCGCCCGGACAGATGGCGCGAGTAATTCTCGATGCCCTTGCAGAACCCCAGTTCGACCAGCATCTCGAGGTCGAACCGGGTGCGCTGCTCGATGCGCTGCGCCTCGACCAGCTTGACCGCCTTCTGGAAATACCCGATGCGCTCGCGCAGCTCGATCTTGATCGCCTCGATCGCGCGCAAGGTCGTGGCGCGCGGCGTGACGTAGTGGCTCGAGGGATAGACGGTAAAACGCGCCATCGGGTGCTGCACGCGCCCGGTGAGGGGGTCGAATATTTCTATTTTTTCTATTTCAGAATCATCCAAACTGATTCTCACTGCATGCTCCGCGTGCTCGGCCGGGAAAACGTCGATCACGTCGCCGCGCACGCGGAAGGTGCCGCGGCGGAAGTCGAGTTCGTTGCGGTCGTACTGCATCGCCACCAGCCGCGCGATGACTTCGCGCTGGGACAGCTTCTCGCCCTGGCGCAGGTGCAGGATCATGCCGTGGTATTCGGAAGGATCGCCGATGCCGTAGATCGCCGACACCGTGGCGACGATCACCACGTCGCGCCGCTCCATCAGCGACTTGGTCGCCGACAGGCGCATCTGCTCGATGTGCTCGTTGATCGACGAGTCCTTCTCGATGTACAGGTCGCGCGAAGGCACATAGGCCTCGGGCTGGTAGTAGTCGTAGTAGGAGACGAAGTACTCGACCGCGTTTTCCGGAAAGAACTCGCGGAACTCGGAGTACAGCTGCGCAGCGAGCGTCTTGTTCGGCGCCAGCACCAGCGCCGGCCGGCCGAGCTGGGCGATGACGTTCGCCATCGTGAAGGTCTTGCCCGAGCCGGTGACGCCGAGCAGCGTCTGGTACGCGAGCCCGTCGCTGATCCCCTCGGCGAGCTTCGCGATCGCCTCGGGCTGGTCGCCTGCCGGCGCAAACGGCTGGCGCAGTTTGAACGGGCTATTGGGGAAAGAGAGGTCCACAGGTAAACTATTGCGGCGCAATAAGCGAACCTTCGAGTCTAGCAGAATGAACGCACCGCACTCCCCCTCGCCGCTCGCCGCGATCGGAATGGCACCCAAGGATCCGATCCTGGGCGTCACCGAAACCTACGTCGCCGACCAGAACCCGAAAAAGGTCAACCTTGGCGTTGGCGTCTACACCGACGACGACGGCAAGGTGCCGCTGCTCGAGTGCGTGCGCGAAGCCGAAGACACCCGCGTCAGCAGCGGCACGCCCAAGTCCTATCTGCCGATCGACGGCCTCGCGGCCTACGATAGCGCGGTTCAGGATTTGGTTTTTTCAAAAGAATCAATTCCATTGAAAGAGAAGCGCATCGTTACCGTCCAGGCGCTGGGCGGGACCGGCGGCCTGAAGATCGGCGCGGACTTCCTCAAGCTGATCTGCCCGGGCGCCACCGTCTGGATCAGCGAGCCGAGCTGGGAAAACCATCGCGCCCTGTTCGAAGGCGCCGGCTTCCCGGTCAAGGAGTATGCGTATTACGACCCGAAGACGCACGGCCTCAACTTCGACGGCATGCTGGCCTCGCTGACGAAGCTGCCCGCGGGCGCGATCGCAGTGCTGCACTCCTGTTGCCACAACCCCACCGGCGTGGACCTGACGCAGGACCAGTGGAAGCAGGTGCTGGAAGTCGTCCAGGCGCGCGGCATCGTGCCCTTCCTCGATCTCGCCTACCAGGGATTCGCCGAGGGCGCCGACGCGGACGCCTACGCCCCGCGCCTGTTCGCGGAAGCGACGCAACCGGTATTCCTGTCGAGTTCCTTCTCCAAGTCCTTCTCGCTCTACGGCGAGCGTGTCGGCGCCTTCAGCCTGGTCGCCGGCAGCAGCGACGAAGCCGCGCGCGCCCTCTCGCATCTCAAGCGCATCGTGCGCACCAACTACTCCAACCCGCCCGCCCATGGCAGCGCCATCGTCGCCAGGGTGCTGACCACCCCGGATCTGCGCGCGCAATGGGAGAAGGAACTCGGCGCCATGCGCGACCGCATCAAGGAGATGCGCAAGGCGCTGGTGGATGGAATCCACCAGCGCGTTCCTGGCGCTGACTTTTCCTTCGTCCTCCGGCAGCGCGGCATGTTCTCCTACTCCGGCCTCACCAGGGAGCAGGTCCTGCGCCTGCGCAGCGAGTATTCGATCTACACCATCGAAACCGGCCGCATCTGCGTCGCCGCGTTGACGACGAAGAATATTGACTACGTCGCCGATGCGATTGCCCGCGTCATCAAGTAGGTCTTCGCTCTCGTTTTTCTATATAATTCCGGCCCTTCGCACGATTCCTCGATAGCTCAGCTGGTAGAGCGTCGGACTGTTAATCCGCAGGTCCCTGGTTCGAGTCCAGGTCGAGGAGCCAGATACCGGTGCGACCCCAAAATTTCACTGCACGGGTAATGCCTATGGAAATGTCAGCACAGGAAGTGAAGCAATTCTGGCGCGGCTTCTGCGAGCGCCGAAAAATTGCCGCCGACGTCATCGCCAAGGGCGAGGCGATCATCGACAAGGACCCGGATTACTGGGCCGACCAGACGATGAGCGACCTGCTCGATTCGATCTCGGGCAAAAAGCCGAGTTGAACGGCGCGCAGCCGTCGTTTCATCCTTCGCCCGGCAAGCCGAAGCAGCGCTTGCCCGCGGGCGCGTGCGATTCGCACGTGCATGTGTTCGGACCGTCCAGCGTATTTCCCTACGCCAAGGGCGCGCCGTTCATCCCGCACGACGCGCCCAAGGAGAAGTTGTTCGCGATGCACGCGGTGCTCGGCATCGAGCATTGCGTGATCGTGCAGTCCACCTGCCACGGCTTCGACAACAGCGCGGTGGCCGATGCGATCAAGGCGAAAAACGGAGCGTACTGCGGAGTGGCGCTGGCGCCGGTTTCCGTTGACGAGCGGGAATTGAAGCACCTGAACGCGCTCGGCTTTCGCGGCGTGCGGTTCAATTTCATGCAGCACCTGGGCGCCGGCTCGAAAATCGAAGAAGTCATCGCCTTGAGCACGCGCCTCGCCCCGCTCGGCATGCACCTGCAGGTGCACTACGAGAGTTCGCTGATCCACGAGCTCGCGCCCTGGTTCAGGAAATCCGCGGTGCCGGTGGTGATCGATCACATGGGCCGGGTGGACGCGTCGCGCGGCCTCGATCAGCCGGATTTCCGCGCCCTGCTCGAGCTGATGAACGACGCGCGCATCCTCGTCAAGGTGAGCGGCTCGGAACGCTGCACGAAACAGGCGCCGCCCTACCGGGACGCGATTCCCTTCGCTGCGAAACTGGTCGCCGAATTTGGCGCGCGCACGCTCTGGGGCACGGACTGGCCGCACCCGAACCTGAACCACATCCCGGACGACGGGCAGCTGGCGGACCTGCTCGCGGAAATCGCACCATCGGAGGCGCAGCGGCAGGCACTGCTGGTGGACAATCCGCGGCGTTTCTACCGTTACGCCTGACGTCGTCCCGTCTATTCGGCCTTGAAGCCGATCGCCTTCACCACCGCGCCCCATTTGCGCTGTTCCTGGGCGAGGTAGACCGTGTATTCCTCCGGCGATGACGGCATCGACACCCCGCTCACCTTGCCATACTGCTCGTTCAGTTCCGGAGAATTGAGTGCCGCAACGGCAGCAGCGTGAATCCGCCTGAGCACCGCCGGCGGTATTCCGGCGGGACCGGCGAGTCCGTACCAGTTGTCGGAGAGTACCTTCGGGTAGCCGGCTTCAGCGGTGGTCGGCACGTCGGGCAGCGTTGCCGCGCGCCGCGCGCTGGTGATGGCGAGCGCCCTGAGCTTTCCTGAGCGGATGTGCGGCAGGAGAATGGGAACGTCGAACACACCCATCTGGACCTGTCCACCCAGCAGATCGTTCACCGCCGGCCCTCCCGCCGGAAACGGCACGATCAGGCGCACCGGTTTGGAGGGATAGGCCTGCGCCAGAGCCGTGGCCGGAAGCAAGGCAGCGAGGAGGAGGAGAATCAGGATTCTTGTCAGGCTATGCACGGTTTTCCTTTGCAGAAGGAAGGCTGAACCGCATTACTATCCTGCCTTCTGTGATCGAATCAAGCAAATGAATTCATCCGTGCAGGAAATTGCGACGCGGGGCGCAAGCCAATGGCACCGCGCTCTGCTTGGCATCGGCAGCCTCGCGCTCATGGCGCTGGTGCTGGCACTCGCGGCCGTGCTCGGGCTGATCGGGCTGGAACTCGCTCTCAAGGGCTGCGTCGCGCTCGGCGCACTTGCCGGCGCTTCCTACGGCTTTTCGCGCCTGCGCGTCAGCAACAGCGTTTCCGACGCTCGACTCGTCAGCGCGCAGATCGCCGCGGCATTCGTGCTGCTCGCGTGGCTCAGCTACCACGCCGGGGAAAGCAGCGGCGCGATCCCGCTGCTCTACCTCGTGGTCATGCTCTACGGCCTGCTGCAACTCGATCGCGGCAGACTCGCGGTGCTCGCCTGGATCGCCGTGGTCACGCACGGCACGGCTCTGTTCATGCTGATCGACGACGGCCGCCGCGTCGACCACGCGGCCCTGTGGACGCAATTTGGCGCGCTGGTACTGGTGCTGGGCTGGTTCACCTACGCTGCCGGGACTGTCCTGCGTCTGCGCGCTCGCCTGTCCGAGACATTGCACAAGCTGCACGACCAGGGGATCGAGGCGAACGAACGCGCCAGCCGCGATACGCTTACCGGCGTCTACCATCACCGCCACCTGATGGATGCCCTGGAACGCGAGATTGCGCGCGCGGAGCGCCTCGGCAAGCCGCTGTCGATTGCGCGCGTCGACCTCGATTGGCTCGGCAGCGTGAATCAGGCACACGGCTCTGCTGCCGGCGACATCGCACTCAAGCGCTTCACCGAAGCCGCGGCGGGCGCGCTGCGGGACGTGGACGTTTTCGGCCGCTACGGGGGTAAGGAGTTTCTCGCGCTGATGCCCGACACGGATCTGCCGGGCGCGGTCATCGCCGCCGAGCGCATCCGCGCCGCCGTCGCCGCTGAACCGGTACCGGAAGCAGGCGGCAGGCGCCACCTGAGCTGCACGCTCGGCGTTGCCGAGCACCGCAAGGGCGAGAACACCCGCCTGGTAATCGGCCGCGCCGAAGCGGGCTTGAATTACGCCAAGGCCGCAGGACGGGACTGCGTCGTCGCCCTGGGTGCCGACGGCAAGCCGGCGCATGCGGGGCTGCGCTGATGGCCCTCGACGCACCCAGATTCAGGCTCGGCGAGGAAATATCATTCGCCGGCAAGCCGATGCGCGTTGCGGGATGGGTTCAGTACGAAGACGCGACCACGCAGGCGCTTACCCGTTACCTGCTGGCCGAGGCCGGCGGCGCGCCGCTGACCCTGGAGGAGAGCGACGGCAATTTTTTCCTGCTGCGGCCATTCGCCGCCGGCGCGCAGCCCGCCGCAGCGGGCCGCACGATCAGCGTGATGAACCAGAAATACACGCTGCGCGGCGTGCGCAAGCTGAAACTCGCCGCCAGCGCGGGCCAGCCGCCGGGCGGCATGCCAAAGGCGGAGTTGCTGGTGAGCGGCGTGTTCGAGGGTCAGATGGGTTACCTGCTGCGCGAGCTTCCAGCAGGCGCGAGCACGCAGGTCTACTTTTCAGCGAAGCCTGTCGCCGCCAGCGATGTGCTGTCCGGGGAACAAATCGCCGCCGTGCGCGAAGCGCAACAGCTGGCGGCCGAAGCCAAGGCGCTCTCGGAGGACGATGGAAAAGAATCAGGTGCCGGAAAATGGCTTCCGATTGCCGCGCTCGCCGTCGCGGGCATCCTGGTCCTGCTCGGGCTCGTTTATGCTTTCCTCGAGCGT
>CAZTSJ010000065.1:0-1805 GCA_964616875.1 uncultured Bordetella sp. | reverse complement strand
TTATAGAGCCGCTACAATTCAAAGGCATAAATGTCTATGCGTCTGTTAATCCCGATCCGGCTAGCAAAGACGGGCCGCTCAAAAACTTTCGTAACTGCCCAGGTTCGGCGGTAGCGGCGGTATTTTTCGCGGATTTTCCTGGACGCTGGAATCGATTTCCGATTCAAGAATCGGATGATGCTCGAATCACCCAGCGAGTTGTCCCGGGAAGAGCTGATCGCGCAGATTGCGGCGCTGCGGGCTGAAAATGCGGCCCTGAAAGCGCGGCTGGCGGAACTTGAGCGCCGGCTCGGGCTGAACAGTTCGAACAGCGGCAAGCCGCCGTCGAGCGATGGGCTGAAGAAGCCGGCGCGGGTGACCAGCTTGCGCGAGGCGTCGGGCAAGAAACCGGGCGGGCAAAAAGGCCACAAGGGCGAGACTTTGCTCCAGGCCGCCGCACCCAATGTGATCATCGATCATTTTCCGGCCCAATGCTCTGGATGCGGCGCGGCGCTGACAAGGGACATGGCGCAGGATCACGCGGCGCGTCAGGTGCACGACTTGCCCGAGCCGAGGCCTCTGGTCGTCACCGAGCACCGCGCCCATGTTTGCCGCTGCGCGGCTTGCGGCGCCAAGACGCGCGGCTCGTTTCCCGAAGGCGTGAACGCGCCGGTGCAATACGGCGTCAGGATCACGGCCTTCGCGATCTATCTGCTGCACCAGCAATTGCTTCCGGAGAAGCGCCTGGTGGCGCTGATGGCCGATCTGTTCGGCATCGGGATCGCCGCCGCGACCCTTGCCGGCATGAGCCGCAATTGCGCTCAACGCCTGAAGGGCTTTGCCGGAACCCTGCGCGATCTGGTGGCGGGCGCGCCGGTCAAGCACATGGACGAGACGGGCTTTCGCATCGGCGGCAAGACGCAATGGCTGCACGCGGCCTGCACGGCCCTGCTGACCTTCTATCGCACCTGCGCCAAACGCGGCTCGCTGTTGGCCAATGTCGCGGGTATTGTTGTGCACGATCACTGGAAACCCTATTACACGATGCAAGGTGTGCTGCACGCCCTATGTAATGCCCATCACTTACGCGAATTGAAGGCGCTCGTCGAAATCGAGAAGGAAGAATGGGCGCGCAAGATGCAACGATTGCTGCGCCGCGCCTGTCATGTGACGAACCTCGCGCGCGAAGCAGGCATTTCCCTGAAGCCGGGCCTCGTCGCGTGCATCGAGCGCCGTTACGACGCGATTGTCGCCGAAGGACTGGCTTTCCACGAGGCGCAGTCGCCGCTGTCGCGCGCCGTGGCTAAACGAGGCGGCAAAACGCGTGGCCGCGCGCCGCGCCGAACCGGACACAATCTGCTGCTGCGCTTCCTGACCCGGCGAAGCGACACGCTGCGCTTCCTGCACGATCCCGCCGTTCCCTTCACCAACAATGAGGCCGAACGCGACCTGCGCATGATGAAGTTGCGCATGAAAATATCCGGCGGCTTCCGTTCGCCGGAGGGCGCGGAAGACTTCGCGACCATCCGATCCTTCATCTCGACCGCAAGAAAACAGGGCTGGAACATCATCCAAGCCCTGACCAAAGACCCGGCGGACCTGGCCAAATCCTTGCGATCGGCTTAAGCCCCATAGGAACCTGGGCAGTTACCTTTCAAATTATATTCGAATGCTGGATGGCGTCGGCCGGATTCGGGAATCCTTGAGTATCGGCGAGAGACTGCGCGCGCTGGAGCCCTTCGTCCCGAACTACGCCACCACCACCGCCCGCACCATGCTGGCGAACGGACAGAACGCCGCCAGCATCCCGATCCTCGAAGCGCTGC
>CAZTSJ010000064.1:0-9955 GCA_964616875.1 uncultured Bordetella sp. | reverse complement strand
CGGAACGCCGGCGATATCGACCTCGAACTGCTGCAGGGACCCTGGAGCGGGGAATACCGTCCGAGCGGCAAGGCGAAAGTCGGCAAGGCATTGATCTGGCGCACGCTCGAAGACGGCCGGCCGATTTATGCGCGAAAGATGCCTGCGGAAACGGTACTCAAACGGATAGAGAGGTTTCACAAGCCTTATCACGTTGCGATTCAGGAGTTGATAAAAAAATCCCAGGACAGGTTCGGCAGGTCGTACCACATCAATTGCCACTCAATGCGTGCGGTGGCCGGCAAGCAGAGCGACGACGGTGAAGGCAGCGCGCGCGCCGATTTCGTGCTCGGCGACCGCGACGGCACGAGCTGCGATCCGGCCTTCACCGCCTTCGTGCGTAAGACGCTCGAGGCGATGGGCTACCAGGTCAAGGTGAACGATCCCTACAAGGGCGTGGAGCTGGTGCGCGCCTATTCCGATCCGCAGGCGGGCCGCCACAGCCTGCAGATCGAGATCAACAAGCGGCTCTACATGGACGAAGCGAACCTGCAGAAGACAGCGGGGTTTGCGCTTTTGCAGAAAAATCTTTCCGCCTTGTTACTCGAGATAAAAACTTTCATATGAAAAAGCATCACGCCATTGAGATATCGCCGCCGGACATCTCCGGCTACAAGAAGAGCAACACCGGCGTCGACTACGTGCATGTGCTCGACTCGGGCAAGCCCGGGCCGAACGTCATGGTGCAGGCGCTCACGCATGGCAATGAGTTTTGCGGCGCGATTGCTTTAGATTTGTTATTTAAAGAACGAATTAAGCCAATACAAGGAAAATTGATCCTTGCGTTCGCTAACGTCGCGGCCTTCGAGCGCTTCGATTTCGACGATCCGGACCGCTCGCGCTACATCGACGAGGATTACAACCGCGTCTGGGGCGACGACGTACTGCTCGGGGCGCGCGACTCCGCCGAATTGCGCCGCGCGCGCGAGCTGCGGCCGTTCGTGGATGCGGCAGACTACCTGCTCGACCTGCATTCCATGACCGAACCCTGCCGGCCGATCATGGTCTGCGCGAAGAGTCAGAAGAGCGTCGCGCTGTCGCGCAGGATCGGCGTGCCGGGCGACCTGCTCCTGGACACGGGGCATCCGGCGGGCCTGCGCATGATCGAGCGCGGCGCCTTCAACGATCCGGCCAGCCCGAAGAGTGCGGTGCTGATCGAATGCGGCCAGCACTGGGAAAAGAGCGCGGCCGACGTGGCGGAAGACACGCTGTTCCGGTTTCTCGCCGCCACGGGGGCGGTAAATGCATCAATTTGTAAATCCCATACCCGGCTTACCCCGCCTGCGGTACAAAAGCTCATCCGCGTCACCGAGGCCGTGGTGGTGAAGAGCCAGGATTTCAAATTCCCTTATCTTTTCAAAGGCCTGGAAGTCATTGCGAAAGCCGGCACCGTGGTCGCCACGGATGGCGCGACGACCTGGAAAACTCCCTACGACGATTGCGTCATGGTGATGCCGTCGCTCGCGCACGCGAAACCCGGCAACACGATGCTGCGTTTAGGAAGATATGACTAGGCTCAACCTCCTTGCCATCACCTTGCTGCTGTGCTCCGGTGCTGCCTACGGCCAGATCTACAAATGGGTGGACGCAAACGGGCGCGTGAACTTCTCCAACACGGCGCCGCCGAAGGGCGTGCAGGCCACGGTGGTGGACGCGAACGCGAAGGAGGGCACGCCCTCGCCGGATAGCACCGATTGCTACACCATCCGCTGCCAGGGCGAACGCATGGAGGAGCGCCAGCGCAGGCGCGAGGCGGAAGACGCCCGGATCGACGCGCAGCGCGCCGCGCTCGCGCCCAAGCCGGTGAGGGGTCTGGAGTTTAGACATTACATCAGCATCCAGCGCGGCATGACCGAAGGCGAGCTGCTGAGCATCGCGCGCGAGCCCGACCTGAAGACCGACCAGGGCGTGGCGATCGCCGCGCCGACCAACGTGCAGGGCACGCGCAACGTCGTCATCGCCGCGCGCACCGGACTGGTGATGAAGACCTATACCTACCTGCCGACCCCCGCGGATCCGTTCATCACCACCATCATGCTGGTGGGCGGCCGCGTCTCGGAGATCGAGAGAGTGCGCAAGTTCTAGGCTTTGGCGCGGAATGGGTGCCGTCTGGTACGCTGCGCGCCCCATGCCGCAAGATACAAAGGAAAAACCGAAGCGCGCTGTCGTCGCGGCTGTTCAGCTCTCCAGCGTGAGCGACGTCGAATTCGAGGCCTCGCTGACCGAGTTGCGCCAGCTCGCGAAGACGCTCGGGTTCAAGGCCGTCGGTACTTTCACGCAGAAGCGCGCCAGGTTCGACCAGACGGCGTACTTCGGCACCGGCAAGCGGGAGGAACTCCGCAGCCTCGCGGAGAGCGCCGACGTCATTCTCGTCGACCACGAAATCTCCCCCTCACAGGCGCGCAACCTCGAGAAGGAGACCGGCTGCGAGGTCATGGACCGCACCATGGTGATCCTGGAGATCTTCCACCGCCACGCGCGCTCGCGCGCCGCGCGCGCGCAGGTCGAGATCGCGCGCCTGGGCTACATGGCGCCGCGCATGCGCGAGGCGGCGAAGCTCGCGGGGCCGCAGGGCCGGGGGCGCAGCGGCGTCGGCGGCCGCGGCGCGAGCGAGTCGCGCGCGGAGCTCGACCGGCGCAAAATTCGCGATCGCATCTCCGAGCTGGAAAAGGAACTCGCCGCGATGGGCGCCGAGCGCAAGACGCAGCGCGCGCGGCGGCAGGAACGGCCGGGACTCGCGCGCGTGGCGCTCGTGGGCTACACCAACGCGGGCAAGTCCACCCTGATGCGCGCGCTCACGGGCAACGAGGCGCTGGTGGCCGACAAGTTGTTCGCGACGCTCGACACGACGGTGCGCGCGCTCCACCCCGAGAGCGTGCCGCGCGTGCTCGTGAGCGACACGGTGGGCTTCATCAAGAACCTGCCGCACGGCCTGGTCGCCTCGTTCAAGTCGACGCTCGACGAGGCGCTCGAGGCTTCTCTGCTGCTGCACGTCGTCGATGCGAGCGATCCCGGGTTCGAGCGCCAGCTCGCGGTGACCGAGGGCGTGCTCGAGGAGATCGGCGCAAAAGATGTACCGTGCCTCCTGGTGCTCAACAAGATTGACCGCGGCGGCGATGAAGCGTCGCTGCATTCGCTGTATCCCGCGGCCATCATCATGAGCGCGCGCCGCGAGAGCGATATCGCCA
Source organism: uncultured Bordetella sp. (assembly GCA_964616875.1). Taxonomy (GTDB): domain Bacteria; phylum Pseudomonadota; class Gammaproteobacteria; order Burkholderiales; family SG8-39; genus RBG-16-66-20. Next base: position 6,728 of record CAZTSJ010000064.1, on the reverse strand, counting down.
GGCTACGCGCCGCGATCGTGGCTTTCTTCCAGCGCGACCTCGTCGAAGCCGAGCTCTTCCTGCCCTGGTCGGCGCAGAAGCTGCGCGGCGAGATATTCGCCAGCTGCGAAGTGCTCGAAGAGCGCGCCGGAAACGAGGGCGCGTTCATCCGCATTCGCGGCGAGGCCGATGCGGTGCAGCGCCTGCGAGGAAAACTCGCGGGCTAGCTTACTTGCGCAGCTTGCCCCAGAGCTCGTCCAGCCGCGCGTAGCGGCCGCAGCCGTTGACGTAGAACTTGTAGCGCACCGGATTCTTCTTGTAGTAGTCCTGGTGGTATTCCTCGGCGGGCCAGAACTGCGAAGTCTTGACGATCGGCGTCACGATCGGCTGCTTGAACGCCTTCAGCTTGTCGTACTTCGCCTTCGAGGCCTCGGCGAGGCGCTTCTGCTCCTCGTCGTGCCAGTAGATGCCGGGCCGGTACGACGACCCGCTGTCGCAGAACTGCCGGCCGATGGTGGTAGGGTCGTGGTTGAGCCAGAACGCGTCGAGCAGCTTTTCGTAGCTGACTTTCGACGGATCGAACTTCACTTCGACCGCCTCCGCATGCCCTGCGGCCCCGTGGTTCTCGTAGGTCGGATTCTTCGTCCGGCCGTCGATATAGCCGGACACGGCCGACACCACGCCGGGCAGCTTTTCGAAGGCTTCCTCAACGCACCAGAAGCAGCCCCCGGCGAAGGTCGCGGTGGAAAGGGGCGGGGTCTGGCCATGGACGGTGAACGAATGGACCAGCACTACGGCAAGAAGCAGCGCTTTCATGGGTTCAATTCCTTTGGGACACCATAGTTGGTCCGTTGGTCGCCGGCCTGGCGCAAGCCTTACAGATGTCAACGAGTCTTTGATGCGCCGCGTTGATTCGACACATGTACAGCATGCGCTTCGCCAGACAGGTCGTAGTGACAGAACACGCCAGAGTCCGGATGAGCGAGCGCGGGATCAACGATGCGATGCTCGAGGTGTTGCTCGAGACTGGCAATCTGAAGCGGATGGGAGGCGAATACCTGTTCATCTTTAAGCATTTTCCGGATCGCCATGATAATCTGGTGTGCGCTGCCGCAGTGGAAGAAGACTACCTGGTGATCAAGACGGTCATGGTTGGCTGGTCGTTGCGGGAACAGACATGAGAATCGACTACAACGAGAAAGATGACATCCTCTATATCCGATTTTCGGACGAGCCCGTGACTCGCGATGAGTCCCTCAACTGGAACGTTCACATCGGATATTCGGCGCACGGCATTCGGGAAATTTCGATACTTGAAGCCAAGAAGCGCGGCTATCTGCCGCTCAAGATCGACGATGCTCTGAAAAGCGCGGCCTAGGCACCACGGGCGGTTTTACTGCCGGGCCTGCAGCTTTGACAACTGCTTGCCGGCGGGGTCGAAGTTCTCCGGCGCGAGCCAGCGGTCGTATTCCTTGCGCAGCCGCGGCCATTCCGCATCGAGCATCGAGAACCAGGCGGTATCGCGGTTGGCGCCCTTACCCCACATGTGCTGCCGGAAAACGCCCTCGAAGCTGAAGCCGAAGCGCAGCGCGGCCGTCTTGGAGGGCTCATTCAGGTTGTTGCATTTCCATTCGAAGCGCCGGTAGCCCAGGTCCTCGAATATGTAGCGCGCGGCGAGGTACAGGGCCTCGGTCGAGGCGCGCGTGCGCGAGATGGCCGGTCCCCAGAGGATGTGGCCGATCTCGATCACGCCGTGCTCGGGGGTGATGCGCATCAGCGCCTGGCGGCCGGCGGCGCGGCCGCTCGCCTTGTCGATCACCGCGCTGAACATCGGGTCTTCGCCCGCGGCCATCTTCGCGATCCAGGCGGTCATGTCGGCAGGCGTCGCCGGCGGCAGGTCGAACAGGTAGGCGAAGCGGCGTTCGGCGCCGGGTGCGGCGGAGGCTTCGTACAGGTCAGCCGCATGGGCCGCGGCCAGCGGCTCGAGGCGCACATAGCGCCCGTCCAGGGCAGCCATCGCGGGCCGCGCGCAGGGCAGCGCCGCTTGCATGGTCGGATTGCGCGTCGGAATGCGCGCGCCTACTCGATTTTCGCCTTGGCGCGCAGCTCGCGCACCATGCCCTGGATCTTCTGCTCGACGAGGCGCTGCTGGATCTGCTGCCGGACCTGGGCGAGCGGCGGGAAACTCACCGCGCGCACGTCGTCCAGCTGGATGATGTGAAAGCCGAAGCGGGTGCGCACCGGTGCCTCGGTGATCTTGCCTTTCTCCAGTTTCATCATTGCATCGGAGAAGGCCTTGTCGAAGTTGCTGGGCACATTCCAGTCGAGGTCGCCGCCCTTGGGCCGCGTGCCTTCATCGAGCGAACGCTTCTGCGCGATTTCCTCGAACTTGGTGCCTTTTTTCAGGTCGGCGAGCACCGTCCTCGCGTCGTCCTCGGTTGCGACCAGGATGTGGCGCGCCTTGAATTCCCTGTCGCCGGTCTGTGATTTGGCGCGCTCGTATTCCTTCTGCACGTCGGCGTCGGCGATCGGGTTGACGCGCAGGTGTTCCGCGATCACCGCGTTGGCGATGATTTCCAGGCGGTTCAAATCGATCTGTTGCTGCACCTCGGCCTTCTTCGCCATGCCGCTGCGATTGGCCTCCTGCACCAGCAACTCGTTGTTGATGAGCAATTCACGCACTTGCGCGCGCAGCTGTTCGTTGTCCTGCGCGCCGCGGGCCGCCTGCAGGCGAACGAAAGTATCGGCGCGCTGGCGCGGGATCGCCACGCCGTTCACGGTCGCGAGCGGGCCGCTGGCGGCGGGCTTGGCGGGTTCCTTGGTCGGCAATTGCGCCAGCGCGAGCGATGGCAGGAGCAGCGCAACGGCGAGAATCCTCTGGTTCATGCTTTGCCTTTTTTTCTGTCCAGTTTCAGATGCAATTATGCGTCATTTTCACCGGGGGCGCGGGCGGTGATCGAGAGCGCGTGGATTGGATGCTGCATCAGATCACCGAGCGCCTGGTAAATCATGCGATGGCGCGCCAGCGTGGGCTTGCCTTCGAACGCGGCCGACACGATGGTCAGCTTCCAGTGCGTGTTGCCGCCTGGCGCTGCGCCGGCGTGGCCGGCGTGCAGCGCGCTCTCGTCGAGCAGTTCCACGCGCGCTGGTGCGAGCGCATCGAGATGCCTGCGGATATCCTCCGCCACTGTCACGGCTTGCTCTCCTCCTCGATATGGCGCGCGAGAAACAGCGCCTGGCCGATGACGAACAGCAGCATCAGCCCGGTGCCGCCGATCAGCTTGAACTTGACCCAGGTCGGCTCCTCGAAATTGAAGGCGACGTAGAGATTTGCGCAACCCATGAGGACGAAGAAGCCGACCCAGCTCCAGTTCAGGCGCGCCCAGACCGGCTCGGGCAGTCGGATTTCCTTCGCCAGCATCGAGCGGATCAGGTTCTTGCGAAACAGGGTGGCTGAAACCGCAAGCGCGCCGGCGAAGAACCAGTAGAGCACCGTGGGCTTCCACATGATGAAGCGCTTGTCCTGCAGGATGAGCGTGAGGCCGCCGAATACCACGATCAGGGCGAGGCTGACCCACAGGATGGGCTCGATGCGCCGCTTGCGGATTCGCAGCCAGGCGACCTGCGCGATGGTGGCGACGATCGCGGCAACGGTGGCCGTATAGATGTCGCTGACCCAGTAAACCGCGAAGAAACACAGGACCGGGAACAAGTCGAAGAGGAATTTCATGCCAGCGGTATTATTACCCAAGGGAGTATTATTCGAGGTGCGAGGAGGGGGTGAACTTGCGCCACACGGGGTGGATAGCCATATTGTTGGCGGCGGTGCTGGTGACGGCCCCGGCCGCGTACGCCCAGCAGCAGGCGCAGGAAAAGCCGCCATCCACCGAACCCACGGAATCGCTGCCGGAGCGTTTTTTCGGCGGCCTGCGCGACATCCTGCGCTCCATCTTCAACCCGGCTGAAAGTTCCCTGCCGACGCCGCAGGAGACGCCTCAGGCGCAGCCCGCACCCAAAGCCGCGTCTCAACCGGCTGCGCAGCAGGACCCCGCAAATCCCCCCATTGCCGCGTCGCCGAGCGCGTCCGCAGCGCCGCTCAGCCTGCACTCTGCAATCGCGAAGGGCGACTACGCCAACGCGCTCAAGATGATCGAGCAGGGCACCGACATCGAGAGCAAGGACCCGGGCGCGGGCGCTTCGGCCCTGCACTACGCGGTGATGAAGGGTGAAATGCCGCTGGTGGGGCTGCTGGTACAGCGCGGCGCCGACGTCAACAGCCGCACCAAGAGCGGCACCACGCCGCTGCACACCGCAGTGCTCTACGGCCGCTTCGAAGTCGCCGAGTACCTGCTCGACAAGGGCTCGGAAGTGAACGCCAAGAGCGCCAGCGGCGCGACGCCGATGTCGCTCGCCACCGCGGCCGGCTACCAGCGCATCGCGAAGATGCTAAGGGCGCGCGGCGCGAACTAGCGGGCCTCGGCGCGCGAGCGGTCCCACAGGTTCGGCACGGTGGTGTTGTGGTAACCCGAGATGAATTCCTTTGGCGCACCGCTGGCCGGGTCGTAGACATGGCGGCGCAGCGCGCCGATGTTGGCGCCGTAGACGTGGATGCTGACCGCCGTCTGCGTCCCGGGGTTGGAAACGACGTGGATATCGCCGATCGCCGGCGAGACGCGGTCGACTTCGCCGGGTTTTGATTCGTGTGAGTTTATTTTTCTTATTGCAGCAGAGAATTCTTCACACATTTCCACGCCGCGCATCACCCCGACCAGGCCCCAGACCGTGTGGTCGTGTATCGGCGTGCGGTGCCCCGGCAGCCAGACGAAGCTGACGACTGAAAAGCGCTCCAGCGGATCGCAGTACAGCAGGTATTGCCGGTACGACTCCTTAGCCGGCGCGGCAAATTCTTCCGGCAGCCAGTCGTCCTGCGTCACGAGAGCGCGCAGCAGCTTTTCGCCTTCGTCCAGCATGCGCGGCTCGTCGGCGCCGTGGCGCTCGACCAGCTGCGTCATGCCGGTCACGAAATCGCGCAGGCGTGCGATCCCCGCCATTCAGTCTCCCAGCGTGCGCGCGACGGCGACGCAGGCCTCGATGCTGCGCGCGTGCGTATCGCGCATGCTGCCGAGGGTGTTGCGGATTTCCGGATCGTCGATGCGCGGCATGGCCAGGTTGAATTCTCTCACCGCCCAGCCCAGGCCGCGCAGCAGGAATTCGATGCGCTGGCGGCGGCCTTGCACCGCGACCGCCTTGTCGTAGAACTCCCCGGTGGCATGGCTGAAGGCGCTGCCGCCGCGCTCCAGCAGCTTGCCGAGCAGGGCGCAGTTGTGCGCCTCGTCGGCCTGGACCTGGCGCAGGATTTTCCACTCGTTCGAGTTTCTCGCGAAAGCATCCAGAAAGACCACCAGCGCCTTCGCGCCGGCGCGCTCGGCCGCCAGCATGCGATTGAGGAAATCGCCCAGCTGTGCCGGCGTAAAGCGTTCAGTGGAGCTCGACGTACTCATGCTCGACGGGCAGGTTGTTGATGCCGCGGTCGGGCGGCGCGACCCAGCCGGCGATTTTGCCGGGCTCCACCACCCGCTGCATCAGGGATTTCACGAATGCCCGGTCGGCCGGCGAGGGAATCCAGTCATGCAGGTTTTTTTCATAGGCATTTTTTTCAACAAGCAAACCTTCAGGATTCACACTTTGCCCCGCCCAGGTCCCGATCGACCGGCGAAAGCGCGTCGAGGGCAGCTTGAGCGCAAGGCCGGGATGTCCGGCGCGCTCGATGGCGCGGTTCCAGCGTTTCAGGCCGATCTCGCAGTCCTTGAGGTAGGACTCGCGCATGACTTCGTTGAGCGCGTTGAGCATCGGCACGTTCTCGGTGCTCTTCGGAGTGGTCAGCGCGAACGTCTTTTCCCTGAGGACGTGATCGTCGTACGTCGATTCGTCGGGTCTGCCTTTCAGTCCATTGGCGAAATTCGCCGCTGAATTGGACGAGATCTCGTTGCCGAAGAGGTCGAGGGAGGAGGAGCACCAGAAATTGAGGTACTTCTGCAGCAGCGGCAGGTCCACGGCACCGTGGGCGCGGATGCGCGCGGAGTCGTCGGTGCCCAGTTCCTTCATCACCTCCAGCGTGCGCTTGACCACGCGCCCAAGGCCCGTTTCGCCGACGAACATGTGGTGCGCTTCCTCGGTGAGCATGAAGCGGCAGGTGCGCGAGAGCGGATCGAAGCCCGACTCGGCCAGGCTTTTCAACTGGTACTTGCCGTCGCGGTCGGTGAAATAGGTGAAGCAGAAGAGCGACAGCCAGTCGCTGATCGGTTCGTTGAAGGTGGTGAGGATGCGCGGCTTGTCGGCATCGCCCGAGTGCCGCGACAGCAGCTCCTCGGCTTCCTCGCGGCCGTCGCGGCCGAAATAGGCGTGCAGCAGGTAGACCATGGCCCACAGGTGGCGGCCCTCCTCGACGTTGATCTGGAACAGGTTGCGCAGGTCGTAGAGGGAAGGGCAGGTATGGCCGAGCAGGCGCTGCTGCTCGACCGAGGCGGGCTCGGTGTCGGCCTGGGTGACGACCAGACGGCGCGTGCGGTTGCGCAGTTCGCCCGGCAGCACCGGCCACACCGGCTGGCCGACGTTGTCGCCGAACTTGATGGTCTGTCGCTCGGGGTCGGGCTCGGCCATGAAGATGCCCCAGCGGTAGTCCGGCATCAAAACGTGCCCGAAGTTGGCCCAGCCGCCGCGGCCGACGCCGACCGCCGTGCGCAGGTAGA
>CAZTSJ010000063.1:0-41928 GCA_964616875.1 uncultured Bordetella sp. | reverse complement strand
GAAGGGGCGCTTCGGCGCCCCTTTTCTTTTGAGCCCCCTTGATATAATTCGCTCCCTGCAAACCGCGCCCGAAATTCGGGGCGCGTCCCCAAGGCCAAGTAGCTCAGTTGGTAGAGCAGCGGACTGAAAATCCGCGTGTCGGTGGTTCGATTCCGCCCTTGGCCACCAATTTCGCGCGCGAAGCGCGCAAAATTGGCCAAGGGTGATTCCGCCCTTGGCCACCAACTCTTCAGGCTCTTTCGGCGATCAGCACCACGTTCGAGCCGCCGAAAGCAAAGGAATTGGACATCACGGCGCGCGGGATATCGCCGCGCTCGGCCTTGAGCGGCACGTGGCGCACCGCGCAGGCCGGATCGGGCTGTTCGAGGTTTGCGGTCGGCGGGAAAACGCCGTCGCGGAACGGCATCAGCGCGGCCGCCATTTCGATGGCACCGGCGCCGCCGAGCAGGTGGCCGTGCATGGATTTCGTCGAGCTCACGGGAATGCGTGCCGCCGCTTCGCCGAACACCGCATTGATCGCTTCGCATTCGACGACGTCGCCGACGATGGTGGCGGTGCCGTGCGCGTTGATGTAGCCGATCGCCGCGGGCGCAAGACCTGATTCGCCCAGTGCCTGGGCCATCGCGCGCACCTGGCCGTCGCGGTCGGGCTTGGACATGTGCGTCGCGTCGCAGGTATTGCCGTAGCCCGTGATGAAGGCATGGATGGTGGCGCCGCGCGCGCGCGCGTGCGCTTCGTTCTCCAGCACCAGCACTGCCGCGCCCTCGCCGAGTACCAGGCCGCCGCGGCGCCGGTCGAACGGCTTGCAGCTCGCGGCGGCATCCTCCGCGTCCATGGGCGAAAGCGTGCGCAGCGCCTGCCATGCGGCAAGCATGCCCGGCGTGAGCAGCGCTTCGGAGCCGCCCGCGAGCATCGCGTCGGCGCGCCCCGCGCGAATCGCATGCATCGCTTCGCCGATTGCCATCGCGGAGGACGAGCAGGCGGTGGAGAAGTTGGCGAACGGCCCGCGCAAGCCCCATTTCACCGCGACGTTTGACCCCGCGGCGTTGTTCATCGCCATCACCACCGAGAGCGGCCGCAGGCGGAAGTCGTTTTTGCCGTAGACGGACTTGTACGCGCCATCGAGGGTATGCGCGCCGCCCATGCCGGTGCCCCAGCAAACGCCGATGCGATCGCGCGCGGCCGCGGCCGGTTCCGCGCCGACAAGTCCGCTCGCGGCAAGCGCCTCGCCTGCCGCGGTGAGCGCGAATTGCGAGACGCGGTCGAGCGCGCCGGCTTCGGCTGCCTTGAAATGGGCGGCCGCATCCCAGGTCGCAAGGGCGCCGACTTGCACACCCGAACCGAGCGTTACGTCCTCGGGCAGGCGGCGCACGCCAGAGCGCGCAGCGGCAAGCGAAAGGTAGAACTCTTCGAGGCTATTGCCCAGTGACGAGACGACGCCGAGCCCGGTGACCGCGACCCGGCGCACCGGCACCGCGGTTCCCCGCTGCGACGCGCTCACCGCGAATCAGACCTTGCCGGAGGCCGGCAGCGACGCGGCGACGTGCCGCTCCAGGTCGGCGAGGCATTTGATCTTGCGCAAATCCTCGTCCGAGACCTTGACGCCGAACTCGTCCTCGATTTTGAACATGAATTCGATGAACGTCAGCGAATCCACGCCGAGATCGGCCAGAGGCGCGTTGGGGTCGAGCTTGCCCGGATCGAGCGAGAGCTCCTTGATGGCTAGATCCTTGATGCGGGCGAGGGTATCCATGCGCCGATTCTAAACCACGATCGCGCTTCGCCGCTGCGACGGAGGAGGTAAAATGGCGACGAAACAAGCGCTTGCATCCTCACAGCCATGACCATCTTCGCCCTTGGGCTCAACCACCACACCGCGCCGCTGACGATGCGCGAGAAAGTGGTATTCCAGGTCGAGCGCCTGGGCGAGGCGCTTGGCGAGGCCAAGCGTCTGCTTGCGCCCGAAGCCGCGATCCTCTCGACCTGCAACCGCACCGAGCTTTACCTCTCGGGGGATTGGCAGGATGAAAAGCGCGCGGCGGTCGCCGCGTGGCTGGCGAAATACCACAGCGTCGACCTGCAGGAACTGTCGCCTTGCCTGTACGCGCTGCCGCGCGAGCAGGCAGTGCGGCACGTTTTTCGCGTTGCCTCGGGGCTGGATTCGATGGTGCTGGGCGAGCCGGAGATTCTGGGCCAGATGAAGGACGCAGTGCGCTCGGCGGAAGCCGCCGGCACGCTGGGCGCGGTGCTCAACAAGCTGTTCCAGCGCTCCTTCGCGGTAGCCAAGGAAGTGCGCAGCACCACGCAGTTGGGCGCGCACAGCGTGTCCATGGCGGCGGCGACGGTGAAACTCGCGGCGCGAATCTTTCCCTCGCTCAAGGACCAGAAGGTGCTGTTCATCGGCGCGGGCGAGATGATCGAGCTGTGCGCGACGCACTTCGCGGCGCAAGGGCCTGCGCGCATCACGGTGGCCAACCGGACGCTGGAGCGGGCCGCGGCGCTGGCGCGGCGCTTCAACGCGCGCGCGATCGAACTGCGCGAACTTGCCGCGCATCTGCACGAGCACGATATCGTGATCTCGAGCACCGCGAGTTCGCTGCCGATCCTGGGTAAGGGAATGGTCGAGCGCGCGTTGAAAGCACGCCGCCGCCTGCCGATGTTCATGGTGGACCTGGCGGTGCCGCGCGACATCGAGCCCGAAGTCGGGGAACTCGACGATGTTTTTCTTTACACGATCGACGATCTGAAGGGCATCGTGCAGGGCAACCTCGATGCGCGCCGCTCGGCGGTGGAACAGGCCGAAGTCATCATCGATGCCCAGGTCGGCCAGTTCATGCACTGGATGCAGGTGCGGCAAACAGTGCCCTTGATCCGCGCATTGCGCGAGCAGGCCGAGGAAGCGCGCCGCTACGAGGTGGAGCGCGCGCAAAGGCTGCTCGCGCGGGGCGACGATCCGAAGCAGGTGCTCGAGGCGCTCTCGCAGGGTCTCACCAACAAGCTCATGCATGCGCCTACACAGGCGATGAACGAAGCCACCGGCGATGAGCGGCGCACGCTCGCCGATACGCTCGCCCGTCTGTTTCGACTCAGACCTTGAAGCACTCGCTGCGCACGAAGCTCGACAGCCTCGCGAAACGGCTGGAGGAGCTGAACCGGCTGCTCTCGGCCGAGAACGCGGCGCGCGACATGGGCGAATTCCGCAAGCTGTCGCGCGAGCACGCCGAACTCAGCCGCCTGGTCGAGCTCTACGGCCGTTACCAGCAGGCGGAGCGCGACGCCGCCGAAGCGGCCGCGATGGCCTCCGATCCTGCGATGAAAGGCTACGCGGAGGAGGAGATCAAGGCGGCTCAGGGCACGATGGTCAGGCTGGAAGCCGAGGTGCAGGCGGCGCTGCTGCCGCGCGATCCGAACGACGAGCGTAATATCTTCCTCGAGGTGCGCGCCGGCACCGGCGGCGACGAGTCGGGGCTCTTCGCGGGCGACCTGTTCCGCATGTACACGCGCTATGCCGAGCGCCAGCGCTGGCAGGTAGAGCTGATATCGGAGAGTCCTTCCGAACTGGGGGGCTACAAGGAAGTGATCGCGCGCGTCGCGGGACAGGGCGCCTACTCCAGGCTCAAGTTCGAATCGGGCGGCCACCGCGTGCAGCGCGTGCCCGAGACCGAGACGCAGGGGCGGATCCACACTTCCGCCTGTACGGTCGCGGTGTTTCCGGAAGCCGACGCGGTCGGCGAGGTGGTGCTCAACCCTGCCGAGCTGCGCATCGACACCTTCCGCGCCTCGGGCGCCGGCGGGCAGCACGTCAACAAGACCGATTCGGCGATTCGCGTCACCCACCTGCCCACCGGCATCGTGGTCGAATGCCAGGACTCGCGCTCGCAGCACAAGAACCGGGAGCGTGCCCTCTCGGTGCTCGCCGCGCGCATCAAGGACAAGCAGGAAAAGGAACTCGCGGCCAAAACCGCTTCGACGCGCAAGTCGCTGATCGGTTCGGGCGACCGCTCCGAGCGCATCCGCACCTACAACTTCCCGCAGGGCCGCGTCACCGACCACCGCATCAACCTGACCCTGTACAAGATCGAGCGCATCATGGACGGCGAACTGGACGACGTTGTCAACGCCCTCGCCGCGGAGCACACTGCCGAGCAGCTGGCGCAGCTCTCCGAAAGAATGCTGTGACGATTGCAGAGGCGATGGCGGCGTCGGGTATCGACGTTCGGGAAGCACGACTGCTGCTGGCAGAGGTTTGCGGATTTTCGCAAGCGAGCCTCATTGCCTCGCCGCAACAGGAAATTCCTTTTGAAGTCGAGAACGCTTTCCTTGAATTCGTGCAAAGAAGGACCAAGGGAGAACCCGTTGCCTACATTCTCGGGCGCAAGGAGTTCTACGGCTTGGAGCTTGCAGTCAACCCTTGCGTTCTCGTGCCCAGGCCCGAGACCGAACTGCTGGTCGATCTGGCGCTGGAGAAGAAGCCAGGATCCGTGCTCGATCTTGGCACCGGCTGCGGCGCAATTGCAATAGCCGTCAAGTACAACAGTCCTCGAACCAGGGTCGTGGCGGTAGATGCCGACCTATCCGCCCTGCTGATGGCAAAACGCAACGCCGCCAAATTCAATCTCGACGTCGATTTCCGCCACGGCCGCTGGTTCGAGCCGGTCGCGGGGGAGCATTTCGAGCTGGTGGTCGCCAACCCGCCCTACATCGCCCAGGGCGATCCGCACCTCGCCGCGCTGCGCTTCGAGCCGCTGGGGGCGCTGGTGAGTGGACCGGATGGCCTTGATTCGATCAGGGACATCGCGAAGGGCGCGACCGCGCACCTCGTTCCCGGGGCCTGGTTGCTGCTGGAACACGGCCAGGGACAGGAAAAGGCAGTGAGGGACTTGCTCGCGACAGCGGGGCTTGAATCCATCACCAATTGGCCCGACCTGGCAGGCATTGCGCGCGTCTCGGGCGGAAAGCTAAAATGACGGCCATGGACACTCAAGACAAGATCAAACAGCAGGTCACCGGCAATCCCGTGGTGCTCTACATGAAGGGCACGCCACAGTTTCCCCAGTGCGGTTTCTCTCAGCTCGCGGTGCAGACGCTCAACGCCTGCGGCGTGAAGAGCTTCTTCACCGTCAACGTGCTGGAGAATCCCGACATCCGCCAGGGCATCAAGGATTACGCCAACTGGCCGACGATCCCCCAGCTATACGTCAACGGTGAGTTTGTCGGCGGTTCGGATATCGTGAAAGAGATGTACCAGTCCGGCGAACTTCAGAAGCTGCTGGAAGGGCTTCGCCAGCAGGCCTGAATCGCGGTCGGCGTACTTACGCCTGCTTATAAGGCCGCGCGCACGAAGCGCGCGACCGGATCGCCGGCCTCGCGCATCGGCGGCGAGATCGTCCACCCGGATGTGCTTGCACAACGCGGCATCGGGCGCCCAAAGCGCCCGCAGATCGAGCGATTCGCTGTTGTTCGCGATGGAGCCACTCGTGGGTTACGCTCGGGAAAGCAGGGCGGTCAACTCGGCGAGCGAACCTGCGTGACCAGGCCGAGGTGCGTCAGCAGTTCTCCGCCGATTTTCAGGGCAATCAGGATCAGCATCCCCCCGACCGGGGAGCCCAAGCCCATCGTGGCGGCTCCGCCCAGGATGAGCGTCACATGCAGGAGCAAGAGGCGGCCCAACGGCTTGTCCATCAGTTCCTCGATATCCACGTTCCGGTATTCGCCGCGAAAGATGTAATACACGCAGAACACGAGTACATGCGCGGCGACCATCATTGCGAACACCTGCCAGATGTCCAGAGCCAGAGCCTCGATGACGCGCAACCCCTCCTCGATGGGATTTTGCTTCCAGCTTATGGGGTTGAAGCGCTCGAAATCATTTTCTGCAAATACCATGAAGATGCCTGTGATATGTGCGGCCGCAAAGAAGCCGTACTGGAAGCAGTTGCCGAGCATCAGGAATGGTTTCTGCAACCACAGTCCGGAATCGCCCGGGTTGGCGAACAGTATGCGCAACGCGTTTGTCAATATGAGCACCACGTTCTCGAGCCAGAACAGAACAAACAACACGAATATCGACCATCCTTGGAAGAACACTCCCCAGAGCGGAAGGAGATTGACGGCGATGATCATGAGTGACGAAGGGGAGTACCAGGTCAGGGCGCCGGGTACACCCGGCGCGCTTTGCCCAGCTTCCGCATAGGCAGGGCGCCGCTTCCACATCCACCATCCAACAAGTCCGGCCACGAGCGCCACAGCCATGACGAGGAACGCGATGTTCCTGCCGCGCGTTGAGTCGTCGGGGCTGGCCGGGGCCGTCGTCGCCGTGAACGTTCCGAGCCACACGCCGGGGCCCCTATCGATGACGTCCATCATGGTACGCAAGCCGAAGTCCACACCGGTATCGGCGTCGCCGGCGCGGATACTGGGCGCGACGATATCGGCCTCGACGACTCTTGCCGCTTGGTCCGTCATCATACGTTTAGGGCCGATCTCGACGCGGACGGCGCGTTCATTCACCGCGATCACCAGGATCGCGCCGCTGCCGGGTATCCACTGTTCGGCGGCGCGCTGCGCGAACCGCTCTATGGACTCGGGCTGCGTGGAGGGCACGATCAGCGCGGCTATCCGGCTGCCCTTGCGCGCCTCGAATTCCCGCAGCAGCGCTTCCAGCGGCTGCGTCGTGTGCGCAGAGAGCAGGCCCGCCCGATCCGTCACGTACTGTTCGAATTTCGGGATCGGGTCCTGGCCATGGACCGGCAGCGCAACCAGCGCCATGGACGACACGAGCAGTCTTGCAATCGCGGCTACCATCTTGGCTTCCAATGTGATTTTCGAATTCAGAAAGGGAAGGGTCTGCGCCGCGCACACGAGAGACGGTGGACGTTGTGCCGTGCGCACCCTACCCGTTTTACGCTATGGAAGTATTCGTACTACCTGAAAGCGTAGAAATAGCGGCGCTTGACGCGACATTGGCACCTGTTATGCGGCGCACGGCGCTCACACGCCCGACAGGCGGATGTTGGCCATCGACAGCCGCTCGACGAGGATTTCCATGAACGCCCGGTCGAATTTGTGCCGGCAGGCGTCGGAGGCCTGCGCCAGCTTGCCGGTGGGCACCGAGACGATCTTGCAATCGCTCATCACGGTGACATCCGCCCCCCGCACCTGCGCGGCCTTCTGCAGGTAGGCCATTTCGCCGAAGCATTCGCCGGCGCGCAGCACGTTCAGCAGCTTGTTGCGCTTGGTGACCTTGACCTGTCCGTCGGCGATGATGCAGAAGTAGTCGCCCTGCTCGCCTTCCTTCATGATCACTTCGCCAGTACGCGCCTGGCGCCAGGCTGAAACGTGCGCCACTTCCCAGATCTCGGCGTCGGAGAAATTCTCGAAGAAGGGCAGCGCGCGCAAGGTTTCGAATTTGTCGGAGTCGGCGAACTCCTGTTCGCGGGCGTGCGCGCCGCCGCCGGCCGGTTCGCCGCGGAACACTGCGGCCAGATCGACCGAGAACTCCTCCCATTCTGCGTAGCGGTGCTCCAGGTCCCGCGCCATCGCGCGGCGCACGATGTCGTCGATGGCCCGTGGAATCTCCGGTCGGTGCGCGGAGGGCGGCTGCGGCTCGGTGCCCGTGATCTGGTAGATCAGGCTGAAGTTGTTGGAGGCCTGGAAGGGCAGCCGGCCGGCGAGCAGGTGGTACATGACCACGCCCATGGAGTAGATGTCGGTGCGGTGATCGAGCGGATGCTCCTTCACCTGCTGCGGCGACATGTAGGCGGGTGAGCCGATGGCCGAGATCTGCGTCGAGTCGCCGCTGGCGATGAGCGCGGCGCCGAAGTCCGAAATCTTGACGTCGGTCTGGCCGGCGTAGAGGATGTTGGCGGGCTTGACGTCGCGGTGCGTGATGCCCATCTTGTGCGCGAATTCCAGGGCGCGCGTGCACTTGAACGCGATTTCCACTATTTTGTCGATCGGCAGCAGAGCTTCAGGTGCGCAGAATTTCGCCAGCGTGCCGCCGTCGACGTATTCCATCACGATGTAATGCAGAGCCGCGTCCGACACCGCGTCGTAGATCTGGCAGATGTGCGGGTGCTGCAGCTTGCCGGCGAGCGATGCCTCGGTTACGAAGAGCTTGCGGTAGAGTTTGCCGCGGTCCGGGTCGTTGAACAGCGACGTGGAGACGAGCTTTACCGCCACATTGCGCTTGGCAAAGGTGTCGTGGCAAAGGTAGACCTCGGAAGTCGCGCCGGATCCGAGGTGGCGCTCGACCGGATACTTCCCGATCTGCTGCAGCTGGAGCGGCTCGTTCAGGAACGCCGCCTCAGCGCACGCGCTTGCGCGCCCGTGCTCTCTTGACTGCTGCTTTGACCTGCGCTGGCGCGGTGCCGCCAAGGTGGTTGCGGCTCGCAACCGAACCCTCGAGCGTGAGGGATTTGTAGACGTCGGCGCCGATGGCGAAGGAAAAGCGCTTCAGCGTCTTGAGCGGCAGCTTGGCAATGTCACAGCCCGCGGTTTCGGCCGCGCGCACGGCGCGCGCCACCGCCTCGTGCGCGTCGCGGAACGGCACGCCCTTGCGCACCAGGTAGTCCGCAAGATCGGTGGCGGTTGCATGGCCCTGCAGCGCCGCCGCGCGCATCGCCTTGGGCTGCGGCCGCAGGCCGGCGGCAAGCGCGGCGAATGCGTCCAGCGAATCCTTGAGCGTGTCCACGCTGTCGAACAGCGGCTCCTTGTCCTCCTGGTTGTCCTTGTTGTACGCGAGCGGCTGGCCCTTCATGAGCACCAGCAGCGCGAGCAGGTGGCCGAAGACGCGGCCGCTCTTGCCGCGCACCAGTTCGGGCACGTCCGGGTTCTTTTTCTGCGGCATGATCGAGCTGCCGGTGCAGAAGCGGTCCGGGATTTTGACGAAGCCGAACGGCGCGCTCATCCAGAGGATCAGCTCCTCGGCGAAGCGCGACAGGTGCATCATGGCAATGGCGGCACAGGCGGTGAATTCGATCGCGAAGTCCCGATCCGAAACCGCATCGAGGGAATTTTCCGCGACGGCGTCGAAGCCGAGCTCACGCGCGACCTGCGCGCGGTCGATCGGAAAGCTCGTGCCGGCGAGGGCCGCAGCGCCCAGCGGCAGCACGTTCACCCGCCTGCGGCAATCAGCCAGCCGCGCCCGGTCGCGCTCGAACATGGCGACGTAGGCGAGCAGGTGATGGCCGAAGGTCACCGGCTGCGCAACCTGCAGGTGCGTGAAACCCGGCATCACGAGCGCAGCATGGCGCGCCGCCTGCGCGAGCAGGGCGTCCTCGAGCGCCGAGAGTTTCTTCACGATGGCGTCGATTTCGTCGCGCAGCCAGAGCCGCACGTCGGTGGCCACCTGGTCGTTGCGCGAGCGCGCGGTGTGCAGGCGCTTGCCGGCGCTGCCCGCGATTTCAGTCAGGCGCCGCTCGATGCTGTAGTGCACGTCTTCATTCTCGATCGACCAGGCAAACTTGCCGTCGCGGATCTCCGCGCGCAGCTTCTTCAGGCCGCGCTCGATCGCCGCGAAGTCGCGCCGGCCGATCACGCCGCAGGCGGTGAGCATGCGCGCGTGCGCGAGCGAAGCCGCGATGTCGTGCATCGCGAGCCGGTGATCGAACGAAACCGAGGCCGTAAAGCGCTGCACGAGCGCGTCCACGGGTTCGGCAAATCGCCCGGACCAGGCTTTCGCCTTCTTTTTCCGCTTCGACGCCGCTGCAGCCATGTCGGATTAAGATGCAGGAATAAAATACGATAAATAGAATGCGGTTGAAGACCGCTCGCTAACAATGCCCAGTATAAGGCAAAAGCCGTTTCCGGAATCACTTCCGGACTTCCGCAATCTCGGCGTCACGGCGCGCGCGTTGGTCGCGGTCAATCTGCTCGCGCTCATCGCGGCGCTGCTCACCGAACCGGACTGGAGCAATACGCTCGCGGCGTTCGTGATGAAAGCGGCGCTGTTCGAGCCGCCGCTGCTCGCCAGTCTCACTTTGCTCTATGCGGCTGCGCCCTGGCTGTTGCGCTTGAGCTACTGGAGCGGTTGCGCACTGGTGCTCGCGGTAGTGCTCGCCTGCGCAGCTGCGACGCAGGTCGTGCTGGGAGAATTTTCCCCGGCCAGCCTTGTGCGCACGCTGGTGCTGGCGGCCGTCACGGCGGCGATGGTGCTCGCCTATCTCAGGCTGCATACCAAGGCCCACTCGCCCGCGCTTGCCGAAGCGCGCTTGCAGGCGCTGCAGGCGCGCATCCGGCCGCATTTTCTGTTCAACAGCCTGAACGCGGTGCTGGCGCTGATCCGCAGCGATCCGCGGCGGGCCGAGCGCACGCTGGAGGATCTCGCGGAACTGTTTCGCGCCCTCATGTCCGATGGCCGCAATCTCGTTCGCCTCGCCGATGAGATCGCGCTCATCGAGCGCTACGCCGCGATCGAGCAACTGCGCCTGGGCGAGCGGCTGCGCATGTCCTGGGACCTCGACCACGCACCGGTGGACGCGATGCTGCCGGCGCTGGTGCTGCAGCCGCTGCTCGAAAATGCGATTTATCACGGCGTCGAGCCCGGCACCGGAATCGGCGATGTACTGGTGCGCATCGAACGGCGCGATCACCGCGTGCTGGTGCTGATCGAGAATCCCTGGTGCGTGCCGGTGAGCGGCGCGCGCGCCGGAAACCACATGGCGCTCGACAACATCCGCGAGCGCCTGATGCTGTTTTTCGACGACGAGGCAAGGCTCGAATCAAGCGTCGAGAACGCGCGCTACCGCGTCCAGATCGACATTCCCTATAGAGCAGGGACCACATGAGCGGCGAGCTGCGGATCTATATCGCGGACGACGAGGCGCCCGCGCGGGCCCGGCTGAAGGAGCTGCTGTCCGACATCCGCGGAGAGCTCGCCACCACGGTCGTGGGTGAATCGGCCAGCGGCCTCGAGGTGATCGAGAACCTGCCGGGCAGCGCGGCGCAGGTGCTGCTGCTCGACATCCAGATGCCGGGCATGGGCGGCATCGAGCTCGCGCGCCATCTTTGCGCGCTGAAAAACGCGCCGGCGGTCATATTCGTCACCGCCCATGACCGGCATGCCGTCGAGGCCTTCGAGCTGAATGCGCTCGACTACCTCATGAAGCCGGTGCGCGCCGAACGGCTCGCGGGGGCTCTGAAAAAGGCACTGGCCTCCGGTCCGGCGCCGCGCGAGCGGCTCGAGCGGGCCGCCGCCGGAGGTGCGCGCGAGTTTTTTTCGGTGGCCGAGAGAAACCGCATCGTCCTGGTGCCGGTAAGCGAGGTCCTGTTCCTCAAGGCGGAGCTGAAATACGTGACGCTGCGCACCAGGGCCGGCGAGCACCTGATCGAAGAGCCGCTGGTATCCATCGAGCGCGAGTTCGCCGAGCGTTTCGTACGGGTGCACCGCAACTGCCTCGTGGCGCGCGCTGCGATCCGCGGTTTCGAGCGCATCGCCGGCGGCGGCGAGGAAGAGCCGCACTGGGAGGTGGTGCTCGAGGGAGTTGCCGAGCGATTGCCGGTGAGCCGTCGGCTGTGGCCGACCGTGAAGGGCGTGCTGCCCGAAAGCGCCGGGTGATGCGCGAGCTGAGGATAGCGACGCGCCGCAGCCGGCTCGCTCTGTGGCAGGCGGAGCACGTGCAAGCGCGCCTCGAGGCGTTGTGGCCCGCGTTGCGCATCGAACTGGTGGCCCTGTCCACCCGCGGTGACGAGCTGCTCGACGTGTCGCTGGCCAAGGTGGGCGGCAAGGGATTGTTCGTCAAGGAGCTGGAGGCGGCGATTGCCGAGGGCCGCGCCGATGTCGCTGTGCATTCGATGAAAGACGTGCCGGCGGCGCTGCCGCCGGGATTCGTGCTCGCGGCGATCCTCGCGCGCGAGGACCCGCGCGACGCCTTCGTTTCGCTGACGCATGAAAATCCGGCGGCCCTTCCCGCGGGCGCGGTGGTCGGTACCTCCAGCCTGCGCCGGCAGGCGCAAATCGCCGCGCGCCATCCCGCGCTCGAGATCCGGCCGTTGCGCGGCAATGTCGAGACGCGCCTTGCCAGGCTGGACCGTGGCGAGTACGCGGCGATCGTGCTCGCCGCCGCGGGGCTGAAGCGCCTCGGGCTCGCGAAGCGCATCCGCAGCACCCTTTCGATCGAGGCTTGCCTGCCAGCGGCGGGACAGGGGGCGCTGGGCGTCGAGTGCCTGGCCGGGCGCGCCGATCTGCTGGATCTGCTTAAACCGCTCGACGATCCCGACTCGAGCGCCTGCGTGCGCGCCGAGCGGCAGGTGAATCTGGCGCTGGGCGGCAGTTGCACGATCCCCCTGGGCGCCTATGCGCAAATTGCCGGCGGAAAAATGCAGCTGCGCGCGCTGGTGGCTTCGCCCGACGGCAGGCGTGCCGCGCGCGCCGAAGGCGCGGGCGAGCCGCGGGAGGCCGAAGCGCTCGGCGTGCGCATCGCGGCGCTGCTGCGCGAGCGCGGCGCCGATGAGATTCTGGCGGCGCTGGCACCATGAACCTGCCGTGAGTTCCCCTCTACCGCTTGCCGGCAGGCGGATCGTCGTGACACGGCCCGCAGGCCAGGCGGACGCCCTCGCGGCGCTGATCCGGCAAGCCGGTGGCGAGCCGCTCGAATTGCCGGCGATTGAAATCCGCGATCTGCAGGACCTGGCGCCCTTCCATGCCGTCGCCGACCGGCTCGAATCGTTTGACTGCGCCATCTTCGTCAGCAGGAACGCGGTACGAAAAGCCTTCGCGCTGCTCGGGGAGCGCCGCGCCGGCAGGCCCTGGCCCGCGCATCTGCGGGTCGCCACCGTAGGCGCCGGCAGCAGCGAGGAACTCGCGGCGCGGGGTTTCACCGACGTGATCGCGCCCGCCACGCTGTTCGACAGCGAGGCGCTGCTGGCGCTGCCCGAATTCAGCCACGTCGCGGGCCAGCGCATCGCGATATTCCGCGGCGCGGGCGGGCGCAAATACCTGGGCGAGACGCTTGCCGCGCGCGGCGCCGTGGTCGAGCATGCGGCCTGCTACCGGCGCGTGTTGCCCGAGGCGGGACGCGCCGGGCTCGACGCGGCCTGGGCGCTCGGCAAGGTGGATGCGGTCCTGGTGTCTTCGGGCGAAGGACTCGCCAATCTGCTGGAGATGCTGGGCGGCGCCGCGCCGCAGCGGCTTGCCGGCACGGCGCTCTTCGTGCCGCACGCGCGCGTCGCCGGCGAAGCCGCCCGGCTGGGGCTCGCGCGGGTACTCGTCGCCGGGCCAGGGGATGCGCAGACGGCCGCAGCGCTGGTTGCATACTTCGGCGGCGCAAGCTACAACTGAGCGCATGGATTCGCCTGCGCCCCAGGCTGTGAACCCGGACTCCGGCCCGCGCACGCGGCTGCGCATAGTTGCCGTCGCGCTGGTAGTGCTTGCGGCGATCGTCGCGGCGCTCTGGCTCGATACCCGCGGCCGCATCGGTGCCACGCAGGAGGAACTCGCCAAGCGCCTGCGCGACATCGAGACCGAAACCCGCGAGGCGCGCACGCTCGGGCGCCAGACCCAGGAGGCGCTGCGCGAGGCGCTCGCCAAGCTCGGCGCGCTCGAAGCGAAGCTGGCCGAATCGCAGAGCCAGCAGGGCGCGCTCGAGGCGCTCTACCAGGAACTGGCGCGCAACCGCGACGAGTGGCAGCTGGCCGAGATCGAACAGGTGCTCGCGATCGCGCAGCAGCAGCTGCAGCTCTCGGGCAACGTGCGCGCGGCGCTGCTCGCATTGCAGCTGGCCGAGAGCCGCCTGTCGCGCGTCGACCGGCCGCAGTTCCTGCCGGTGCGGCGCGCGCTTACGCGCGATATCGACCGCCTCAAATCGCTGCCCGTGCTCGACGTGCCGGGCCTGTCCCTCAGCATCGACCGGCTGATCGCCTCGGTGGACGCAATGCCGCTGGCGTTCGACGAGCGCATCGAGCGCCCCGCGGCCGGCAAGCGGGCCGCCGCCGCGCCGCCCGCGGAGGAGGGTTTCTTCGCGCGCCTGGGCGCCGAAGTCTGGAAGGAACTGCGCCAGCTGGTGGTGGTGCGCAAGCTCGAGGCGCCCGAAGCGGCGTTGCTGCCGCCCGAACAGGCGTACTTCGTGCGCGAGAACCTCAAGCTGCGGCTGCTCAACGCGCGCCTGGCGCTGCTCACGCGCGACGAGGCGGGCTATCGCGAGGACTTGCGCGTCGCACAGCGCTGGATCCAGCGTTATTTCGACGCCCGCGCCAAGGCCTCCCAGGGCGCGCTGGCGCAGCTCAAACAGCTCTCCTTGGCCTCGGTCAGCTTCGAGCCGCCGACGATCGTCGACAGCCTCGAGGCGGTGCGCGGCTTCAAGGCGCGCCGCGAGCGAGGCAAATCTTGAGAAGCGGCTGATGCGCTGGCTATTCTGGCTGGTTGCGGTATTCGCCGCGGCAGTGGCGCTCGCGATCACCGGCCGCGTTGGCGAGGGCTATATCGTGCTGGTCTACCCGCCCTGGCGGGTCGAGATCTCCTTGCTGCTGTCGCTCCTGGCGCTGGCGGCCGCGTTCGGCGTCGCTTACTTCGCGCTGCGCCTGACCGGCCACACGCTGGCGCTGCCGGCGCAGGTGCGCGCGTTCCGCGAACGGCGCAGGCGCGAGCAAGCCCAGAACGCGCTCGTCTCGGCACTGCAGTGCTACATGGAGGGGCGGTTCGCGCGCGCCGAGAAGGAGGCTGGGCTTGCATGGGAGGCGGGTACCGCGCCGGGGATCGCGGCGCTCATTGCGGCGCGCGCCGCGCACCAGATGCGCGAGCTCGAACGCCGCGATCAATGGCTGGAACGGGCGCAGGGCGCGGGGGAGTCGCTGCGCGCCGCGCGCCTGCTGACGCAGGCCGAACTGGCCCTCGAGGAGCGCGATTTCATCGGCGCGCGCGATGCGCTGCGCAGCATGCACGGCACCGGGCCGCGGCACATCGCGACCGCGCGCATGCAGCTGCGCGCCGAGCGCGGCGCGCAGAACTGGGAGGAGGTGTTGCGCCTCGCTGCGCTGCTGGCCAAGCGCGGCGCGCTGCCGCCGACGATCGCCGATGAGCACCGCGTCCAGGCGCACATCGAGTTGCTGGCGCGCGAATCGGGCGACCGCGGTTCGCTCGAGACGCGCCTGCGGAAAATCCCATCGGCCGAGCTGGTGCAGCCGCGCGTTGCGGCCGCGGCGGCGCGCCGCGCGGCGGCGCTGGGTGAAGCGGCGCTCGCCCGCGACCTCATCGAACGCAGCCTGGGCGCGGAATGGAACGTCGCGCTGGTCGCCCTGTATGGCGAGATCGAAAAGCTCGACGCCGTCAAAAGGCAGGAGGAGGCGCGCGCGCGCATCGAGCGCGCCGAGCGCTGGCTGCGCGAGCATGCCGAAGACCCGCAGCTGCTGGCCACGCTCGGCCGGCTGTGCGTCGCGGCGGAGCTCTGGGGCAAGGCGCAGAACTATCTCGACGCCAGCCTCACGTTCGGTCCCTCGCGCGCTGCGCACCTGGAACTCGCCCGCCTGGCCGAGCGCGAAGGGCGCGCCGCCGAGGCCCAGAAACATTTTCGTCGCGCCGGAGAATTGCCATGATGCTTCGATTTTGCTTGGAATTTTTCTGTCTGTAATTGAGAACCGCACCGTCGCCGAAACTCTCCCCGGTTTTGAAGTCACCAACTGGGT
The DNA here is from genome assembly GCA_964616875.1 of uncultured Bordetella sp. Lineage (GTDB taxonomy): Bacteria > Pseudomonadota > Gammaproteobacteria > Burkholderiales > SG8-39 > RBG-16-66-20. The sequence continues at coordinate 26,310 of CAZTSJ010000063.1, read as the reverse complement.
CGGCCACTTTGCACCCGCCGGCACGCCGCCCGGCACCGTGCGCCGCCTCAACGCCGAAACCGATAAATTCATGCGCTCGAAGGAAATCGAAACCCGCCTCGCCAACGAAGGCGCGCGCTTCATTCCCATGACGCCCGAGCAGCTCGGCGACTTCGTCAAGGCCGAAATCGCCAAGTGGGCGCCGGTGGTCAGGGCGTCCGGCGCGAAAGCGGATTGATCTAGAAGGAACGATGGCGGATATACCGCAGCACATCAATACGTTCTGGAACGACTTCCTGGAATCCAGGTCAGCGCCGAGCGATGCGAACCAGCGATTCTACGAGTCCTTTCGTATCGGCATCGAAGACGAAGACGCGGAAACGGGCGCAGTGCTCATACGCGGCGGGCAGAAGACGGCGACCAGCGGGCTGCTGTGGGAGTACGAATCCAGGGGCAAGCCTTTACCCCCGCTCGGCAACCTGTCAGTGGTGGAGAACGGACGGAGGGAGCCGGTATGTGTCGTGACAACGACTTGGATCGAACTCATCCGGTTCGAAGACGTCGACGCACGGTTTGCCTTCGAGTACGGCGAAGGGGACCGAACACTGGAGGGCTGGCGAAAGATGTTCTGGGACTATTACTCGAATGCGTGTGCGGCCCTTGGTCGCGAGATGCCCCGTTGGTATGCGAGCGGCTTCGCGTGATATACCCGTAGGGATGCACCGCAACACAACTATGCCTTGCAGCCGACACGCCGAAGCGCGCGGCTCAAAGCAACGTTAACGGCTGATATTCTGCCTCGCGCGGTACCAACGAAGAATCCGCACTTCATTGCGGACCACGCGGTAGGTAAGAACATGTCCCGTTCCGGGCACCGGGTGGCGGCGGACGCCGCGGGTTGCAGTTGGGGTGCCGAGCGAGGGTTGCGCGCAGATCAGCGCAACTGAGCGGTCGATTCTTGAGAGTACGGCTTCGGCAGTCGGAGGATCTTCCGTCGCGATCCGGGCGAGCGTGCTATCGCGGGCCGCGGCTGCCCGGTCAGACCATCTAGGCTGCCTGCTTGTGCCGTCGCGAATGCGCTTCAATGACGGCTTGCGCCCGGTTTATCGAATCTTTGTGCGCGACGCTCTTGCCTGCGGCGAATTCGGCGTCGGCCGCCAGATTTTCGCGGACATCCTGTTCGCAGGCGTCGAAGCCATCGCGCAGGACGAATTTCAGCATCGCGTTAGGAGAGCGGCCCGCGCGCCTGGCGAGCCGCTCGAGGCGGCGTTGCTGCAAAGGTGCAAGGGCGATCAGCGGCATGTCGGAATCTTAGCACCGACAATGGAAAGCCCTAGACCCAATCCTTCGCTACCAGAAAGTCCGTGTACAGCTTTGCCTCTGGCGATCCCGGCGTGGGCGCCCAGCCGTAGCGCCAGGTGACTTCCGGCGGCATGGACATGAGGATCGATTCGGTGCGGCCGCCGGATTGCAGGCCGAATAGCGTGCCGCGGTCGTAGACCAGGTTGAATTCCACGTAGCGGCCGCGCCGGTAGCACTGGAAGGCGCGCTCGGCGGCATTCCAGGGCAGGGCGCGGCGCCGTTCGAGGATCGGGCTGTAGGCGGTGATGAAGTGGTCGCCGACCGAGCGCGTGATGGCAAACGCGGTGGGGAAATCAGGTTCCGCCAGGTCGTCAAAGAAAATGCCGCCGATGCCGCGCGCTTCGTAGCGGTGCTTGAGGAAGACGTATTCGTCGCAGCATTTATTGTAGCGCGCGTACAGGTCCACCCCGCGTTCCGCGCCGAAGGGTGCCAGCGCGCGCCGGCAGGTGCTGTGGAAATGCCTGGCATCTTCCTCGAAGCCGTAATAGGGCGTGAGGTCCATGCCGCCGCCGAACCACCAGACCGGAGCTTCGCCCGGCTTGTTGGCGACAAAAAAGCGCACATTCAGGTGCACCGTCGGGCAATGGGGATTGCGCGGATGCAGCACGAGCGAGACGCCCATCGCCTCGAAGCTGCGCCCGGCGAGCTGCGGCCGCGACGCTGAAGCGGACGGCGGCAGGCTGCTGCCCGAGACGTGGGAAAACGAAACGCCGCCGCGCTCGAAGAGCTTGCCTTCCTCGATGTAGCAGGTCGCGCCGCCGCCGCCTTCGGGTCGCTGCCAGTGGTCCGTGGCGAAGGCGCTGCCGTCCAGCGTTTCGAGCGAGGCGACGATGCGCGCCTGCAGCGCAGTGAAGTAGTCGCGGACTGGCCGGGTGTCCACGCGAACTAGGATTTTCTCAAGGCCCGGTGGCCGACGTCTTTTCTGAAGTGCATGCCATCGAAGCGGATTGAATCGGCCACCTCGTAGGCGCGTGCGCGTGCCATTTTGAGCGAGCCGCCGAGCGCCGTGACGCAAAGCACCCGCCCCCCGTTGGTGACGAGGCGTTTGCCGTCGAGTTTTGTTCCGGCGTGGAACACGCGGCAGTCCTCGGTGGATTTCGGCAACACGGTGATCTCATCACCCTTGCGCGGTTCGTCGGGATAGCCGCCGGCCGCGAGCACTACACCCAGCGCCGGGCGGCGGTCCCAGTCCGCGGCGGCGCGGTCCAATGTGCCGGCCAGCGCGTGTTCGACCAGCGCAAGCAAGTCCGATTTCAGCCGCAGCATGATCGGCTGCGTCTCGGGGTCGCCGAGGCGGCAGTTGAATTCGAGCGTCTTCGCATTGCCCGCCTTGTCGATCATCAGGCCGGCGTAGAGAAAACCCGTGTAGGGCATGCCGTCCCGCGCCATGCCGGCGATCGCCGGCTGGATGATGTCGCGCATTACGCGCGCGTGCAGTTGCGGCGTCACCACCGGCGCGGGCGAGTAGGCGCCCATGCCGCCGGTGTTCGGGCCCTGGTCGCCGTCGCGCAGGCGCTTGTGGTCCTGGCTCGTAGCGAGCGGCAATGCATGCGCACCGTCCGCCATGACGATGAAGCTCGCTTCCTCGCCCTCGAGGAATTCTTCGATCACGACGCGCGCGCCGGCGTCGCCCAGGCGGTGATGCACCAGCATCTGGTCGATCGCAGCCTTCGCTTCGGCAACGCTGGCCGCGACGACGACGCCCTTGCCGGCGGCGAGGCCGTCGGCTTTGATCACGATCGGCGCGCCCTGCGCCTCGACGTAGGCCCTGGCTTGCGCGGCGTCCGTGAACGTCGCGTATTTCGCCGTCGGCAGGCCGTGACGCAGCATGAATTTCTTGGCGAAATCCTTCGAGGCTTCGAGCTGCGCCGCGGCGCGCAGCGGGCCGAAAATTTTCAGCCCGGCATTCTGGAAAGCGTCCACGACACCCGCGGCGAGGGGCGTTTCGGGGCCGACCACGGTCAGGTAGATCTGTTCTTTTTTCGCGAAAGAGATCAGTTCGGGAACGGCGGAAATGGCGACATTCTCGAGTCCGCTTTCGGTTGCCGTGCCGCCATTGCCCGGTGCGACGAACACTTTCTGGACCTTCGGGCTTTGCGCCAGCTTCCAGGCCATCGCGTGCTCGCGCCCGCCCGACCCGATGACGAGGAGCTTCATGTCAGTGCCGGAAATGCCGCACGCCGGTGAACACCATCGCGATGCCGCGCTCGTTGGCCGCGGCGATCACTTCAGCGTCGCGCATACTGCCACCGGGCTGGATGACGGCGAGGGCACCGGCATCGAGCACCGCGTCGAGACCGTCGCGGAAAGGGAAGAAGGCATCCGACGCCACTACGGCGCCGGTCATCGCGAGGCCGGCGTTGTGCGCCTTGATGACGGCGATGCGCGCGCTGTCGACGCGGCTCATCTGCCCTGCGCCCACGCCCACGGTGGCGCCATCGCGGCAAAACACGATCGCATTCGATTTCACGTATTTCGCCACTTTCCATGCGAACAGCAGATCAGCCCATTGCGTCTCGGTCGGCTGCTTTTTTGTCTTTACGGCCAAATCCTTTTTTTCCAGAACTCTGGCATCGCTGCTCTGCACCAGCAGGCCGCCGCCGACGCGCTTGAAATCCAGCGCCTGCGCCTCGTGCGCCAACGGCACCTCGAGCAGGCGCAGGTTCTGCTTGGCAGCGAGGAACTCGCGCGCCGCAGGTTCGACGCGCGGCGCGACGATCACTTCGGCGAACTGCTTGGCGAGCTCCTCGGCGGTGGCGCGATCCAGCGCGCGATTGAAAGCGATGATGCCGCCGAACGCCGAGGCCGGGTCGGTCTGCAGGGCCTTGCGGTACGCCGCCAGCGGGTTTGCGGCGATCGCCACGCCGCAGGGATTCGCGTGCTTGACGATGACGCAGGCCGGCTCGGTGAAGCTCTTCACGCATTCCCAGGCGGCATCGGCATCCGCGACGTTGTTGTAGGAGAGCTCCTTGCCCTGCAGCGCAGAGAACAGGGCGATGCTGCCGGCGATCGGCGCGCTGTCGCGGTAGAACGCCGCCGACTGGTGCGGATTTTCGCCGTAGCGCATGTCCTGCGCCTTGTGGAACTGCAGGTTCAAGACGCCGGGGTAGGCGCCGCGCGCCTGATTCTCGTCCAGGGCAGAGAGGTAGTTGGCGATCGCACCGTCGTAGGCGGCGGTGTGCGCGAACACCTTTTTCGCCAGCTCGAAGCGTGTCGCGTCCGAGACGCCGCCGCCGGCGCGGATTTCGTCCAGCACGCGCGCATAGTCCGCCGGGTCGACCAGCACTGCAACCCCGGCGTAGTTCTTGGCCGCTGCGCGCAGCATCGCGGGGCCGCCGATGTCGATGTTTTCGACGGCCGTATCGAGCCGGCAGTCGGGGTCGGCAACCGTGGCCTGGAATGGATACAGGTTGACCGCGATCAGGTCGATGGGCGCGATGCCGGCCTTTTCGATCGCCGCCAGATGCTCGCGCTTGTCGCGCCGCGCGAGGATCCCGCCGTGGATTTTCGGGTGCAGCGTCTTGACGCGGCCATCGAGCATTTCCGGAAAACCGGTGTGTGCCGACACCTCCGTGACGCGCACGCCTTCCTTCTCGAGCAGCCTGGCGGTGCCGCCGGTGGAGAGGATCTGCACCCCCAGCGCGGCAAGGGCGCGGGCAAACTCCACAACACCGGACTTGTCCGAGACGCTGACCAGCGCCCGCGAGACTTTCACCGTCAGGGTTTCCCCGGCGATGTCTTCACGCCTTGATCCGCAGCTGCTGTATTTTCTTGCGCAGGGTATTGCGATCGATGCCGAGCATCGCCGCAGCGGCGCTCTGGTTGCCCGCCGCCTTGCCCAGCACCGTCTCGATCAGCGGCCGCTCGATATTCCTGAGCACCATGTCGTAGATCGCGGTCGGTTGCTCGCCGTCCATGTCCCTGAAGTAACGCTCCAGCGAGCGCTTCACCGCATCTGCGAGTTCGGTGTTGCGGCTCATGCTGGATCGACGCGAGCGTCGATTCGGATCAATCCATCATAGAAGCGGGCCACGGCGGCGAGTTGCGCCGCCGCGGACAGGATTTGCACCGCTTCGCGGCGAAATGCCTCGCCAGCCCCGCAGTTTCCTGCGATGCCGCGGGTATACCAGCCAATGTGCTTGCGCGCGATGCGCACCCCGAGCGCCTCGCCATACAGTGAATAGATGCCTTCGAGGTGCTCGAGCGCGACCGAGCGCATCTCCGCAACCGCGGGCGGTGGAAGTTTTTTTCCTTCGCTCAGGAAATAGGAGAATTCGCGGAAAATCCACGGCCGGCCATGGGCGGCGCGTCCGATCATGATGCCGTCGGCGCCGGTGTAGTCCAGCACGCGCCTGGCGTCCTCCGGCGTCGCGATGTCGCCATTGGCGATGACCGGGATGCGCACCCCGGCTTTCACCTCGGCCACCGTGTCGAACTCGGCCTGGCCGCGGAAGCCGCAGGCGCGCGTGCGGCCGTGCACCGCAAGCAGTCGCACCCCCGCGCTTTCGGCAATGCGCGCGATGCGCAGGGCATTGCGGTGTTCGGGGTCGGGGCCGGTACGGATCTTCAGCGTGACGGGCACTTCCACCGCGCTGACCACTGCCTCGAGAATGCGCACCACCAGATTCTCATTCGAGAGCAGCGCCGATCCGGCGGCGACGTTGCAGACCTTTTTCGCCGGGCAGCCCATGTTGATGTCGATGATCTGCGCGCCTTCGGCGGCGTTGACGCGGGCAGCCTCGGCCATCATGGCCGGGTCGGCGCCGGCGATCTGCACCGAAACCGGACTCGCCTCGCCTCGATGTTCCAGGCGCAGGCGCGATTTGCGGCTGCCGCGCAATTCGGGGCGCGCAGAGACCATCTCGGAGATCGCGAGCCCGGCGCCGTAGCGGCGGCAGAGCGTGCGGAACGGCTGGTCGGTGACGCCCGCCATTGGTGCGGCGAACATGCCGTTGCGCAGAACGTGCGCGCCAAGCTGCATCTGTACTAGTGGTTTGAGGTCATGCGAGGGGAGCGAATTCTAGCGCGTTCCGTCGCCAAAAAACATCGCCTGTTGCGTTTTCCAAACACGCGCGGCGCTTGCCGCAACGCGCAAGCACTAAGGTAGTGCCGAACTTCCGTAAATCATGCGGCGCGCAAAAAAACGCCTTGCCGGCAGGCAAATGTCCAGGGCGGTTAATCCAAATCCTCGCATCAGCCCGGCCAAGGGGTTCGCGCCGAGAAAGGCCCGCGCCAGGAAATCGGTGACGCGTACGGTCGCCATCGCATCCAGGCGGCGCGCCGCGGCGTAACGTTCCAGCACGCGCACCTCGCCCGGGTCTTTTGCGTCGCGCAAGACTTGCGCCAGATCCCATGCATCGCGCAAGCCGAGGTTGAGGCCCTGGCCGGCGACCGGGTGCAGGGATTGCGCCGCGTTGCCGATGTAGGCCTCCCGCGCGCCGACGCGCGAAGGCCGCACGCGCAATGCAAGGGGTGCGCGAGTTCGCTCGCCGACGGCGGTGAACTCACCGGCGCGTGCGCCCAGCGCGCCGGCAAGCGCTTGCAGGAACTCCGCTTCGGGCGCATCGCACAAGGCCTGCGCGCGTGCCGGAGGCATGCTCCACACCACGCAATAGCGCCCGCGCAGGGGCAGCAGCGCGAGCGGTCCCTGCGGCGTGAAGCGCTCCCAGGCAGTGCCGGCGGCAGCTGGCCTGGTCGTCACCAGCGCGACGATCGCTTCCTGCCGGTAGTCTTTTTCCTCGGCGCTGCTCGACGAACCTTCGGCATGGACGATGAGCGAGGCCGCACCGGATTCGGTTTCAACTGGAATTTGTACTTCTCTCACAAGGCTTAACAGCGCACGCAAAAGAACTTCATACTCGACAACATATCCGAGTGCCGGAACGCCGGCGTCCGCCGCATTGAGGCAGCTGCGACCGAAAGCGCCCTGCTGCGAGATGTGGATCGTGTCGATCGGCGTGGGTTCGAGCCGGTGCCAGGCGCCTGCGCCCTCGAGGATCAGGCGGCTGGCGTGCGACAGTGCGATGGGGCGTAACGGCATCCTTCCTGCGGGAGCTTTTCTTTCCGTCAGGCACACTCTCCTGCCCGCCGCATGCAGTAAAAGCGCGAGCACAAAAGCCACCGGACCGCCACCTCGCACGGAGATCTCAGCGCGCGTCACGTTTGAGAGCCTCGATATCGGCGATGCTCTTTGGCGCTGCGGCGGTGATCAATTCGCAGCCGCTCTCGGTGACCAGCGCGTCGTCCTCGATGCGCACGCCGATGCCGCGCAGCGGCGCCGGCACGTCGTCCGCGGCGCGGATGTAGAGGCCTGGTTCCACCGTGAGCACCATGCCCGGCGCGAGCGAGCGCCACTTGCCGGCGCGCTTGTAGTCGCCGGTATCGTGCACATCCAGTCCCAGCCAGTGGCCGGTGCGGTGCATGTAGAAACGCTTGTAGGTTTCCTTTTCCAGCACTTCGTCCAGGCTGCCGGAGAGGAGCTTGAGATCGAGCATGCCCTGCGCGAGCACGCGCACCGCCGCATCGTGCGGTGCGTTCCAGGCATTGCCGGCGCGGATCCTGGCGATGGCCGCGGTCTGCGCCGCGAGCACGATGTCGTAGACCTCGCGTTGCGCCGCGCTGAAACGCTCGCTTACCGGAAAGCTGCGCGTAATGTCCGAGGCGTAGCCGGCGAGTTCGCAGCCCGCATCGATCAGCACCAGGTCGCCCGCGTGCAGCGCGGCGTCGTTGGACACGTAGTGCAGCACGCAGGCGTTGGCGCCGCCGGCGACGATCGGCGAGTAGGCCGGAAACTGCGCGCCGTTGCGCCGGAATTCGTGCAGCAGTTCGGCCTCGAGCTCGTACTCGAAACCTCCCGGGCGCGCGGCGCGCATCGCGCGCCGATGCGCGCCGGCCGAGATGGATGCGGCCCTGCGCATGACGCCGAGTTCATGCGCGTCCTTTACCAGTCGCATCTCGTCCACCAGCGCGCGCACGTCCTGCACGCGTTCGGGCGCGCCGACGCCGGATCGGGCGTGGGCGCGCACCGCGTTGAGCCAACCCATGGCGCGTGCGTCCCAGGCGGCATCGGCCCCGACCGGGTAGTAGAGCGCCGGCTGATCAGCGAGCAGCCCGGCGAGCTTCGCGTCCAGTTCGGCGACCGGATGGCACTCGTCGAAGCCGAAGCGCTCCTGCGCGCCTTTCGGGCCAAAGCGAAATCCGTCCCAGGTTTCGCGCTCCTCGTTCCTCTCGCGGCAAAACAGCAGGCTCCTCGGCTGTGCGCCGGCGACGATCACCAGCACCGCCTCGGGTTCGGGGAATCCCGTGAGGTAGTAGAAATGGCTGTCGAAGCGATAGGGGTAGTGCGTATCGCGGTTACGGATGCGCTCGGGCGCGGTCGCGATGACCGCCACGCCGGCCTGCATCGCCTGCGCGAGACGGGCGCGGCGCGCGCCATGCAGGGCGGGATCAAGTTCGTTCATTTTCATGTTTGCTTCAGCCGTGCTTCCAGCGCCGACAGGCGCTCCGGGGTACCGACATCGCTCCAGTGTCCTTCATACAATTCACCCGTCACCTCGCCGCGGTCCGCCGCCGCGCGCCACAGCGGCGCGAGTTGCGCCTTCTGGCCGGTGGCGACGCCGGCGACGAGCAGCGGCGAAATCACCGCGATGCCCGCATAAGTGTAGCGCGGTGCGGGGCGATTGCCGACGCCGCCGTTGCCGAGCGAAAAATCACCTGCCGGGTGCTGCGGCGGATTCGGCACGAGTACCAGGTGCGAGAGGCGCTTGCCGAGGTCGAACCCGCGCAAACGCGAGAAATCATAGTCGCACCAGATATCCGCGTTGACGAGGAGGAAAGGCTCTGCTCCCAGCAGGGGGCGCGCCTGCGCGATGCCGCCCGCCGTTTCCAGCGGCGCGGTTTCGCGCGACCAATCGATGCGCATGCCGTCGCGGCTGCCGTCGCCGAAGCGCGCGGTGATTTTCTCGGCGAGGTGCGAGACGTTGATCACCGCGCGCGCAAAACCTGCGCGCGCGAGGCGTTCCAGGTGCCGGCCCAGCAGCGTCTGGCCCGCGACTTCGACCAGCGGCTTGGGCGTCGCATCGGTGTAGGGCCGCAGCCGCTCGCCGCGTCCGGCGGCGAGGATCATGACCTTCATGCCGGGACCAGCGTATCGAGCAGGCGCGCGAGCGGCGCGAGCTCGCTGTAGCGCCGGCAGGTGGCGTGCAGATAGCCGAGCACGCGCGGGATGTCGCCCAGATAGCGTGGCTTGCCGTCGCGATGGCACAGGCGCGAGAAAATCCCGACCACCTTGAGCTGCCGCTGCGCTCCCATCCACTCGAAATCGCGGTAGAACTCGGCAAAATCCGCGCGTACCGGCAAGCCGGCCTTGCGCGCTTTTTCCCAGTAGCGCACGACCCAGTCGAGCACCCGCGCCTCTTCCCAGCGTACATAGGCGTCCCTGAAGAGCGATACCAGGTCGTAGGTGATCGGGCCGTAGACGGCGTCCTGGAAGTCCAGAATGCCCGGCAGCGGCTCGCAGACCATCAGGTTGCGGCTGTGGTAGTCGCGGTGCACGAAGACTTTGGGTTGCGCAAGATTGTTGGCTAGCAGCGCTTGAAACGCCCCTTCCAGTATTTCACGCTCGAGCGGCGCAAGCTCGCGCCGCATTTGCCGAGCGATATACCAGTCCGGAAACAGGCGCAATTCGCGCTCCAGGAGCCTGCGGTCGTACTCGGGCAGGACCGCGGGGCGGCTCGCGAGCTGGATGCGGAGCAGCGCGTCGGTTGCCGCCGCGTAGGGCGCCTCGGGTTCATGGTCGGCGAAGAAATCGAGAAAAGTGCACTTGCCGAGGTCCTCCAGCAGCAGGAAACCCTGGTCAAGATTCTGCGCATGGATCCGCGGCACGTGCACGCCGGCAGCAGCGAACAATCCGCCAACGGATACGAAAGGGAGGGAATTCTCCTTCTCAGGGGGGGCGTCCATGGCGACGAAACTGCGCCCATCGGCGAAACTCACGCGCCAATAGCGCCGGAAGCTCGCGTCCTCCGATGCCGGGGCAAGCGTGAAAGCGGGGTCCCGGAAGTGTGCGCCGAGCCACCGTTGGAGCGCGGCGAGCCTGAAATCCATTGCGAATTGCACGGAATTATGACACTTTCCACTCTCGAAAAACGCGCCCGATTGCCTTCCCAGATGCAGCAGCTTCCGGCGCTCGTCGCCGCGCTAGTGATCCTGGTGTCCGGCGCCCAGTTCGCCTGGGCGCAGGCGCCCGCGCCCAAGCCCAAGGGGCCGACGACCATCGATGCGCAAAGCATTGAAGGTGTCTCCGAGCTCGAAGTGACCGCGCGCGGCCGGGTCGAGTTCCAGCGCGAGGATCTCACCGTCTACAGCGAATTCCTGCGCTTCAACCAGGAGTTCGGCCGCATCGAAGCCGACGGTGGCGTGCGCCTGCTGCGCGGCGCGGATCGCTTTTTCGGCCCGCGCCTGCGCTACAACACGCGGGACGACAGCGGCGTGTTCGAGGGCGCGAATTTCATCCTGCAGGGCGAGAGCTCGACGATGCGCGGCACGGCCGAGCGCCTCGAATTCCTCGGCAAGGACCTCTACCGGCTGGTGAAGGGCAGTTTCACCTCCTGCGAACCGGGCAAGGAGGACTGGCGCTTCGAGGCGGGCGAGCTGGAAATTGACAATGAACGCAGTGTGGCCACCGTGCGCGACGGCCGCTTCAAATTCTTCGACACCACGCTGCTGCCCCTGCCCTACGGCTCGTTTTCTCTCGACAAGCAGCGCAAGTCCGGCGTTCTGACGCCGCATTATGCGCAGAGCACCCGCCGCGGACCCGAGCTGGCAGTGCCCTACTACTGGAACATCGCGCCGGAGCAGGATCTCACCCTGACGCCGTCCTTCATGACCAAGCGGGGCGCGCAGCTGAAAACCGATTACCGCTACATGGACAGGACCTACACCGGCAACCTGCGCTATGAACTGGTGCCGCATGACAAGCTCCTGGGCGCATCGCGCAGTGCCTTCTCGTTGCTGCACCAGCAGCAGATCACGCCACAGTTAGCCGGTAACCTGAATTTCAACAAAGTCTCCGATAGCCGCTATTTCGTCGACCTGACCTCGCACGTGAACCAGGTCTCGACCGGTATCCTGCAACAAACGGGCACCCTGAGTTACGGCGGCGCGGTGGCCGGCATTGGCTATGGTGTCAGTGCTCTAATGCAGCGCTGGCAGACCCTGCAGGATCCGCTGGCGCCGATTACGCCGCCATATGCCCGCCTGCCGCAAATCAACTTCAGCACCGGGAAGAACGACATTGCCGGAAAGTTCGATGTTGCGGTGCCAGCCGAATATGTGCGCTTTTCGCACCCGACGCTGGTCGAGGGAACGCGCCTTTCGTTCAACCCGACGCTTACGGCGCCGTTCCTCGCCCCCGGTTATTTCGTGACGCCGAAAATCGGCATGCGCCATGCCGATTATCACCTCACGCATCTCGCGCCGGGTCAACCGGACAAGCAAAGCGTTTCCCTGCCGTGGATGAGCGTGGACAGTGGCCTGATTTTCGATCGCGGCGTGAACTGGTTCGGGCAACCGCTCACCCAGACTCTCGAGCCGCGCCTGTTCTACGTGTACGCCCCGAACCGCAACCAGAGCCAGATGCCGTTGTTTGACACTGCGCTGTCGGACTTCAACTATGCGCAGATCTTCACCGAGAACCGTTTTGCCGGGGGCGACCGCTTCGGCGACGCGAACCAGCTCACACTGGCGGCAAGCTCGCGCCTGCTGACGCCAAATGGCGAGGAGCTGCTTCGCGCAACCATCGGGCAACGATACTACCTGGCAGACGAAAAGGTCGGCCTTACCCCCACTTCCCTTCTGCGCACGCGCAACCAGTCCGACCTGCTTGCGGCGGTCGGCGGCCGTTTGGGGCCGAACTTCAGCTTCGACAGTGCGGTCCAATACAACCCGCAGCTGTCGCGCGCGGAGCGCTACAGCGTCTCGGCGCGCTACGCGCCGGAAATTGCCAAGGTGGTCAATGCCAGTTACCGCTTCAACCGCGAAACCCAGATCAAGCAGATCGACCTCACCGGTCAGTGGCCGGTGGCGACCGGCCTGTATGCGATCGGCCGCTGGAACTACTCGGTGAGCGATTCGCGCCTGCTGGAGGGCATCGCGGGGTTCGAGTACAACGCCGGTTGCTGGGTATTTCGTGGTGCATTCCAGCGCCTGCAAGCGGCGTCGCAGACGACGTCGACGGGTATCTTCTTCCAGTTGGAGTTCAACGGCTTCGGCGGCATCGGCTCCAACGATATCGTCAGCCTGCTCAGACGCAGCGTTCCGGGCTACGCGGTCACCAACCCCACCCAGGGCTCGCTGGTGCCGCCAAGTATGCAGCCGCGTCTGCCGTTCGAGCAGATCTTCTAGGCGGTTTCCGGATGAGATTTCTGTTTGCCGCCGCGGTACTTTGCATCGCCGGCCTTGCACAGGGGCAGGCGCCTGCGCCAAGCCAGACCCAGACACAGGGTCAGGTGCCGGGGCCGCGCATAACGCGCCAGGCGCCGCGCATCGTGCTGGTGGATCGCATCGTCGCGGTGGTCGGCCGCGAGGTGGTGACCGCGTCGGAACTGGCCGCACAGCGCGAACTGACCGAGCGGCAGCTGCAGCGCCAGGGCACCCCGTTACCCGAGCGCAGCGTGCTGGAACGGCAGATCCTCGAGCGGCTGATACTCCACAAGGCGCAGCTCCAGCTGGCGGCGGATAACGGCGTCCGGGTGGAGGAGAACCAGCTCGACCGCGCGCTGGAGCGCATCGCCGAGAACAACAACATGACGCTCTCGGCATTCCGCCAGTTTCTGGAGAAGGACGGCGTGGCCTTCGACAAATTCCGCGACGAGGTTCGCCAGCAGATCCAGATCCAGCGCCTGCGCGAGCGCGAGGTGGACGAGCGCATCGACGTGAGCGACAGCGAGATCGACCAGTTCCTGGAAGACTCCAAGGCGAGCAGCGGTTCGCGCAGTGAATACAACCTGGTCCATGTGCTGGTGCGCCTGCCCGAACAGGCAAGCCCGGAGCAGATCGAACAGGCGCGCCAGAAGGCCGAGAAAGCGCGCGCCGAATCGGCTGCGGGCGCGGATTTCGCCAGGATCGCGGCGAGCTATTCGGACGCGCCGGATGCCCTGCGGGGCGGCAGCATGGGCTGGCGCGCCGAGGACCGCCTGCCGGAGATTTTCACCGGCGCCCTCAAGGCGCTGCGTCCCGGCCAGACCAGTCCGGTGTTGCGCAGTCCGGGCGGCTTTCATGTCATCAAGCTGGTGGAGCTGCGCGGCACGGAGGAGGGCGCCCCGGTCGAGCAAACTCGCGTGCGGCACATTCTGATCAGGACCAGCGAAGTCGTGTCGGAAGCCGATGCGCGCCGCAGGCTGTCCGACCTGCGCGAGCGCATCGTCACCGGCGGCGCCGATTTCGCCGCACTGGCGCGCCTGCATTCGGCCGACGGCAGCGCTTCGCGCGGCGGCGATCTCGACTGGGTGCTGCCCGGGGATACGGTGCCCGATTTCGAGCGCGCCATGGGCGCACTCAAGCCCGGCGAAGTCGGCCAGCCGTTCAAATCCCCCTTCGGCTGGCACCTCGTGCAGGTACAGGAGCGCCGCGCCGCGGCGCTGACGCAGGACCGCCGGCGCTTGCAGGCTCGCCTCGCGCTGAAGGAGCGCAAGTCGGACGAGGCATACCAGGAGTGGCTGCGCCAGCTGCGCGACCGTACCTACGTCGAAATGCGCCTCGAAGACAGGTGAGGCCCCGCAAAAGGATCCATTGAAAACGCGTAAGCGTTTTGGCCAGCATTTCCTGCACGACCCTGGAGTGCTCAAGCGCATCGTCGATGCCGTCGCCCCTGTGCGCGGCGACACCATCGTCGAGATCGGCCCTGGCGAAGGTGCACTGACGCGTCCGCTGCTCGAGCGCATCGACAACCTCACCGTGATAGAAATCGATCGCGATCTCGCTGCGGGGCTGGCGCACGATTTTTCCTCTGAAAGCCTTTCCATCGTAACTGCGGATGTACTCGATTTCGATTTTTCCGCGCTTGCGCCCGGCTTGCGCATCGTCGGCAACCTGCCCTACAACATCTCGACGCCGATCCTGTTCCACCTTGCGCGCTACGCGGACCGGGTGCGCGACATGCACTTCATGCTGCAACTCGAAGTCGTCCGGCGCATGGTGGCGAAACACTCCACGCCCGACTACGGGCGCCTGTCGGTGATGCTGCAGACGCGCTTCAGGATGCAAAAACTCTTCAACGTTTCCCCTGGCGCGTTCAAGCCGCCGCCCAAGGTGGATTCCGCCGTGGTGCGCCTCGTTCCGATCGCCGAAAAGCCGGATTGGGACCAGGCAGTGCTGGAAAAAATCGTGCGCGAGGCCTTCAGCGCGCGCCGCAAGACCTTGCGCAACGCGCTCCCGCTCGAGCCGGAAGCCTACGAGGAGCTCGGCATCGACCCGAAACTCAGGCCTGAAAATCTCTCGCCCTCCGACTATGTTCGGATTGCGCGCCGCGTGTCGAGCGTATAGGTATCATCATGGGAAAGGCTCTGTTCTTTATTCTGTGCATAGCCGGGGGAGTCCAGATGGTCTGGCTTTTCTTCCTCCTGCACGGCATCCGGGCTGAATTGCGCGCGAAATATCCGGAGATCGACGCTGAACTTTCCAGAAGCTGGGTCCAGGGCAGTGAAGGTGCCTCCGGCACACTGAAATTCCTGCGAAGTCGGCGGTGGGAGTCGATGGACGACCAAGACCTGCAAGAGCAGTGCCGACGCGCAAATCGCCTGTTCAACGGGGCCATGCTAGCCATTGCCACGGGAATTCTCGTCGGGCTCGGATCCGATTTGAGGTAGACGCCGTGGTTGGCGAATGTATCAACTCACTTGCGTTCGATAAATTCGATCTTGTAGCCGTCCGGATCGGCGACGAATGCAATCACCGTAGTGCCGCCCTTGACCGGGCCTGCTTCGCGGGTCACGGTGCCGCCCTTGCTGCGAACCGCATCGCAGGCCTTCTTTGCGTCCGGAATTTCGATGGCGATGTGGCCGAAGCCGGCGCCGAGGTCGTACTTGTCCACGCCATGGTTGTAGGTGAGCTCCAGCACCGCGGTCCTGTCTTCGCCTTCGTAGCCGACGAAGGCGAGCGAGTATTTCTGCTCGGGCCGCTCGGTGGTGCGCAGCAGCTTCATGCCCAGCACCTCGGTGTAGAACTTGACGGAGCGCTCGAGATTGCCGACCCGGAGCATGGTGTGCAGGATTCTCATGCGTGCTTACCTCATATGTGCTTGACTCAAATTCTGGGAATGGTTGCGGCGAGCTGCTCGATGCGCTCGCGCGCTTCGCGCCAGTGAGGATACAGCCATTCGACCAGTGCCCAGAAGCGCTCCGAATGGTTGAGCTCCACCAGATGCGCGACCTCGTGCGCGACCACGTAGTCGGCGAGCTCCGGGTCTAGGTGCACCAGCCGCCACGACAGCCGGATGCGGCCGCTCGACATGCATACGCCCCACTGCGTGCGCGCATTGGAGAGCCTGAGCGGCGGCGCGGGCAGGCTGACGCGCGCTGCGTAGTGCGCAACGCGCGGGGTGAGGGCGTCCAGCGCGCGCGATTTCAGCCAGTGCAGCAGCAGCGCGCGCACCGCGCCGCGGCGGTGCGGCTCGGGCAGGCCGATATGCAGCTCCGCGCCGACGAGATTCATGCTGCGCCGCGAGCGCGAGACGACCAGGGCGATGTCACGCCCGTGGAGCGGCAGCGTCTCGCCGCTTTCACCGAAAATCGTCTGCGGCCTGCCTGCCGCCGCGCGCCTGTCCAATTTGTCCAGGATCCAGCGCGCCTTGTCGTGCAGGAAACCCTCGATCTCGCGCCAGGGCGCGCGCAAGGGTGCAGCGACCGAGAGCCCGTGTTCGCTCACCTTGATGCCGATGGTGCGCCGGCGCCGGCGCTCGAAGCGGAACTCGACTGCGCGCCCCTCAAGCAGCGCGTGGCGCGTCGGCCCGGCGTCAGCCGGAGGCGGTTCGTCGAACAGCGCCAGCTGTCCTGACACCGCTAGCTGTCCAGGGTCTTTTGCTGCGTCTCGATCCACTGCTCTGCCATCGCGTTGATCGTCTCCGGGTCGCGCCCCGCGCTCTCGATCGGCGGCCCGATGCGCACTTTCACCTCCCCCGCATACTTGAGGAAGGAATTGCGCGGCCAGAACCGACCCGCATTGTGCGCCACCGGCACCACCGCTGCACCGGCGTGCGCTGCGAGCCAGGCGCCACCCAGCTGGTACTTGCGCGTTTTGCCCGGGCGCACGCGGGTACCCTCGGGGAATACGACCACCCAGAAGCCCTGTTGCAGGCGTTCCTTGCCGCGGCGCGCCATCTGCCGCAGGGCTGCGATGCCGCGCCCGCGGTTGATCGCGATCGGGCTCATGAGCGCGAGGCCCCAGCCGAAGAACGGGATCCAGAGCAGTTCGCGTTTCAGCACGTGCACCTGCGGCGGGAAGATTTCCTGGAAAGCGAGCGTTTCCCAGGCCGATTGGTGCTTGGACAGGATGACCGCCGGCTGCCGCGGCAGGTGCTCCCGCCCTTCGACGCTCCAGCGGATGCCGCACAGGAGCCGCAGGCAGTGGAGCATGAGCAGCGACCAGCCCGAAATGACGCGGTAGCGCATGAGGCGCGGCAGCGGCGCGCTCGCGATCGCGAGGAGGGCGTAGGGCGGGGTGATGATCAGCAGCGCGAGCCAGAACAGGGCCGAGCGCAGGAAAGTCATGGATGCGGCGTCACGGTGCGAGCCGCGCCGCGATCGCGGCGAGATTGGCGAAGACCTCGGTGCCCTTGGGCAGCCCGCCCGCCTCGCGCGTCTGCCGGCCCTTGCCTGTAAGCACGAGATAGGGCTGCGCGCCCACCGCGGCAGCGGCCTCGAGGTCGCGCAACGAGTCGCCGATCAGAGGCACGCCCTTCAGTTCGACGTCGAAGCGCGAACCGATCTCGCGCAGCAGGCCCGGCCTGGGCTTGCGGCACTCGCAGTTCGAGTCCGCCGCGTGCGGGCAGAAGAAGATCGCGTCGATGCGGCCGCCCGCCTGGACCACCGCGCGGTGCATCTCGCCGTGAATTGCGTTCAGCGTCGTCATGTCGAACAGGCCGCGCGCGATGCCCGACTGGTTGGTCGCGACGACGATGCGCCAGCCGCCCTGCGTCAGGCGCGCGATCCCCTCGATGCTGCCCGGGATCGGCTGCCACTCGGCCGGCGACTTGATGTACTGGTCGCTGTCCTGGTTGATGGTGCCGTCGCGGTCGAGGATCACCAATTTCACGCGGAGAGCCTAGAGATGTCTGCAACCCGGTTCATCGATTCGCGCAAATCGCGAAGCAAAGCAAGCCGACTGCACCGCAGCACCGGGTCATCGACCATCACCATGACCTTTTCAAAGAACGCATCGATCGGCGCTTTCAGCACAGAGAAACTTTTCAGATAGCCCGTGTAGTCGCCTTTTTCATAGAGCGGTTTTGCCTTCTCGGCCGCGGCACGGATGGCCTCGCGCAATGCGCGCTCCGCAGGCTCTTTGAGCGCGTTCAAATCAGCGTTTGCATAGGATTCGCCCTTTGCATCGGCTTGCTTGAGGATATTCACAATTCGCTTGTTCGCGGCCGCGAGGCTTTCTGCTTCCGGCAGCGCCTGAAAGGCTTTCACGGCATCCAACTGCTGCAGCACAACAGCGAGACTGGTTGGGTGCATGCTCAGGACAGAGTCAATCTGCAACGCGGAGAAGCCCAGTTCCTTCAGGTAGCTGGTGAAGCGGTCGTACACGAACTGTATTAGCTCGGGCATGGCCTTGCTCTCGAAGGGCTCGAAAGCCGCTTTTGCCAGCTCCGTCAGCGACAGGTGCAGGCGATTTTCTACCAGGATCCGCACGATGCCGAGCGCGGCGCGCCGCAGGCCGAAGAGGTCCTTGTCGCCGGTGGGCTGCTGGGCGATGCTGAACAGGCCAGCGATCGCATCGAGCTTGTCGGCCAGCGCGACGGCGCAGGATACCGCTCCCTCGGGCAGGCGATCGCCGGCAAAGCGCGGGCGGTAATGCGCTTCGATCGCATCCGCCACTGCAGCCGGTTCCTTGTCGTGCAGCGCGTAGTAGCGCCCCATGATGCCCTGCAGTTCGGGAAATTCGCCGACCATGCCGGTGAGCAGATCTGCTTTGCACAGCTTTGCGGCTCTCGCGGCAAGCAATTCGTCTGTTTTTAGTTGCCTTGATATTTTCTTCGCCAGATTTTCAATGCGAATGATCCGCTCGAGCTGGCTGCCGAGCTTGTTGTGATAGACGACCTTGGCGAGCAGCGGGATGCGTTCCTCGAGGCGCTGTTTGCGGTCCTGGTCGAAGAAGAAGCGCGCATCCTCCAGCCGCGGCCGCACCACGCGCTGGTTGCCCTCGACAATGTGGCGCGGGTCGGCGAGTTCCATGTTCGAGACGATGAGGAACTTCGACAGCAGCTTTCCGTCCGCGCCGAAGAGCGGGAAGTATTTCTGGTTCTGCCGCATGGTGAGGATCAGGCACTCCGGCGGCACTGCCAGGAACGCCTGGTCGAATTCACCGACATAGATGCTCGGGTACTCGACCAGCGCCGTGACCTCGTCGAGCAGGACCTGGTACTCGCCGAGACTGGCTTTGTGCTTTTTCGCTTCGGCCTGCAACTGCTTTTCGATCTGCGTTTTGCGCTTGCCGAAGTCGGCCAGAACTTTGCCTTCATCGAGCAGTTTCTTTTCGTACTCGTCTGCATTTGCGAGCGTGACTTCGCTCTTGCCCATGAATCGGTGGCCATGGGTCCGGTTGCCGGATTCCAGTCCGAGTACTTTGCCGGGAATGGTCTTTGTTCCATGCAGCATCACGAGTCCATGCACCGGCCGCACGAACTGCGCTTCGCCTGAGCCCCAGCGCATGACCTTCGGGATCGGCAGCGCCTTCAGTGCCGCTGCGACATTTGCGGCGAGGATGTCGGGAAGCGCCTGGCCCGCGACCTTGACGTGCGCGACGTAAATTTCGCCTTTTG
The DNA here is from genome assembly GCA_964616875.1 of uncultured Bordetella sp. GTDB lineage: Bacteria > Pseudomonadota > Gammaproteobacteria > Burkholderiales > SG8-39 > RBG-16-66-20. The sequence goes on along the minus strand of CAZTSJ010000063.1, from coordinate 6,932 downwards.
GCGTGGTCTGTTTTCTCAATGCGTCTACGGCAACGCCGTTCTTCTTCGCGAAACCGGCAACGGCCTGGGTGGCGGCAGTGACCGGTGGACCCTGGACATCGCGCGCAGAATCGGCCGAGCGGTCCCTGGCTTTGACAATCAGTATGGCCAGGCGTCGCGGCGTCGCCAGCGCTCTGACGCTGCTGCCGTCCTGCAGGAAGTGGCCCTTGTTCAGGTCAGAAAAGAGCCTGGAGGCAAAAGCCTCTGACAGTTCCCTGAGCGACTTCGGCGGCAGTTCTTCGGTGAGCAGCTCGACCAGCAGCGTGGCTTCCATCTAGGCTGTCTTGCCCATCGGGAAGCCGAGCCGCTCGCGCGAATCGTAGTAGGCCTGGGCGACGGCGCGGGCGAGGGCGCGCACGCGGCCGATGTAGGCGGCGCGCTCGGTGACGGAGATGGCACCGCGCGCGTCGAGCAGGTTGAAGGTATGCGAGGACTTGAGGACCATTTCGTAGGCCGGCAGCACGCACTGCGCCTCGATGAGCCTTCTAGCCTCTTGTTCAAAATTCTTGAATAATTCAAAAAGCAAATCTACATTCGAGAGTTCGAAGTTGTAACGTGATTGCTCTACTTCGTTCTGGTGGTAGACGTCGCCGTAAGTGACGCCGGGCGTCCATACGAGGTCGAAGATGCTGTCCTTGCCCTGCAGGTACATCGCCAAGCGCTCGAGGCCATAGGTAATTTCGCCGAGCACGGGTTTGCAATCGAGGCCGCCCACTTGCTGGAAGTAAGTGAACTGGGTGATTTCCATGCCGTCGAGCCAGACTTCCCAGCCCAGGCCCCAGGCGCCCAGCGTGGGCGACTCCCAGTCGTCCTCCACGAAACGAATATCGTGCTGTTGCGGATTTATGCCTAAATTTTTTAAAGAATCCAGATACAAGTCCTGAATGTCAGCGGGCGAGGGCTTCAGCGCCACCTGGTACTGGTAGTAGTGCTGCAGCCGGTTCGGGTTGTCGCCGTAGCGGCCGTCCTTGGGCCGGCGCGAAGGCTGGACGTAGGCCGCTTTCCAGTGCTCGGGGCCGATCGCGCGCAGGAAAGTCGCGGTGTGGAAGGTGCCCGCACCCATTTCCATGTCGTAAGGCTGCAACAGCACGCAACCGCGCTTGTCCCAGTATTCGTTCAAGCTGAGGATGAGTTGCTGGAAGCTGATCATGCGCCGGTGAATTTTAACGGCTGCGCCTGCGCAGTGCGACGAACCCCAGCGCCAGCGCGGCGAGCAGGACCGCTGGCCAGTCGCCAAAGCGCACGTAGGGCGTCGCGCCGCTGTAGCCGCGCACTTCGACATCGACCTGTCCCTGCACGAACTGCTTCATCTGCTGGCGCACCGAGGCATCGGGCCAGATCGCGGCGGTGATCCCGGTATTGGCGGCGGTGAGATAGACCCGGCCCGTCTCCAGCGCGCGCATGCGGGCGATCTGCAGATGCTGCGCCGGGGCGAACGAATCGCCGAACCAGGCGACGTTCGACACGTTCACCAGCAGCGTGGCTTCGGGCAGCTGGCGGATGAGCTCGGCGCCGTAGGCGTCCTCGTAGCAGACGTTCACCGCCACGCGCTGGCCGGCGACCGCCAGCGGCCGCTGGTCGGTGGCGCCCAGCGAGAAGTCCGCGAGCGGGATGGATAGCACGCGCACGATCCAGCCGAAGCCGGGCGGCACGAATTCACCGAAGGGTACGAGGTGCACCTTGTCGTACCTGGCCGAAGGCGAGACGCCCAGGCTGATCACGGAATTCAGATAGCCGCCCGTTGCGCTGCGCACGGGAACCCCCAGCAGCAGGTCGCCGCCATTGCGCACGGCGGCCGCTTTCAGCCGCTCTATGTAGGCAGGCTCTACCAGGTCGAGGAAGCGCGGCACCGCCGTCTCGGGGAGCACGATCAACTTCGCAGAGCTGCCTTCGGCGAGCTGTGCATAGGTCTCGAGGATGCGCGCGTAGCGCGCCGGATCGAACTTCATTTCCTGCGGCACGTTGCCTTGCAGGAGCGCGACCCGCAGCGGCTCGCCAACGGGTGTTGTCCACTCCCTGGCGCGTAGCCCGTAACCGCAGGCGAGCACGAGCGCCAATGCGCCCGCGGCGATCCAGCGCACCTGGCCGAGCACGATGCACCACAGAAGTCCCGCCGCCACCGCCAGCGCGAGCGATACTGCATACACGCCGCCTACCGGCGCGTAGCCCGAGAGCGGATCGTCGATCGCCGTATAACCCATGGCGAGCCAGGGAAAGCCGGTCAGGAACCAGCTGAGTGGCCACTCCATCAGCGTCCACGCTGCAGGTATCAGGAGCACCGCGCGCAGCACCTCGGGCGAGTCGCTATCGCGCGCGATGCGGGCCTGGATCCATCCCGCCAGCGCGGGGAAAAGAGCGAGGAAGGCGCAAAAACCGAGCGTGGCCGTGGCCGCGAGCGGCACCGGCATGGCGCCAAAGCGATTCAAGCTCACGTACACCCAGGACACGCCGGCCCCGTAGAGGCCGAGGCCGAAGCAGAAGCCGATCCGGCAGGCGGCGTTCGGCGACGGCGCGCGCAGCCAGAGATGGATCAACACCGCCAGCGCGGCGAGCGTGGCGGGGAAAAAATCCAGCGGCGCAAACCCGAGCACCGCCGCCGCGCCCGCGACGAAGGCCGCGGCCTGCGGCACGAACTTCACGCTTTGGGTTTCTCGACGATCAGCGTGTAGACGCGGCGGCTGTCGGCGCGCAGCACCTGGAACTTGTGCCCGGCGATGGCGAGCGTCTCGCCGCGCTTGGGCAGCCGGCCGAGGTGGGCGATGACGAGGCCACCGACCGTATCGTGCTCCTCGTCGGAGAATTCGGTGCCGAACGACGCGTTGAAGTCGGCGATCTGCGTCAAGGCCTTGACGCGGAAACGCCCGCCCGGCTCGGGCAGGCTGTTGTCGCTCGCTTCGTCGAAGTCGTACTCGTCTTCGATGTCGCCGACGATCTGCTCGAGCACGTCTTCGATGGTCACCAGGCCCGCCACGCCGCCGTACTCGTCCACCACCATCGCCATGTGGTTGCGGCTGGCGCGGAACTCGCGCAGGAGGACGTTCAGGCGCTTGGATTCGGGGACAAATATCGCGGGCCGCAGCATCTCGCGCACGTTGAACTGCTCTTCGCCCGCGTAGTGCCGCAGCAGGTCCTTGGCGAGCAGCACGCCGATCACGTCGTCGCGGTTCTGGCCGACCACCGGAAAGCGCGAGTGTGCCGAGCTGATTACCTGCGGCATGAACTGGTCCACCGGCTCGTTGATGTCGATCACGTCCATCTGCGCACGCGGAATCATGATGTCGCGCACCTGCATCTCCGACACCGTGAGCGCGCCCTCGACGATCGAAAGCGCATCCGCGTCCAGCAGGTTCCTCTGGTAGGCCGAGCGCAGCAGCACGACCAGGCTGGCGCGGTCGGTAGGTTCGCGCAGGATCAGCGCGGACAGGCGATCGATCAGGCTTGGACGGGCGGAATCGGTCATTGCGGCGGGAGGGCTATTTTAGCGCCTCGCCTCAGGCGTACGGGTCGGCAAAGCCGAGGCGGCGCAGCAGGCGAATCTCGGTTCTTTCCATGCGCGCGGCATCTTTTCTGCGCACATGATCGTGGCCGCGCAGGTGCAGTATCCCGTGCACGACGAGGTGGGCATAGTGCGCTGTCAGTGGCTTGCGCTGCGCTTTTGCCTCCCGCTTGATTACCGGGTGGCACAACACCACGTCGCCGTGGCGGTGATCGTAGGAAAACGAGAGCACATTGGTGGCGTAGTTGCGCCTGCGAAATCTGCCGTTAAGCAAGCGGCCTTCAGCAACTCCCACCACGCGCAGCGTTACCTGCGCTCCCGGATGAATCGCGGCGAGCGCGTACTTGCGAAGCACTGCGGCCGGCGGAGCAGTGCCGACCGCGCGCTGGACCACGACCCTACTTCGGGAGCGGCGCTTGCGCGGCGTCTTGGTCGTAGGCATCGATGATTCGCGCCACCAGCGGATGTCGCACGACGTCGGCGGCGCTGAAATCGGTGAACGCGATCCCGCGCACGCCGGAGAGGATGCGCCGCGCCTCGATGAGGCCGCTTTTCTGCCCGCGGCCGAGGTCGATCTGCGTCACGTCGCCGTTGACGACGGCCTTGGCGCCGAAACCGATGCGCGTGAGAAACATCTTCATCTGCTCGGGCGTCGTGTTCTGCGCTTCATCGAGGATGACGAAGGACTGGTTCAGCGTGCGGCCGCGCATGTAGGCGAGCGGCGCGAGTTCGATGGTGCCGCGCTCGAGGAGTTTTGCGGTGCGCTCGATGCCGGCGAGGTCGTACAAGGCGTCGTACAGCGGCCGCAGGTACGGATCCACTTTCTGCGCCAGGTCTCCGGGCAGGAAGCCGAGCCGTTCCCCGGCCTCCACCGCCGGCCGCACCAGCACGATGCGCTTGACCTGGTCGCGCTCCAGCGCATCCACCGCGCAGGCCACCGCGAGGTAGGTCTTGCCGGTGCCTGCCGGGCCGACGCCGAGCGTGATGTCGTGCGCGAGGATGTTCTCGATGTACCGCACCTGGTGCGGCGTGCGGCCGTGGAGGTCGGCGCGCCGCGTCAGTAGCGAGGATTTTCCTGCTTCTTTCTTCAATGAGTCTTTATGGGAAATCTCGGCCAAGCCGAGCTGCACATCGTCGATGCCGAGTTCGTCCGCCGCGCGCTCGTAGAAGATCTCGATCGCCCGCGCGGCGCGCTCGGCCTGGTGGCGCTCGCCGCGCACCGAGAAGTGCGCGCCGCGGCGCGCGATTTCGACGTCGAGCGCGGTTTCGATCTGGCGCAGATTTGCGTCGAGCGCGCCGCACAGCCGCGCCAGGCGCTGGTTGTCTATCGGCTCGAGCGTGACTTCGATCGGCCTACTGCGCATGGACCAGTTCGCCGCGCAGCGAATGATGCCGCGCTTCTGTAACGCGCAACGCCGCGAAGCGGCCGGCGAGCTCGCTGCCGCCGGCGAAGTTGACGGTGCGGTTGTTGCCGGTGCGCGCGGCGAGTTCCACGGGATTCCTTTTCGAGGGGCCTTCCACCAGCACCTCCTGGAGCGTCCCCACCATGGCCTCGCTCACCACGCGCGACTGCGCTTCGAGCTGTGCCTGCAGCCGCTGCAGCCGCTCGAGCTTCTGCGCCTGCGGCACCGGGTCTGCCAGCCCCGCGGCGGGCGTACCCGGGCGCGGGCTGTAGAGAAAGGAGTAGGAGCCGTCGAATTCCAGGTCGCGGGCGAGGGCCAGCGTCGCCGCGAAGTCGGCCTCGGTTTCGCCCGGAAAGCCGACGATGAAATCGGAGGAAATGCTGATTTGCGGCTTCGCCTTGCGCAGCCGCCGGATGATGGCGCGATACTCAAGCGCGGTGTAGCCGCGCTTCATCGCCGCGAGCACGCGGTCCGAGCCCGACTGGACCGGCAGGTGCACGTGCGGGGCCAGCGCCGGCAATTCGGCGTGCGCGTCGATCAGGCGCTGCGTGAATTCGCGCGGGTGCGACGTGGTGTAGCGGATTCGCTTCAAGCCCTGAATTTCATTTACGAAATAGAGCAGTTCGGCAAAATCTGCGTGTGCAGGACCGCCATTGGCGGTTGCGTCTTCGATCTTTCCGCGCCAGGCATTCACGTTCTGACCGAGCAGCGTCACTTCCTTCACGCCCTGCGCCGCGAGGCCGGCGATCTCGGCGACCACGTCGTCGAAGGGCCGCGAAATTTCCGCGCCGCGCGTGTAAGGCACCACGCAGAAACTGCAGTACTTGCTGCAGCCTTCCATGATCGAGACGAACGCACTGGCCCCCTGCACGCGCGCCGGCGGCAGGTGGTCGAATTTCTCGATCGCGGGAAAACTCACGTCCACCTGCGGCTTGCCGCTCGCGCGGCGCTGCGCGAGCAAATCCGGCAGGCGGTGCAGCGTCTGCGGCCCGAATACCACGTCGACATAGGGCGCGCGCTCGACGATGGCGCCTCCCTCCTGGCTGGCGACGCAGCCACCGACCGCGATCATGAGCCTCGGATTTGCCTGCTTGAGGTGCTTGATGCGGCCGAGGTCGGCAAATACCTTTTCCTGCGCCTTTTCGCGCACCGAACAGGTGTTGAAGACGATGAGGTCGGCGTCCTGGGCGTTCGCCGCGGGCGTGAGGCCTTCGGCCTGGGCGAGCACGTCGGCGATTTTCTCCGAGTCGTACGCGTTCATCTGACAGCCGAACGTGCGGATGAAGACTTTGCCGGTCATGTCCTACGTTGCCTACTTTTTCGGCTCCGGCTGCGCTTCTTCCTGCGGCGACAGGATCCAGATGCGCGCCACCTGGCCCTGGGCATCGGGCAGGTACTTGATGCGCACGCCGGGCGGCACGGCCATGGGAACCACGATCCTGTTTCCGCCATCGCGGATCTGCGCGCCGGGCGCGAGTTGCGTCAATTTGCCGTCGATCTCGACGGTCATCCCGTGGACATGGCTCATGGTGGCGCGCTTCGCTTCCGCTGGAATGGTGCGCAATTGCGCCTGCGCGGCGCAAGCCACGAAGGCGAAAACGGCAGTTGCAAGCAGGCTGCGAAGCATTGAACCAGTGTACCGAAAAGGAAATGGTGGCGAATCAGGGACTCGAACCCCGGACAAACGGATTATGATTCAGAGTGTTGGACAGTCGGCAACACGTGACGACAATTATATCAAGGGGTTAGTTGTCCTAGCGTGTCGCCCAGTGTGGTCATTATTGGCGGCTGACTGTCCCAAAATTGTCCCACGGCGCGACCCCCCCAGGCCGCACCCTTTCCGAGCCTTCACGGCCCCCGGGATCGGAAGCTACTCCACCTGTACATGGAGCTTGGTTTTTAGAGACCCCCCCCTATGTCGGTTTTCTGGCGGCGGCGAAAAAAAGTTTTGTCTCATCAATGAGACTGAATCCAGAAGGCTCGCTTTTGCGCTT
>CAZTSJ010000062.1:0-7829 GCA_964616875.1 uncultured Bordetella sp. | reverse complement strand
GTGGGACCACCTGCGGCGATCGGGTTTCGTCGCGGGTAACGGCGCGACGCAGCCGTTCAATGCGGTAGCGGGGATGCTCGGCGTGCAAACCGGCGATGGAGCGGGTGCCACCGCACTCGGAACCGCCGTCGGCGTCGGTGGATTTTCCGGCCTGATCGTCTGCTCGGCGACCCTGGCGGACAAGATCGCGATCGCGGTGGATACGCAGATGGATGCTGGAATTATGGCCAGTAGCACCGTGCGCGGCCAGCTCCAGGCCGCTGCCAATCCGCCCATCCTTGCAGTCGCGCCCGCGGGCGTGAATTACACGGAAACCGGCACCAACGTCTACACGCTCTGCCGCTCGATGTAAGCGGCGAATCGCACCACGGAAAAGGCCGGCCCGGCAGTAAGACCCGGCCGGCCTTTTTCATTACTAGATAGGCGTGTGTGCTACGATATTTACTTCCGCACCGTCTCAAATTTCTGTTCCAGGGCGAAAAATGACAACGGCTTGGGTGCTCAATGCTATCGGGCTCTTTGTTACGACGGTCGGTGCTCTGCTGATATTTGTGTCCCTTTACAAAGCCCCGCGATTATCCGAGGTCTCGCTAGCACCCGAGGAAAAGCGCGCCTACGCGAAGTATCAGCGCCGGTTAATTGTTGGCGTCGGGCTGCTGGCGGCTTGGCTAGTGATCCAGGATTTAGCTTTCATTCTCCTTTAGCGCGTTGTTACCGCGATGGTGATCGCGACCTGCGCCGAACCCAGGCCGAACACCTCGCGCCGCATCACGCGCAGCTTGGGCGGGCTGAATTCCAGGCCGATCGAGAACATCAGGAACACGACGCCGAATTCGGCCAGGTGGCGTGTCATCGCGTCGCCAGAAACGACGCCGAACGCGCGCGGTCCGAGGGCAACGCCGACCGCGAGATAGCCGATGATCGGCGGCAGCGAGGCGTCGGCGACATCCATTGATCAGGAAAATGAAGGGCTTAGGCTATACTTTGCCGCATGACAGCGAAGGACGCCACGGGCACCGCGCTGGACGTCGCACGCGAGGTCCTCAAGATCGAGGCAGCAGCCGTCCGCGCGCTCATTCGACGCATCGACGACCGGTTCCTGGCCGCGGTGACCCTGATCCTGGGGTGCAAGAAGAATGGCCGTGTCATCGTGACCGGGATCGGCAAATCCGGCCATATCGCACGCAAGATCGCGTCCACGCTTTCGAGCACCGGAACGCCAGCCTACTTTCTCCATGCTGCGGAGGCAAACCACGGCGACCTGGGTCTGATCGGCAGAGACGATGTAATCGTCGCAATCTCCAACTCGGGCGAGAGCGATGAATTGCGTCAAATCGTTCCGCTGATCAAGCGTCAGGGCGCCAAAATCGTGGTTATCGCCGGCAACGCAAACTCGTCGCTGGCGCGCGAGGCGCACGCGTTCCTGGATGCGGGGGTGGAAAAGGAGGCTTGTCCTCACAATCTCGCACCCACGGCGAGCACTACCGCGGCGCTTGCAATGGGCGATGCGCTTGCAGTGGCATTGCTCCACGCGCGCGGTTTCTCGGCGGAGCAGTTCGCGCGCGCGCATCCTGGCGGCACGCTTGGCCGCAAGCTGATAACTCTGGTGTCGGACGTGATGCGGACGGGCTCTGGCATACCGAAGGTACAGATGAATGCGACGCTGGCCGACGCGCTGCTTGAAATAACGCGCACGGGAATGGGCATGACGGCGATTGTCGATCGCAAGGAGCGGCTCCTCGGTGTGTTCACCGATGGCGACCTGCGGCGCTGTTTGCAACGAAAGTCGGATCCGGGCAGCACGCGGATCAAGGCGGTTATGACTACCAAGCCGCGCACGATCAGGCCCGAGGCGCTGGCGGTCACGGCACTCGAAGCCATGGAGAGCCGCAAAACCATTCAACTTCCGGTGGTCGACGCCACCGGCCGGCTGGTCGGCGCGCTCAACATCCACGACCTGTTCCGCGCCAAGATCCTCTAGAACGGATGCAAGCCGAGTCCCCCGACACGCTGGTCCGAGCGAAGCGTGATGTATTGGAACGCGCGCGGCGCGTTAGGTTAATGTTGTTCGATGTCGACGGCGTGCTGACTGACGGCAGGCTGTGGTACGGCCCCGGCGGCGAAGCGCTCAAGGCCTTTGGCGCCCTCGACGGCCACGGCATCAAGCTGCTTATGCAATCGGGCGTTGCGGTCGCGCTGCTGAGCGGTCGGAGCTCTCCCGCAGTCGCGCAGCGCGCCCTTGAACTTGGCGTGCCGCACGTGTTGCAGGGAATCGAAGACAAACGCGCTGCGTTCGAGGCGCTCTGCGCCAAGCTCGGCATCCCCGAGCGCGAGACCGGTTTCATGGGCGACGAGCTGGTCGATCTGCCGGTGCTCACGCGCTGCGGTTTCGCCTGCGCGCCACGCGAGGCGCATGAACTGGTGCGCGAGCGGGTGCAGTACGTCGCGCGCGCCCCGGCCGGCGCCGGCGCCGCGCGCGAAATCTGCGATCTGCTGATGCGCTCCCAGGGCACCCTGGAAGCGGCTCTGGCGCGGTACCTGGCATGAGACTGTCCAGCACCCGGATGTTTCCGCTCGTGCTGATGCTGGCGCTCGCGGGACTGACTTTCTGGCTCGAGCGCACGGTGCGCGAGGAGGAAGGCGCGCACCCGTCGCTGCGCCGCCACGATCCGGACTACGTGGTGGACAACCTCGCGCACACAAGGTTCAACACGCAAGGCAGCGTCGAATCCACGCTCGCGGCGGCGAAAATGTTACATTACCCGGACGACGATTCGACCGATCTGGTCGCGCCGCGCATGGTGCAGAGCAAGCCCAACCAGCCACGTGTGACACTGACGGCGGACCGTGGCACGCTGTCGCAGGATGGCGAGGAAGTATTCCTCTATGGCAACGTGCTGGTGGTGCGCGAGGCCGGGCCGGAACGCCCCGAGACGCGCATGCGCACCAGCTTCATGCACGTGGTGCAGTCGCACTCGGTGATCCGCACCGATCGCCACGTCGTGATCACGGAGGAGAATCGCCTGCTCTCGGGCCGCGGCATGGAATACCGCAACGATACGAAGGAGCTGTTCCTGCGCGAGCAGGTGCGCGGCCGGTTCGAGCCCAAGAAAAAGGATGGCCTGAGCAGTGATGCGAGCAAATAACGCAGCCCTCGCCGTAGCGACCGCGCTCCTCGCGCTGCCGGCCTTTCCCGCCTGGGCGGAAAAGGCCGACAAGGACAAGCCGACGCACATCGAGGCGAACCGCATGAGCTCGGACGACGCGAAGCGCATGAGCATTTTCGAAGGCAGCGTCGTGCTCACCAAGGGCACGGTAGTGGTGCGCGCCGACCGCATCGTCGTGCACCAGGACGCCGAGGGCTTCCAGATCGCCACCGCCACCGGCAAGCCGGTGCGATTCCGCCAGAAGGGCGATCCCAAGGGCGACAAGGACGGCGTCTGGACCGAAGGCGAGGCGCTGCGCGTCGAGATCGACGATCGCAACGAGCGCATCGAGCTGTTCGAGCGCGCGCGCGTGACGCGCGACCAGGACGTGGTGAACGGGGAGTACATCTTTCTGGACCAGCGCACCGAATTTTTCTCGGTGAGCGCGGCGAAAGGCGCCGCGCCCACGGCGCCAGGAGGCCGCGTCAAAGCGGTGATCCAGCCAAAGTCGAAACCAGAACTTAAATGAGCGTTCTGCGCGCGGAGAACCTGCGCAAGCGCTTCAAGTCGCGCACCGTCGTCGAAGGCGTGTCGCTGAAGGTCGCGAGCGGCGAAGTGATCGGCCTGCTCGGCCCCAACGGCGCCGGCAAGACCACCTGCTTCTACATGATCGTCGGGCTGATACCCGCGGACGCGGGGCGCATCCACCTCGACGAGCGCGACCTCACGCAGCTGCCGATACATCGCCGCGCGCGGCTCGGCATCTCCTACCTGCCGCAGGAAAACTCCGTGTTCCGCAAGCTCTCGGTGGAGGAAAACGTGCAGGCCGTGCTCGAGCTGCAGGGCCTGAGCGCGCCGCAAGTCGAGCAGCGCCTGACCGAACTGCTCGGCGAGTTGAGCATCACCCACCTGCGCAAGCACACCGCCCTCTCGCTCTCGGGGGGCGAGCGCCGGCGCGTCGAAATCGCGCGCGCGCTGGGGACCAAACCCGCCTTCATCCTGCTCGATGAGCCCTTTGCAGGCGTCGATCCGATCGCCGTGCTCGATATCCAGCGCATCATCGGCTATCTCAAGGAGCGCGGCATCGGGGTGCTGATCACCGACCACAACGTGCGCGAAACCCTCGGCATCTGCGACCGCGCCTACATCATCAACGAGGGCGCGGTGCTCGCCAGCGGCCGGCCCGAAGAGATCGTCGAGAACGACAACGTTCGCCGCGTCTACCTGGGCGAGCATTTCCGCATGTAGCCCGCGCATTTAGCCCCGCCTGGCGCCGACATGAAACCAACCCTGCAATTCCGGCTCTCGCAGCACCTCACGCTGACGCCGCAGCTGCAGCAATCGATCCGCCTGCTGCAGCTCTCGACCGTCGAGTTGAACCAGGAAATCGAGCAGCTGCTGATGGAGAACCCGATCCTCGAGCGCGAGGACGGCGAAAGCGACGCGGCGGCCGCCGCCACAACCGCCGGCCCGGAGCGCGAGGCCGCCACGGGGAACTCTGCCGACGAATCTCAGGGCGGCGATCCTGAGCGCAATGAGCAGTTGCCGGCCGATTTCGCCGCACCCTGGCGCGGCGCCGAAGACGGCGGCGCGGACGAAGACGGCGAGCGCGGCAACGCCGCGGCCGACCTGCCGACGCTGCGCGATCACCTCAACAGCGAACTTGCGCTGACCAACCTGGGGGCCCGCGACCGTGCCCTGGTCGGGTTGCTGATCGACGCGCTGGACGATGACGGCTATCTGACGCAATCGCTGGAGGACATCGCAGCGCTCATGTCCGCCGAGGCCGACGTCAATGTCGAGGAGCTCGCGATCGCTCTCAGGCACCTGCAGAATTTTGAGCCCGCGGGCGTGGGTGCGCGCGCGCCCGGCGAGTGCCTCGCGCTGCAGATCCGCGCCATGCAGGAGGGCAACGCCAACGCCCGCGCGACGACCACCCTCGCCCTTGCGATCTGCGAGCAGCATCTCAAGCTGCTCGCCAGCCGCGACTATGTGCGCCTGAAGAGTCTCACCGGAGCCGATGACGGGGCCTTGCGCGCAGCGCAAGCGCTGATCCTGGGCCTGAATCCCCGCCCCGGCGCCGCTTTCGCAAAAATAGAGGCGCGCTACGTCGTTCCGGACGTGGTGGTACGCAAGGTCAAGGGCGTCTGGCGGACCAGCCTGAACCAGGAAGCAATGCCGCGCCTGCGCATCAACCGCTTGTATGCGCAACTGGCGGCGCGGCCGCGCAACAGCGGCGGCAACGCGCTCGCCACGCAATTGCAGGAAGCGCGCTGGCTGATCAAGAACGTGCTGCAGCGTTTCGACACCATCCTGCGGGTGTCGCAGGCGATCGTCGACCGCCAGCGCAGTTTCCTCGAACACGGCGAGGTCGCGATGCGCCCGATGGTGCTGCGCGAGATCGCCGACGTGCTCGGCGTGCATGAGAGCACGATCTCGCGCGTCACGACACAAAAATACATGGCGACGCCGCGCGGCACCTACGAGCTCAAGTACTTCTTCGGCAGCCACGTCGCCACCGACACCGGCGGCGCGGCCTCCTCCACCGCGATCCGCGCGCTGATCAAGCAGCTGGTGGCGGCCGAGAACAGCAAGCTGCCGCTGTCGGACTCGCGCCTCTCGCAGATCCTCGCCGAGCAGGGTATCGTTGTGGCCCGGCGCACCGTCGCAAAATACCGGGAATCCCTGCAGATACCGCCTGTCAACCAGAGAAAGAGCCTGTAATGAACCTCAGCATCGTAGGCCATCATCTCGAAGTGACGGCCGCCATCCGCGGCCATGTCACCTGCAAGATGGAGCGCATCAAGCGTCACTTTGATCATGTTCTCGATCTGCACGTGACGCTTTCTGCGGCGAAGGTCAGGCAGAAGGCCGAAGTGACGCTGCACGTCCCCGGCAAGGAAATCCACTGCGCCTGCGAACAGTCGGACCTGTACGCGGCGATCGATCTGCTGGTGGACAAACTCGACCGGCAAGTCCTCAAGTACAAGGAATTGCACACCGGCAGGCCGCACGACTGCGCATCGAAGCAAGACTTGGCCTAGGTATATAATCCGCGCCCTTCGATGAGCCTTGTCGCGAAGCTGCTGCCGCTGCAAAACGTCCTGCCCGAGCTTGCCGCCTCGAGCAAGAAGCGGCTGTTCGAGCAGGTCGGGCTGCTATACGAGAACCAACACGGCATCGCGCGCGGCGTGGTGTACGAGAGCCTGTTCGCCCGCGAGCGGCTCGGTTCGACCGGCCTCGGGCAGGGGGTCGCCATCCCGCACGGCCGCATCAAGGGCCTGAAGGACGGGCTGGGAGCCTTCGTGCGCCTCACCCAACCGCTGCCTTTTGACGCTCCGGATGGCAAACCGGTCAGCCTCGCCTTCACGCTGCTCGTGCCCGAGCACGCCACCGAAAAGCACCTCGAGACCCGCTCCGAACTGGCGCAGATGTTCGGCGACCGCGCGCTGCGCGAGGCGATGGCGGGCGCCACGGACGCGGCTGCACTGCACCAGATCATTTGCGCATGGCAACCGGATGCTGCAGGTAAACGTCGCGCAGTTGCATGAGGACAACCGCGAGACGCTCTCGCTAGCCTGGGTAGCCGGGCGCGAAGGGCGCACCGCGGTGCGGCGCGAATCGGCCGCCGCCGCCGCACTGATCGGCCACCTGAACATCACCCACCCGAACAGCGTGCAGGTGATCGGCGCCTTCGAGGCGGGCACGCTCGACGGCCTCGCCGACCGGCTTTTCGCGCCCGCGCCCGCGGCCCTGATCTTCGCCGACGGCGTGGTGCCCTCGGCGCAATTGCTGGAGGGTGCGGAGCGCACGCGCACGCCGCTTTTCACTTCTCCCCTGCCTGCTGCCCGCGTCATCGAGAAGCTGGCGAATTACCTCGCCAAGCGCCTTGCCGACACGACGGAACGCCACGGCGTGCTGATGGACGTGCTGGGCGTGGGCGTGCTCATTACCGGCGATTCCGGCGTCGGCAAAAGCGAGCTCGCGCTGGAACTGATCAGCCGCGGCCAGGGACTGGTGGCGGACGACGTGGTCGAAATCTCGCGCATCGCGGCGACCACGCTCGAGGGCCGCTGCCCGCCGCTGCTCAAGGATTTCCTCGAAGTACGCGGCCTCGGCCTGATCAACATCCGCGCCATCTACGGCGAGACCGCTGTGCGGCCGAAGATGAAGCTGAAACTGGTCGCCCATCTTGAAAAACCGGCCAAGAGCGGCGCGCGCGACAACGTCGAGCGCCTGCCGCTGTCGGAGCTGGCGGAGGACATACTCGGCGTGACTGTACGCAAGGTTGTGATTCCCGTCGCCGCCGGCCGCAATCTGGCGGTGCTGCTGGAGGCCGCGGTGCGCAGCTACATCCTGAAGCTGCGCGGCAAGGATTCGGCCGCCGAGTTTCTCGCGCGCCAGAAGCAGGCCATGGAGAACGGCGACTAGCGTGCAGCTGGTCCTGGTCAGCGGTTTGTCGGGTTCGGGCAAGAGCATCGCCCTCGACGTCCTCGAGGACAGCGACTACTACTGCGTTGACAACCTGCCGGCGGCACTGCTGCCGGATGTGGTGACGTTCTTATCCGGCCGAGGGCATGACCGCATTGCGGTCAGCGTGGACGCACGCAGCGTCGCGGCGACCTCGCTGCCGCAGCACATCGCCTCGCTCAAATCGCAGGGCGTGGATACCTCGGTGCTATT
>CAZTSJ010000061.1:0-1657 GCA_964616875.1 uncultured Bordetella sp. | reverse complement strand
GCCTGCCTTGATGTGGCCCGATCCCTCCAGCACCGAGGCGAAGAGCAGGTTCACCTGCCCGGACATGAGGTCGATCATCGCCGGGCCGCCGCCCTTGTAGGGGATGTGCGTCCACTTCGTTCCAGTGGCCGCCTGGAAAATTTCCGCGGTCAGGTGCGGCGAGCCGCCGCTGCCCGAACTGGCGAAGGTCACCTCGCCCGGCTTCGCTTTCGCCAGCGCCACCAGTTCCTTGATCGAGTTGGGCGCGAACGATGGGCTCGCCATGAGCACGAAGGGCAGCTCGCAGACGAGCGAAATCGGCGTGAACGCGGTCTCGGGGTTGTAGGGCAGCTTGGTGTAGAGCGCCGGGTTGATCGAGGTAATGCCGACGTTGGCCACGAGCAGCGTGTAGCCGTCGGGCTTCGATTTCGCCACGGCGTCCGCGCCGAGGATTCCCGCCGCCCCGCCGCGGTTCTCCACCACTACCGACTGGCCCCATTTCGCCGTCAGCCGCGCCGCGATGGTGCGCGCCGTGATGTCCGTGCCGCCGCCCGGCGCAAATGGCACGATCAACGTCACCGGCTTCGCCGGCCAGGCCTGCGCGAACGCGGTTGTCGCGGCTGCGAACAGCATTGCCGCGAGCATGGTCGGGAATCTATTCAATTTTTGCTCCAGTCCTCGATGATCGCCTCGTAAATCGCCACCGACTGGCGGATGCGCTCCATGTTGCAGTACTCGTCGGTCTGGTGCGCCATCGCGGCTTCGCCCGGCCCCAGCACCAGCGTCGGCGCGCCGTTGTAGACCTTGCGCAGGTTCGCCGCGTCCGTCATGTAGGGCATGGTGCGCGCGACGGGCGTTTCCCTGAGGATCGGCTTGCAGATGCCGAACACGCGCTGCACCCAGGCTTCGTTGGGTTCGGTCCACACAGCTTGCGAATCCGCAATTATTTCAATTTTTCCTTCCGCTAAAAGATCTTTCAGGCGTGAAAGCAAAGCTTCATGGTCCGTACCCGGCACCGTCCTGATATCCACCCCGATTTCCGCCAGGTCCGGCACCAGGTTCACGCCGCTGCCGCCTTCCACCGTGCCGACGTTCATGGTCGGCAAGCCCATCACCGGATGCTCCTGGACGCCGAACTGGAACTCTTCCAGCTTCGCGATCGCCTTCGCCGCCTTGTAGATCGCGTTCACGCCGAGCTGCGGCATCGAGCCGTGCGCCGACACGCCGGCGAACGACGCGGTGAACTTGATCGAGCCCTTGTGCCCGACCATCGGGTAGTTCGAGGTGGGTTCGCCCACTACGATCGCGCCTGCCTTGCCCATCAGCTTCGGCAGCTCGGCAAGATGGCGCGAGGCGATGCAGCCGTTCTCCTCCGCCGCCGTAAGCACCAGCACGATGCCCGGCGTGCCGTTGAGTTTCTTTGCGAAATTCCGCGCCGCGATCATCATTCCGGCCACGCCCGCCTTCATGTCCGACGTGCCGCGCCCGAAGAGCTTGTCGCCGTCGGCTTCGCCCGCGAACGGGTCCTTCGACCACTTGCGCGTCCCCAGCGGCACCACGTCGAGGTGCCCGGTCATGCACAGCGGCGGCTTCTTGTCGGACCCGCCCGCGCGCGCGATGACGCTGGTCCGGCCCTCTTCATATTCAAAATATTCAACGGAATAACCCCAGTCCCGCA
>CAZTSJ010000060.1:0-12863 GCA_964616875.1 uncultured Bordetella sp. | reverse complement strand
ACAAATTTCTCTGATCGCAGTTTGATAGGTCCGGGTTTCAAAGGGCCGATTCAAGACCGGACCTGTTCAATTCTGTAGAAGGTACGGCTGCAGCTTGGGAAGCTGATACGAGGTTTTAATTGGCCCCCCACTATCACCACTGATTCTAGGAGTTACAAGGAGTCAACTCAGCGCAAAGTGCTCGACGGTGGGCACAATACTCTGCTGACTACAGCGCGACACTGGTGAACTCCTCCTTTTTTAACGCCCAGCAGAGATCGCGGGCGCCAGGTCGCCAAAGTCATATTTAACGAGGCTTACCTTAGTGTTCTGATACACGATTCTCGGGTTTCCGGGGTGCGGAGCGTAGGGGACATCGATATTAAACTTGTAGACATTCTTGCCGACGAACAGCGGTTGGAGCGCATGCACGCGCCCGGGAAATTTGTACGCGCGCTCATTTCGGAGCCTTCCGAAGACCACAAGAAAGTCTTGATGTTGGGCTATCGCTTCTTGGAGCAGCCTTTCGCACTCTGGATGGATCAGATCTACTTTCTCCGTCTTCTCTGTATCTACACGCGAGTACAAATTCAGCATGAGCATCTGGCCATACTGTGGCAGCCTCTCAAACACATACCGCTCAAGGAAGTGCACGGTCTTGTCGGCTTGACGCTCGTCAGCGGCGGACGGATTCTGCCCGATGACGCAGAGCGTTCGTGTCTCCGTACGTTCTAAGAACGGGATGTGGAGCTTTGCTCGATGCTGCTTTCCCGCGCAAAACGTCGCACGGACGCGCGGAAGGTCAACTTTGAGGAAGTGCTTGACGGCCATACGGAAGTATTGAGGTCTAGCACAGCCAGGTCGAATCGGCCATGGAAACGGGGTAATGCCAGTAAGATGTGGCCAGCGTGACGGACCATTCCACCACGGAGTGAGGGTCAGATGATTAAGTTGGCTTTTGGGGCAATTGTCATAGTCTCGCTCGTGTTTCTCTTCTCGCGCGATCCCCAAGAGCAGCTCGCAAGCAAGGGCGTTTCGGGTGCTGCTAATGCTGGCGCTAATGATGCCAATCGCAGTGCTGCCAGTCCTACGCTAACACCAGTAGAGAAATTGGAGAGAGCTCAACCATCTGCACTCACGCCAGATGGCGAGCTTGCGCAAATATTTACCTTTGGTAGCGACTATACCGATCTTCAACGCCAGCTCAAATTCAAGGAAATTCGTGGAAAAGTTGTTGAGTGGCGCCTGCCTGTATACGACATAAAACAATCTGGCGACGGTTACACAATCCAAACCTCGGCTAGTTATAAGAACAAACCCTTCGGGCCAAAGGTTGTCGCCACCATGTTGCGCGTGACGCCAAGGGGTGATGACGATAGACGGACCATTGAACGCTTGAAGACGGGAGATCTTGTTGGGTTTAAAGGAGTGATTGAAGACGTAACGTTGCGGCATTTGGAGATCAAGCCAGCCGTTCTCACTTTTGACCCCGAAACGTTTGCGAAACAACTATTGGACAAAACCTACGGTCAATACCAGCTAGGAAAAGATGGCTGGCGTGCCGTCTATAGCGAAGATAAGAATCGGCCGGAGTTTCTTATGCGGCTCTTCCGAATGGACAAGATTACTTTAGACGCAGTGGATCGATACTATGTGCTCGCTTTGGGTGAAGCCATCGATGAGAAAGGCGAACCCGAAGGAACCCATGCAAGATCCGGGATGGTTGGAGCGTTTGTGGTGGAAGTTCGCAACGGACAACCAGACGTTGTTTCCGGCAATGCAACCATTCTGTCTGGCGAATCTGGGAAGCCGCCCGAACGATGGAACTTTGTCAAGCTGGGCTCGGCCGACTATTGGGGTTGGCAGAGCAAAAGTAATCATTGCAATATGGGAGGCTGTGGCGCCGACTACGTCATTTTGGCGCCTTATGGGAAGTCAATACGAAACGTAGCAAACGGGCTTTTCGCATTTAAGGAAACCCTCGCAAACGGGGAGGCGGTGCAATCGCTGGATTTCAAGCTGCACATAGATTCTTCTCAAGGCCGCGGAAAGGTGTTCCCTTTGCTGTTGACCGTGACAGGCAAAGTTAAAGGCCAAGAGATTGCTCCGCAAACCTTGAAGGTTCCATTCGATGAAAAACTGTGGGCATATGTCCCGCCAAAGATCCCCAAGGCGTTGGAAGGAGACGACGGCGGCGACAGCGACTCGGCGGGTTCTGGTCAGCGCCGCTAACTGGCGGACCAATTCACATGGAAAATCGTCAGCGCCGCTCTAGTGCTGCCCCATTACTGGTCTTAGCGCTTTCCCTGAGTAGTTGTGGGAGCTTGCCACCCGCCCCTCTCGTTTGGGAACATCCTAGCAAGCCGTCCGTCATCATTTGGTTGGATATTGGGCTGTGCGCTAGAGAAGCATGGCAAAAGTATCCGAAAGAGGAAGGCTGGGTTCAAGATGGTGACGGTTATACCAGTTCGCCCCGCTTGGCCACGACGGATTGCACAACGTATAAGAACAGGACTACATGCACGCATACGCCAGCTGAGCCAGCTAGATATGTTCCGCCGGCTATGGTCAAGGGCGATAAGAATCAAGCTGATCGTCAAAAAGCAATTGCCAACTGTGTTGCTGTTACGGACCAACAATACAAATGTGTGCGATTGCTAGGCGATACCAAGCAAGCTGCATCGGGATGTGCAAGCACGATTCGGGTAAGTAAATTATTCTCGGGTGGCGTTAATGTTGGGGAGAGCCCAACTTCCACCCTTTATACGTATCCTCCATTTAATCGTAGGGAAGGCGATATAGCGAAAGCAGTAGTCATTTTTAATTGGAAGACACCCAGCTTCCTCGGAGACGGGCGCTCATATATGTCGACCGCGTCAATTATGGAAATAAATTGCAAGAACAGCGCATTTCGGGTGCTTGTGGAAAGCCTGTACTCAGAAGAAATGGCTAGTGGTGACTACCTTGGGTTTCGCTATAACGCTGAGACGGAACCATTCAATTCTATGCGGCCCGATAATCCGTTGAAACGTGTGGGCTGCGAATAGCGCCCTGTGGAACACGGAGGTCTTTACGAACGCGGTGCGAGCATGCGTGCCATTGCTAATTTCCTTAGTTCGCCGTCGAGGTCGGTGGCGCTGAATTGACTCCTTGTAACCCTTAGAATCAGCGGCGATAGCGGGTGGCTAATTAAAACCTCGCATCAGCTTCCCAAGCTGCAGCCGCACCTCAAGATGCGCTGTGGGTGACAGGTCGCGGACTACGGCCAGATCTTCGCCGCCGCCTCGACGCAGAGGCGCAGCTTGGCGCGCTCGTCCTCCTCGGTCACCGGATTGCCGCCCATGGTGCTGGCAAAGCCGCATTGCGGGCTGATGGCCAGTTGCGAAGCATCGATGTGTTTTGAGGCTTCCTCAATTCTCTTTTTCAACAAATCCAGGGATTCAAGAGCCGGGATCTTTGAACTGACCAGGCCCAATACCACGCCCTTGGTCTTCGGCATCATCGCCAGCGGCGCAAAATCGCCCGCGCGCGGCGTATCGAATTCGAGCAGGAAGTGGTTGACCTCGGCACGATTGAACAGCCGCTCGGCGATCGACGAGTACCCGCCCTCGGAGAGGTACATCCCCTTGTAGTTGCCGCGGCACATGTGCACGCCGACGACCATGTCCGCGGGCCTGCCCTTCACCGCTGCGTTGATTGCATCCACGTACAGGTCCACAAGTTGGTCCGGATTGCCGCCGGCCGCCCTCACCTTCGCCTGCGCCGCCGGATCGCACAGCACCGCGAGCGCGACCTCGTCGAGTTGCACGTAGCGACAGCCCGCCTTCGCGAGCTCTGCGATTTCCTGCTGGTACACCTTGCCCAGATCGACGAAAAATTCCCGCGCACTCGCGTAGATGCCCGGATCGCCGTATTGCGTGAAGCGGTAGAAGTGCATGGTCGAAGGCGCCGGCATCGTCACCTTCCCCGTCAGCGACGTGTTCTTCCTGACGAACTCGAATTCATCCAGCGCGATCGGTTCGGCGCGTCCGACCTTCGCCGTGACATAGGGCGCGGTGAAGTCGCTTTCGTGGCCGTGCGCGTCGTGGAACTTGAACACCGCGTCCTTCACCACCAGGCCGCGCGTCAGGCGCACGAATTTTTCCCAGTAGGAGATGCGACGGAATTCACCGTCGGTCGCGACTTGCAGGCCGCAGTCCTCCTGCAGCTTGAGCACTGCGCAAATGGCTTCGTCCTGCGCCGCGCGGAATGCACTATCGTTCATCCGCCCTGCAGCGTGCTGGCGGAACGCGTCGCGCAGCGCGCGCGGCCGCAGCAAGCTGCCGATGTGATCTGCACGAAAGGGAGGACGGCCGTTCGGAACTGTCTGCACTATAAAATTATAGGAGGAGAGGGAACTTCATGCGCCTGCATACGCGCCTGCGCTACGCGCCGGCCGAAGTAAAGGTCGAGAAGCGCGCCGACGGCGCGATCGTCCTGCGCTCGCCGCAACCGCTCAAGCCCTACGCGCGCGCGCTCGGCGACTGGCTGCTGCACTGGTACGAGCACGCGCCGGATCGCACCTTCATCGCCGAGCGCAAAGGCGAAGGCTGGCGCCGCGTCAGCTACCGCGATGCGCTGTCGGACGCGCGGCGCATCGGCCAGGCGCTGCTCAACCTGGGACTGAACGCAGAGCGGCCGGTCGCCATCCTCTCGGATAACAGCGTCGACCACGCCCTGCTCGCGTTGGGCGCGATGCACGTAGGCGTACCCGTGGCGCCGATTTCGCCCGCCTACTCGCTGATGTCGAAGGATTTCGCCAAGCTGAAGTACATCTTCGAGCTGCTGAAACCGGGCCTCGTGTTCGCCGCCGAGCCGGAAAAGTTCGCACCCGCGCTCGCCGCCGTCGGCGCGAGATCCACGCCCGTGGCGAAGCTGCTGGAGGCCAATCCGGGTTCGAACCTGGAGGTGGCGTTCTCGCGCCTCACACCGGACACGGTGGCCAAGATCCTCTTCACCTCGGGCTCGACCGGGATGCCGAAGGGGGTCATCAACACGCACCGCATGCTGTGCGCGAACCAGCAGATGCTGGCGCAGGTCTGGCCGTTCCTCGAGGACAAGCTGCAGACCATCGTCGACTGGCTGCCCTGGAACCATACCTTCGGCGGCAACTTCTGCTTCAACGTCATCCTGCGCAACGGCGGCACGCTCTACATCGACAACGGCAAGCCGGCGCCCGGCCTCGCCGAACTCACGGCGAAGAACCTGCGCGAAATCTCGCCCACCATGTACTTCAATGTGCCGCGCGGCTTCGACCTGCTGATGCCGATGCTCGAGAACGATGCAGCGTTGCGGCGTAATTTTTTCCGCGACCTCGACATGGTGTTCTACGCCGGCGCCGCGCTGCCGCAGAACCTCTGGGAGCGGCTGGAGAAGCTCGCGATCGCCGAAAAAGGCGGCGCGCTGTCGATGATTTCGTCCTGGGGTTCGACCGAAACCGCGCCTTCCGCGGCCGCCGTGCACTACCCGATCGAGCGCGCCGGCGTGATCGGACTGCCCAATCCGGGCTGCGAGCTGAAGCTGGTGCCTGCCGCCGGCAAGCTCGAAGTGCGCGTCAAGGGCCCCAACGTGACGCCGGGCTACTACCGGCGCGACGACCTCACCAAGGCCGCATTCGACGCCGAAGGCTATTACTGCATCGGCGATGCGATGAAATTCGCCGACCCGGCCGTACCGGAGAAAGGCCTCGTGTTCGATGGCCGCGTCGCCGAGGATTTCAAGCTCCTCACCGGCACCTGGGTGCACGCGGGCGCAATCCGCGTCAAGCTGATCGCGGCGGGCGATCCGCTGATCCAGGATGCGGTGATCACCGGCCACGACCGGGACGAGATCGGGGCCCTGGTGTTTTTGAATCCGGGTGCAGCAAAAGATCTTTCGCATGAAAAAATAACAGAAAAACTTTCAAAAGCACTGACCATGCTCGCCAGGGAAGGCGGCAGCTCGACCCATCCCACCCGCCTCCTGGTCATGGCCGAACCGCCGCAGATCGACGGCAACGAAATCACGGACAAGGGCTATATCAACCAGCGTGCGGTGCTGGAGCGGCGCGCCGCGCTGGTGGAGAAGCTCTATTCGAATGCGCCGGACGTGGTGAGCGCCGGCTAGGCCTTCAGGATCAGGCGCGCGCCAGCCGAAACACTGCTCGCGCCCCACCGGTTGCACGTCCGGCGAAGTTGCGCGTCACCGTATGACGCCAGGCTTCCAGGCCTGGAACCGGCAGGCCGAGCTGTTCCAGCACCGAAACCGTCGCCGCCTGCAGGGCATACGGCGTGCCGTCGGCGATGCGCACCGCGATTCCCAGGCCGCGCGAGCGCACGCCGATCGCGTGCACGCCCATCGCGCCGGCCTTGGTGACCCAGTCGCCGCGCCCCGCTTTCATCAGCGCAAGGTCGAAGCGCCCGGTCCCCGAGACGAGATCCGGGTGGCGCGTCATCGCATAGAAAATCGCGCGCTGCCCGGCGCCCGCCCCGGCGGCGATCCCGGCATAGAGCTGCGCCAGCCCGGCGAGCGGCAAGGCGTAATTCGGCGCGCCGCAGCCGTCGATGCCGCGCACCGTGCGGCGGCCGCGCGCATAGCGGCGCACGAGCGCGGCGATGCGCTGCTGCAGCGGATGCGCCGGGTCGAGGTAGCGCGCCACGTTCTCGCCCCGCATCCGGCACCAGGCGAGGAAACCGCTGTGCTTGCCCGAGCAGTTGTGCTGCAGCGCCGGCCACTTGCGGCCGGATGGCACGTCGACGCCGTTGGCGGCGAAATAGTGGGGCACATGGCAGCCGCACTGCAGCTGCCGCTCGCTGTTGCCGGCGCGCGCGAGGATTCCCTGCACGATCGTCGCGTGCACGGCTTCGCCGCTGTGGCTCGCGCACATGAGGGCGAGCTCGTGCGAACCGAAACCGTAGTGCGCCATGCCGCCGTCGGCGAGGAACGGCAACGCCTGCAGCGGCTTGAGCGCAGAACGCGTGAAGTTGAGCGCGAGTGGATCGCCCGCGCCCGCCAGCAGGCGCCCGCGCGCGTCCACCACCGCGACCGAACCGTAGTGCACGCCTTCGGTGGCGCCACCGCGGGTGGTTACGACGAGCGGGGCGTGGCGCGGAATCATCCGGCAAATCCTAGCAGGGCTGGTTGCCCGAAACGAACCCGGGGGAGATCTTGCGCAACTTTTCCATATCGACGCGCCCGCTCCTTTGGATGTAGCTCCAGGCGAACTCGCGCGGCGCCAGTTTCATGTGCTCGGGGAAGCGCTCGTACCAGCCGGCACTTGCGTCTGCCGCAGCAACCAGTTTCTCGACGATGGGCCGCCGCTGTGCTTCGAACGCTGCCAGCGCTTCCGGTATTTCATTCTTGAATGAAACAAGACAATTCGTCAGCGCGATGGCATCTTCCATCGCCAGGCGCGTGCCCGAACCGATCGAAAAATGCGCGGTGCGCTGCGCGTCGCCGATCAGCACGACATTGCCGCGCGACCAGTGGCGGTTGCGCACGTTGGGGAAATTTCGCCAGATGGATTTATTGGACACCAGGCGATGGCCCTGCAGCGTGTCGGCGAAAACCCGTTCGCAATACGCCAGGGTCGCGGCCTCGTCCCTGCGCTCGAAGCCGGCGCGCGCCCAGGTCGCGGCGTCGCACTCGAAAACGAAGGTGCTCATCGAGGGCGAATGCCGGTAGTGGTGCGCGTTGAAGCTCCCGGCCTCGCTCGCCACGAAGGTCTGGGTAAGCGTCTCGAACACCCGGGTGGTGCCGAACCAGGCGAACTTGTTGGATAGCGGCATGACGGCGGTACCGAAGTCGCCGGTCTTTCGAATCGTGGAATTGGCGCCGTCCGCGGCGACGACGAGATCGTAGCCGTTCAGGTCTTCACTTTGATCAAGAATTTTATTGTATGAGGGCGAAACCCCCGCCTGTTCCAATTGACCACGCAGCAACTGCAGAAACTTCAATCGCCCGATCGCGGAGAAACCGATCCCGTCGATCACTACCGGCGTGCCGCGCAGGACCACGGTGATGTCGGTCCAGGCTTCCATCTCCGGAGTGATGCGGTCGTAAGTCTCCGGATCGTCGGCGCGCAGGAATTCGAGCGCGCGGTCCGAGAACACCACGCCGAAGCCGAAGGTCGAGTCGCGCGGGTTCTGCTCGACGATGCGCACGTCCCATGCCGGGAGCTGGCGCTTGGCCAGGTAGGCGAGGTAGAGACCGGCGGGCCCCGCGCCGGCGATGAACATTTTCATACGTGATTCATGCCGCGCATCGTATTGATTTAACCTATGATATCCGCACTTTCCGACCAGACTTGCCAAATTTTCCTAGAGGAGGAACCCCATGAAAACCCAACGCTGGCTGGCCGCGTTTTCCTGCGCCACGGCCGCCGCACTCGCCCCGCAGCACGCCACCGCGCAGGAACTCACCCTGCGCGTGGTAAGCGCCTTCCCGGAAAACAGCCTGTACGTGAAGCGCCTGGAGACCTGGATCGAGCGCTTTAACGTCGAGGGCAAGGGCGTGATCCAGCTCAATTTCATCGGCGGGCCCAAGGCGATCCCCACCTTCGAGGTCGGCAAGTCCGTGCAGGGCGGCGTCGTCGACATGGCGATGTCCACCGGCGCGTTCTACACCAACGTGTTCCCCGAGTCCGACGCGCTCAAACTCACCGAGATGCCGGTCGCCGAGCAGCGCAAGAACGGCGTCGTCGCCTACATCAACAAGGTATGGAACGAGAAAGGCAACATGCAGTACCTCGGCCGCATCGTCGAGCATCAGCCCTTCCATCTCTACCTCAACAAGGAGATCGCCAAGCCCGACTTGAAGGGCCTGAAGATCCGCATCACGCCGGTGTACCGCGACTTCTTCAGCGCAATGGGCGCGACCGTGATGACGACGGCGCCGGGCGAGGTCTATACGGCGCTGGAGCGCGGCGTGGTCGACGGCTATGGCTGGCCGATCGGCGGCATCTTCGACAACAACTGGCATGAGAAGACCCGCTACCGCGTCGACCCGGGCTTCTACGACGCCGAGGTGTCGCTCATCATCAACCTGAAGAAATGGCAGGGCCTCAGCGCCAAGCAACGCGATTTGCTGCAACGGCAGGTGATCATTCACGAAGGCCGCAACGACTTCTGGAAAATCTATGCGCTGGAAGAGACCAAGCGCCAGGCCCAGGCAGGCGTCAAGACCATCAGCTTCGATGCGGCAACGACGGCGGCCTACCGCAAGATGGCCTACGACTCCGCGTGGGCGGGCGTGATCAAGCTCTCGCCGCAGCACGGCGCCCAGATGCAGAAGCTGTTCACGAAGAAGTAGCCATTGGAACGGATTGACCGTGCCTGGGGCAAGCTGCTGGAGGCATTCGCTCTCGGTGCCTGCGTCCTGATCGCGGCCATGACTCTGATGATCTGCCTGGACGTGCTGCTGCGAAACGTCCCGCTGGTCCCCAGCGTGCAGGGCCTGGCCTGGTCGAATGAACTGTCGGAAACCGGGCTATACCTGCTGACGATGCTCGCCGCGCCGTGGCTGCTGCGCCAAGGCAGGCACATCCGCGTCGACATCCTGCTGCGTGTGCTGCCCAGGCCGGTGGGCTGGGCTTGCGAATGTCTGTCGGACGCGATTGCCTTCGCTTGCTGCGTCTGCGTCGTGATTTATGGTGCGCGAGCCACCTGGGAAAGCTTCTCCCAGGGCTCAATCACCATCAAGACGCTGGTGCTGCCCGAATGGTGGACACTCGCCCCGCTGCCGGTGGCGTTCGCGCTGCTCGCAGTGGAGGTGCTGCTCCGCACGCGGCGCCTCTGGTTGGGCGCGCGCGCGCCGCGCGAAGACGCGGTCTCGGCATCCTGAGATGAACTGGGAGTTCGCGGCCTGGTTGCTCCTCGGCGGCTCGACGCTACTGCTATTTCTCGGGCTGCCGGTGGCGTTCACTTTCCTTGCGGTAAACCTCGCCGGAGCGGCGCTCTGGATGGGCGGCGAGGCGGGACTGGTGCAGTTGACGCGCAATGCGGTGGCCTCGGTGGCGAGCTTCGCTCTCACGCCAATTCCTCTGTTTGTGCTGATGGGGGAAGTTCTCTTCCATACTGGCCTTGCAGTAAAGGTGATCGACGGCATCGAGCGGCTGGTGCGGCAGATTCCAGGGCGGCTCGCGGTCGTCGCCGTGATCGCGGGTACGGTTTTCTCGGCAATTTCGGGCTCGACCATTGCCACCACCGCGATGCTCGGCAGCCTGATGGTCCCGGTGATGCTCGCTCGCGGGTACCACCCGACCATGGCGACCGGGCCCGTGATGGCTATCGGCGCCGTGGACATGCTGATCCCGCCCTCTGCCCTCACAGTGCTGCTGGGCAGCCTGTCGGGCATTTCGATCTCCAAGCTCCTGGTAGGTGGCGTGACGCCCGGCCTGATCCTATCGGTGATCTTCGTGATCTACATCGTGCTGCGCGTGAAGCTGGAACCCGCGCTCGCACCGGCGGCGAGCGTCGCGGTCTACCGCGGATGGGAAAAGTACCGACTGTTCCTGCAGTACGTGATCCCTCTGGTCGGCATCTTCGCTCTGGTAGTGGCATCGATGGTCGCTGGCTGGGCAACGCCCACGGAGTCGGCGGCGATTGGCGCGTTCGCGACTTTTGCGTTTGCCCTCGCCTACCGTGCGCTGACGCGCGCCAACCTGCTCGCCGCTCTGCGCGGCACGATGGCGATCTCGGGCATGATCCTGTTCATCATCGTCGGTGCCACTACGTTCTCGCAGATTCTCAGTTTTTCGGGCGCGTCCAGCGGCCTGGTTTCGGCAATCACCGGCCAGGGACTGTCGCCGACCGCATTGGTCGCGGCCATGATGCTGGTGCTGATCCTGCTTGGAATTTTTGTCGACCAGGTCAGCATGATGCTTATCACGCTGCCGATTTTCATGCCGATCGTGCAGCAGATGGGCGTCGACCTGGTCTGGTTCGGCGTCATGTTCCTGATCTGCATGCAGCTCGGATTGTTGCTGCCGCCGCACGGCCTGCTGCTCATGACCATGAAGGGCGTAGCGCCGCCGGAGGTGACGATAGCCCACATATACCAGGCAGTATGGCCGTACGTACTGATAAGTCTGGCCGTGCTCGCGCTCATTTTTTTCGTGCCGGCGGTCGCAACTTGGCTGCCTAGTCTGATCGGATAAGACCATAGAACGCTCCTTCAAGCAGGAAGTGGAACTGCTCAAGCTCGGTGAAGGCGAGACCTTCCACGGCGAAGGCATCCTCGCGGTGACCAAGGCTCTGCTGCAGTCCGGCGTCGCCTATGTCGGCGGCTACCAGGGCGCGCCGGTATCGCACGTGATGGACGTGCTGAACGACGCACGCGACATTCTCGACGACCTGGGCGTGCACGTCGAGACCAATGCCAGCGAGGCCGGGGCTGCGGCCATGCTCGGCGCATCGATCAACTACCCGATTCGCGGCGCGGTGGCGTTCAAGTCCACCGTGGGGACCAACGTGGCCTCCGACGCGCTCTCCAATCTCTCCTCGGCCGGCGTACGCGGCGGCGCGCTAGTGGTGCTGGGGGAGGACTACGGCGAGGGCTCCTCCATCATTCAGGAGCGCAGCCATGCCTTCGCCATGAAGTCGCAGATGTGGCTGCTCGACCCGCGCCCGAACCTGCCGAAAATCGTCGAGATGGTGGAGAAAGGCTTCGAGCTCTCGGAAGCCTCCAATACCCCGGTCCTGCTCGAGCTGCGCATCCGTGCCTGCCACGTGCATGGGTCGTTCGTAACGAAGAAGAATGTGAGCTCGAAGCACTCGAAGAACAATCACATCGCGGAACCCGACTTCGACTTCGGCCGCATCAGCCTGCCGCCGGCCACTTACGCGCAGGAGAAGCACAAGATCGAGGTGCGCTGGCCCGCTGCCGTTGCCTTCATCAAGCAACACAAGCTGAATGAAGTGTTCGCGGGAGACTCGGCGGGGGAAATGCGCGACACCGGCATCCTGTGCCAGGGCGGGATGTACAACGCGGTGATCCGCGCGTTGCAGCTGCTGGGCCTCGCCGACGCCTTTGGCGCCACGCGTGTGCCGATCTATTGCATGAACGTCGCCTATCCGATGATTCCGGAAGAGATCGTCGACTTCTGCGCCGGCAAGAAGCGCGTGCTGGTGGTCGAGGAAGGCCAGCCCGCGTTCATCGAGGACGCGGTGCAGGCGGCGCTGCGCCGCGCCGAGGCCAACCTGGTCAAGGTGCACGGCAAGGACATGTTGCCGCTCGGGGGCGAGTACACGGGCGAAGTCGTACTGGCGGGAGTCAGCAGGTTTTTAAATCGTGATGTTGAAATCAAAGCAGTAAGGAATTTGAAGACAAGGGCCACTGAATTGCTCGGCACCGTCCCCGCCCGCCCGCCCGGCTTCTGCGTCGGCTGTCCGGAGCGCCCGGTCTTCGCGGCGATGAAAGTCGCGGAGAAAACGACCGGTGCCTTCCATATCTCCGCGGACATCGGTTGCCACACGTTCGCCACGCTGCCGCCGTTCAACATCGGCCACACCGTGCTCGGCTACGGGCTGGGCATGGCTTCGAACTCGGCGGTCAACACGATGTTTGGCAAGCGGACTGTGACGATCATGGGCGACGGAGGCTTCTGGCACAACGGGCTCACCTCCGGCGTGGCGAACGCGGTGTTCAACAAGGATGACGGCATCCTGGTGATCATGAAGAACGGCTACAGCTCGGCGACCGGCACGCAGGAGCTGCCCTCCTCGCCGCAACACAGCGAGCACAAGGCGCAGGACATGGGCATGGAGCGCGCGATGCAGGGCCTTGGCGTGGGCTGGATGAAGACGGTGGACAACTACAGCGTCGGGTCGGTCGCCAAGACGCTAAAGGAAGCCATGGCCTCCGACTAC